>DAISWF010000114.1:0-17099 GCA_036826495.1 Burkholderiaceae bacterium
CTCGAAGCCGCCGACCACCAGCCGCTTCAGGTACAGCTCGGGCGCGATGCGCAGGTACATCTGCTGGTCGAGCGCGTTGTGGTGCGTGACGAACGGCCGTGCCGCGGCGCCGCCCGGGATCGGATGCAGCATCGGTGTCTCGACCTCGAGAAAGCCGTTGGACGCCATGAACTCGCGGATCGCGTTCAGGGTCCGCGTACGGGTGATGAAGGTGCGCCGCGCGGTCTCGGTGACGATCAGGTCGACGTAGCGCTGCCGGTAGCGCAGTTCCTGGTCGGCCAGGCCGTGGAACTTGTCGGGCAGCGGCCGCAGCGACTTGGTCAGCAGCCGCAGCTTCGAGCAGCGCACCGACAGCTCGCCCTTCATCGTCTTGAAGAGCCGCCCCTGCACGCCGACGATGTCGCCCAGGTCCCAGTGCTTGAACGCCTCGTGGACCTCGGCGCCGACGCCCTCGTCGTTGATGTAGAGCTGGATCCGGCCGCTGCCGTCCTGGATCGTCGCGAAGCTCGCCTTGCCCTGCACGCGCTTGAGCATCATGCGGCCGGCCAGCGACACCTCGACGTGGTTCTGCTCCAGCTCGTCGCGGGTCTTCCCGCCGTAGTCGGCGAGCAGCGGCGCCGCCTGGTGGGTGGGCCGGAAATCGTTCGGGAACGCCACGCCGCTGGCGCGCAGCGCAGCGAGCTTGGCGCGGCGCTCGGCGACGATCTGGTTGTCGTCCGGCGGCGCCGGCGCATGCTGGGATTCGGTGGTCATCGTGGCTTCAGGGGGTCGCAGGCCGGTCACAGGCCCTGTTTGAGGCTCGCGGTGATGAACTCGTCGAGATCGCCGTCGAGCACCGAGCGGGTGTTGCTGATCTCGACGTTGGTGCGCAGGTCCTTGATCCGCGACTGGTCGAGCACGTACGAACGGATCTGGTGGCCCCAGCCGATGTCGGTCTTGCTGGCCTCGACCTTGTCCTGCTCGGCGCGGCGCTTGCGCAGCTCCAGCTCGAACAGCCGGGCGCGCAGCATGTTCATCGCCTCGTCGCGGTTGCGGTGCTGCGAGCGGTCGTTCTGGCACTGCACGACGATGTTGGTCGGCAGGTGGGTGATGCGCACCGCCGATTCGGTCTTGTTCACGTGCTGGCCGCCGGCGCCCGATGCGCGGAACACGTCGATGCGCAGATCGGCCGGATTGATGTCGATCTCGATCGAATCGTCGACCTCGGGATAGACGAACACCGACGCGAAGGAGGTGTGGCGGCCGCCGGCCGAATCGAACGGCGACTTGCGCACCAGCCGGTGGATGCCGGTCTCGGTGCGCAGATAGCCGTAGGCATAGTCGCCCTCGACACGGATCGTCGCGCCCTTGATGCCGGCCACCTCGGCCTCGGACTCCTCCATCAGCTCGGTCTTGAAGCCGCGGCGCTCGCAGTACTTCAGGTACTGGCGCAGCAGCATCGCCGCCCAGTCCTGCGCTTCGGTGCCGCCGGCGCCGGCCTGGATCTCGACGAAGCAGTTGTTGCCGTCGGCCGGGTTGCCGAACATCCGGCGGAATTCCAGCGCCTCGACCTGCTGCTGCACCTGCGCGAGATCGGACTCCACCGCCACCAGCGTCTCGGTGTCGTCCTCCGCCTGCGCCATCTCGAGCAGGTCGTTGGCATCCCGCAGCGCCCCGTCGATCGACGTGATGCCGTTGACCACGTCCTCCAGCGACTTGCGTTCGCGGCCCAGCTCCTGGGCGCGCTTGGGGTCATCCCAGACGTCCGGCGCTTCCAGCAGGCCGGCGACTTCGGTCAGGCGGGCTTCCTTGGTATCGTAGTCAAAGATACCCCCGAAGTTCGCCCAGCCGTTGCCGCAGGTCAGCGATGCGGTTGACCATCTGATTCAGGCGTTCGGCTTCCATGGCGGGACTCTGCAAATGCGGTGAAAAACCCGAAATTATAAGGCACTCGGGTCCCGCACGACCGCGCGCCGTGCGCTCACGGTTCTCAGCCGCCCCCCACGATCATGAGCTGCACCGTCGGCGGCGAACCGTAGTCGTCGCGCGCCAGCCGGTAGGCGAGCCGGCAGCGCGGCGGCAACGGCTCGACCCGGTCGAACCAGATCGCGCCGAGCGTGCGGCTGCCGCAGCCCAAGGTCAGCCGCAGATGGCGCTCCTTGACCAGCCGCTGCGCGCGTACCTCGAACAGATCGCTGAACACCGGTTCCGGGAAGCCCTGGCCCCAGACGAACGATTCGAGCTGCTCGACTAGCGCCACCGACATCCGCTCGGCCGGCAGCGGGCCGTCGGTCAGCAGGGGGGGCCGGAAGCGGTGGGCAGCGCCTGGCTCGCCCCCCCCCCCCCCGACCGCCGCCCCGAACCCGGGACGCCGGTGGGCCGGCGGCGCCAGCCGGGCGGCCACCGCATGCCCGCCGTAGCGCGGAATCAGGCCCGGCTCGCGCTTGGTGACCAGATCCAGCGTGTCACGCAGGTGGATGCCCGGAATCGAGCGTCCGGAGCCGCGCAGCTCGCCCGGCGCGCCGGCCGACGGTGCGAACGCGAACACCGGCCGGTGCAGGTGGTCCTTCAGCCTCGATGCCACCAGGCCGACGATGCCCCCGTGCCAGTCGGGCCGATGGACCACCGCCGACCAGCGGTTGCCGTGGTCGAAGCCGGCGACGTCCAGCATCGCGTCCTCGCGCATCCGCGCCTCGCGCTCGCGGCGTTCGCGGTTGATGCCGTCCAGCAGGCTCGCCAGCTCGAATGCGCGCGCCGGGTCGTCGGTCAGCAGGCATTCGATGCCGACCGAGATGTCGGACAGCCGGCCGGCCGCGTTGATCCGCGGTGCGACCGCGAAACCCAGATCGGCGGCGCTCAGCCGGCCGCTTTCGCGCCCGGCCACCGCCAGCAGCGCGCGGATGCCTTCGCAGGCGCGGCCGGCGCGGATCCGCTTCAGGCCGGCCGCGACCAGGATGCGGTTGTTGCCATCGAGCTTCACCAGGTCGGCCACCGTGCCCAGCGCCACCAGGTCCAGCAGCGACTGCAGCGGCGGCTCCTGCGCGCCGGCGAAACGGCCGCGGCGGCGCAGTTCGGCGCGCAGCCCCAGCAGCAGATAGAACGCTGCGCCGACGCCGGCCAGGTGTTTGCTGGCGAAGCCGCAGCCCGGCTGGTTCGGATTGACGATCGCCGCGGCCGCCGGCAGCTCGGCGCCGGGCAGATGATGATCGGTGACCAGCACCCGGATGCCCAGTGCGGCGGCGCGAGCGACGCCGGCGACGCTGGCGATGCCGTTGTCGACCGTCACGATGATCGCCGGCTTGCCGAGCCGCGGATGACTGCAGGCCAGCTCGACGATCGGCTCGGTCAGCCCATAGCCGTGCTCGAAGCGGTTCGGCACCAGGTAGTCGACGCGGGCGCCGAACATCGCCAGGCCGCGCATCATCACCGCGCAGGCGGTGGCGCCGTCGCAGTCGTAATCGGCGACGATCAGCAGCGGCTCGTGGCGCTCGATCGCGTCGGCCAGCAGCGCGGCGCCCTCGGCGAGCCCGCGCAGTCCGTCGGGCGGCAGCAGCCCGGCGAGCTGCGGCTGCAGCTCGCCGCGGTCGGACACGCCGCGGGCGGCCAGCAGCCGGGCGATGACCGGATCCACGCCGGCCGCGCACAGCGCCGCCAGCGCGGCCGGCAGATGCGGGCGTTCGATGATGTTCATCGCTGCGGCTCCCACCAGCCGGATGGATCGTTGCGGCGCCAGAAGCGCCAGCGGTCGCCGCGGCTGGCGCGCAGCTCGATCCAGCGCCGCTCGCCGGACAGCACGATGCGCATCTGTTCGAAGCCGACGGGCGGAGTCCTGTCGGCGCCCAATCGGGCGAGCTGCTCGCCGAACCGCCGCCAGGCGTCGGCGAAGGCCGCCGGCGCGGGATCTCGTTCGGACTCCTGCCACGCGTCGCTCACCAGCAGCGTGTGCCCGCCACCGACCGATGCAGAGCGCGATGGTGCATCAGGCGAACCAGCGGGGTGAGGCGAGGCAGCGGGGTCAGGTGAGGCTGCAGCTTCAGGCGAGGCTGCAGCGTCGATGCGGGGCACGCGTGAGGGTGTGGCGGCGGGATGGCCTGAGGCGCCGGCGATCAGGTCCGGTGCGTCCGCCAGGCTGGCAGTGCGGGCGCCGATCATCGCGGCCAGCCCGGCGAGCGCCGCATCGTCGGTCACCACGTTGCTGAAACGGCTCTGTCCGCCGGCGGGCACGGGCCCATCGAGCCACAGGCTGTTGACCGGCGGCAGCCCGTCGGCCTCGCGGCGCCGATTCACCGGATGCTCGAACCAGCTCATCTGCACCTCGTTGACCAGCTTGCGCCACAGCCGCGCATCCGGCCCCTGCGGGCTGTAGACGTCGATGCTGCGGCCGACCGACATCCGCCAGCTCCGCGCCTGCCAGTCCGGAGTGCGGCTGATCGCACGCAGGTACCAGCGCAGCGGATCGGCCACTTGCAGCTCGAATCCGGCGTCGCCGAGCACCGGCGCCAGCGCGGCGGCCAGCGCCGCTGCATCATCGGCCTGCAGATGCAGCATCGAAGGATCGGTCAGCACCAGCGAGTCCAGACCGACGTGCAGATGCACCGGCGTGGCCCGCAGCCACTGCGCGGCATCGGCCAGGCCATCGTGGTGGGCCGATGCGGCCTCGATGACCGCCGGGCCGCCGATCGACAGCTCCTGGCGCAGCCAGGCCTCGTAAGGCAGCTCGCGCGGCACCAGTGCATCGTCATCGGTCCGGTCGGCGAGGGTGGCGCCGCGCAGCACGCCGGGCAAGGATTCGGCCGGCAATGCCGACGCAGCAGCGGGGGCGGCCGGCGCGGCGAGCAGCGCGCCCGGGCACAGGACGATCAGGTCTGACACCCGCCGATTCTATGGCAAACTCGCGCCGGTCCCGGAGCCCTCCCTGGTGCAAATCCTTTCTTCACTGCCGTTCGAGTATTTCATCGGCCTGCGCTACACCCGGGCGGGCCGGCGCGGCGGGCGGCGCAACGGCTTCATCTCGTTCATCTCGGCGTTGTCGATGGCCGGCATCGCGCTCGGCGTCGCGGCGCTGATCACCGTGCTGTCGGTGATGAACGGCTTCCAGAAGGAAGTGCTCGACAAGATGCTCGGCGTGCTGTCGCACATCGAGCTGCTGGCCGGCCGCACGCCGCTCACCGACTGGCAGAAGGTGCTCGCCGATGCGCAGCGCGACAGCCGCGTGATCGCCGGCGCGCCCTTCGTCGCCGGCCAGGCGATGCTGACCCATCAGGACAACGTGCGCGGCGTCGTCGTGCGCGGCATCGTGCCGGCCGAGGAGGTCAAGGTGGCCGCGTTCGCGCGCAGGATGATGCGCGGCTCGCTCGATGCGCTGGTGCCCGGCGAGTTCGGCGTCGCGATCGGCCGCGAGATGGCCCGCCAGATCCTGGTGGATGTCGGCGATCGCATCACGCTGATCGCGCCGCAGGGTACGTTGACACCGGCCGGACTGGTGCCGCGGCTGCGCCAGTTCCAGATCGTCGCGATCTTCGAGGCCGGTCACTACGAGTACGACTCGACGCTGGTGCTGATGAACATCGAGGACGCCGGCAAGCTGTTCCGCGTCGAGGGCGTCAGCGGCGTGCGGCTGATGACCGATTCGATGCTCGATGCGCCGCACATCGCCGACGACCTGACCCGCTCGCTGACCGGCGACCTGTACGTGCGCGACTGGTCGCACGAGAACCGCAACTGGTTCGCCGCGGTGAAGATCGAGAAGCGGATGATGTTCATCATCCTGACCCTGATCATCGCGGTGGCGGCGTTCAACCTGGTGTCGATGCTGGTGATGACGGTGACCGACAAGCAGTCGGACATCGCGATCCTGCGTACGCTGGGCGCGAGCCCGCGCAGCGTGATGAAGGTGTTCATCGTGCAGGGGGCGCTGATCGGTCTGGCGGGCACCTTCCTCGGCTGCACGCTGGGCGTGCTGCTGGCGCTGAACATCGGCGACGTGGTCGCCTTCGTCGAGCGGCTGTTCGGCTTCCAGGTGCTGCCCACCGGCGTCTACTTCATCAACCATCTGCCCAGCGACCTGCACTGGGACGACGTGACCTTCATCGGCTCGGTGGCCTGCGTGCTGGCGCTGGTATCGACGCTCTACCCGAGCTGGCGTGCCTCGCGGGTGCAGCCGGCGCAGGCGCTGCGGTACGAATGAGCGCCGCACGGCCGCTCCGAAGGCGCTCAGGCCCCCCTGGGGGGCAGGGCCGCAGGCCCTTGGGGGCAGCATGAGCGCCGTGGCCGCCGACATCGTGCTGTCGTGCGAGGGCCTGGGCAAGGTCCATGGCGATGGCCCGCAGGCTGTCCGCGTGCTGCGCGGCGTGAACCTGCAGGTGCGCGCCGGCGAGCGGCTGGCGATCGTCGGCGCGTCGGGCAGCGGCAAGAGCACGCTGCTGCATCTGCTCGGCGGGCTCGACGAACCGACCGAGGGTGCGGTCTGGCTCGACGGCCGCCGGCTCGACGAGCTGAGCGACACCGAACGCGGCGAGCAGCGCAACCGGCTGCTCGGCTTCGTCTACCAGTTCCACCACCTGCTGCCCGAGTTCTCGGCGCTGGACAACGTGGCGATGCCGCTGCGCATCCGCCGGATGCCGGTCGCCGAAGCCCACGCCACCGCCCGGCAGATGCTGGCCTCGGTGGGCCTGGAGCACCGCGTGACCCATACACCCGGCGAGCTGTCGGGCGGCGAGCGCCAGCGGGTGGCGCTGGCCCGGGCGCTGGTCACCCGGCCGAGCTGCGTGCTGGCCGACGAGCCGACCGGCAATCTCGACCGTCACACCGCCCGCCAGATGTTCGACCTGATGGCCGAGCTGAACCGGAACCTCGCGACCAGCTTCGTCATCGTCACCCACGACCTGGAGCTGGCCGGCCGCACCGACCGGGTGCTGGCGCTGCGCGACGGGACGCTGTCGCAGGAATGATGTTTGCCGATGGCCGGCGAGGGGTTGCATTGCCCGGTCGCCCGGTCTGGCAAGATCTGCAAGCGCGGGCCGACCGTCCCACGACGTGAGGAACGTCTGCGCGGCGCAGACGATTCTGCGATGCAGACTGCACGATGCTGATCGACACTCATTGCCATCTGGATGCCGGCGAATTCGACGCCGATCGCGACGAGGTCGTCGAGCGCGCGCGGGCGGCCGGCGTCGCGATGATCGTCGTGCCGGCGATCGGCGCGGGGAACTTCGCCGAGGTGCGTGCGCTCGCCCATCGCCACGACAACTGCTGCTATGCGCTCGGCATCCATCCGATGTACGTCGACCGCTCGGCCGACGAGGACCTGGAACGGCTGCGCGGCGAGGTCGAACGATCGATGTCCGATCCTCGCTTCGTCGGCATCGGCGAGATCGGCCTCGACCACTTCGTGCCCGGCCTGGACCGCGACCGCCAGCAGCGCTTCCTAGAATTCCAGTTGAAACTCGCCCGCGAGTTCGAACTGCCGGCGATCCTGCACGTAAGGCGCGCCCAGGACCAGGTGCTCAAGCATCTGCGCCGCCATCGCCCGCTGACCGGCATCGCCCATGCATTCAACGGCAGCCTGCAACAGGCGACGATGTTCGCCGATCTCGGTTTCGCGCTCGGCTTCGGTGGCGCGTTCACGTTCACCCGGGCGCGGCAGATCCGGCGGCTGCTGCGGGAGTTACCCGCGCATGCGCACGTGCTCGAGACCGATTCGCCCGACATACCACCGGCGTGGCTGATGCCGGCGCGCGACGCGTCAGGTGACCATGCGCCGGCTGGTGATGCGCGGGCCGATGAAGTGCGGGCCGATGAAGTGCCGGCCGATGATGCGCTTGCGATCGGCAGGCCGGCCGCCGCGATGCCGGCCGCCGGCTCCCCGGCCCGGACCGCGGTGCCTCGCAACTCCTTGCCTCGCAACACGCCGGCCGAAGTGGCCGGCATCGCGCGCACCTTCGCGGAATTGCGGGAATGCGGGCTGGAGACGGCGCTGCAGATCACTGGCGCGAATGCGTGCCGGGTGCTGCCGCGAATGGGGCGGCTGCTGCAACCGGCCATGCGGCCGCAGGCCTGACGCGCCGAGAGCCGATCAGTCGCCGGGTTCGGCCCCGCCCAACGCCTCGGTGAGTCTGGCCGCGGACCTGCGCAGTTCGTCCACGAAAGAAGGCAGCACCCGTTGCTCCAGAGCGGTCAGCGTCAGCGCACCGACCAGTTCGCCCTCCGAGTTCCATACCGGCGCGGAGATCCCCGTCAGCCCCGGGACGCGGTCGCTGGTGAGGATCACGTAGCCATCGCGGCGCACCTGGTCATACAGCCGGCCCTTCGCGCCGCCATAAGCCATCAGCACCCGGCCGCCGGCCCCGCGATTCAGCGGCAGCAGGTCGCCGGCCCGCACGTGGTCGCGCAGAAGCTGCGGTGAATCGACCCTGAACAGCACCAGCCGCTGGTCTGCCTGCCGGACATGGAAGGCCACGCTCTCCCGCGTGCGCTGCATCAGCGCGCGCATCTCCGGCATCACGATGTCCTCCAGCGAGAACGAGGCCGAGTGGATCGCCGCCAGGCGCGCGACCTCCGGTCCGAGCGACCAGTGGCCGTCGGCAGTGCGCTGCACGAGCCGGCCATGCGCCAGCGATGCCAGCAGGCGCAGCACCGTGCTCTTGTAGAGCCGGGTCCTGTCCGCCAGCTCGGTGATCGTCAATGCCTTGTCGCCGGCCTTGAACGCGGCCAGCAGGCTGACCGCCCGGTCGACCGCCGCCGCGCCGCCGGGCGCGGCCTGTTCGTCGGCAACGGAAACGTGGGAAGACTTCCTGGGCATGCGCGGGCCGGCTCCGGGTTTGACATTCCGGCAGCCATTTCCTATCATTGGTTCATCTTACAGAATTCTATTCTATCTAATAGAACAACGCAAGAGACGATGCCAACCCAGGTGCTGATCAGCGAAGTGGGGCCGCGTGACGGCCTGCAGAGCGTCAAGGCGACGATGCCCACCGCGCACAAGCTCGCGTGGATCGACGCGCTTCACGACGCGGGGTTGCGCGAGATCGAGGTCGGCTCGTTCGTGCCGGCCCGGCTGCTGCCGCAGATGGCCGACGTGGCCGAGGTCGTGCGGCATGCGCTGACCCGGCCGGGTCTGACCGTGATGGCGCTGGCGCCGAACCTGCGCGGCGCCGAGTCCGCGATCGCCGCCGGCGTGCACAAGGTCACGCTGCCGGTCTCGGCCAGCGAGGCCCACTCGCTGGCCAACGTGCGCAAGACCCGTGCGCAGATGATCGAAGAGGTCCGGCAGGTCGTCGCCGCGCGCGACCGCCTCGATCGGCGGGTGCGGATCGAGGCGGGGCTGTCGACCGCCTTCGGCTGCACGCTGCAGGGCCCGGTGCCGGAAGACGATGTCGTGCGGCTTGCGGTGGAGCTCGCGCAGGCCGGTGCCGACGAGATCGGTTTGTCCGACACCACCGGCATGGCCAACCCGGCACAGGTGCGCCGGCTGTTCACCCGGGTCCGCGCCGAGATCGGTGGGCGTACCGGTGCTGCCCACATGCACAACACCCGGGGGTTGGGTCTGGCGAACTGCCTGGCGGCCCATGACGTCGGCGTGCGCACCTTCGACAGCTCGCAGGGCGGGCTCGGCGGCTGTCCGTTCGCGCCCGGTGCGTCGGGCAACGTGGTCACCGAGGACCTGGTGTTCATGTTCGAAGCGATGGCTGTGTCGACCGGCGTGGATCTGCCGAAGCTGATCGCGGCCCGCGCGGCGCTGCGTGCCGGGCTGCCGGGAGAGCCGATCTACGGCATGACGCCGGAGGCCGGCATGCCGAAGGGCTGGAGACAGGCGGCATAGGCGCCCAGGCGGACGAGCGGCAAGACGGTCCCATGCGGACAGCGACATAGGCAGCCCCATGCGGACAGCGCACAGGGGGCCCCTGCGAACAGGCGGCGCGACCCTGCGGGAACCGCGGGATCGCCGGAGGGCTTGCCCCCATGAGAGGAGATCGACAGTTGGCTTCAGGAGATGATCGGATGAACGGCAACGCGGCAGCCGAAGCGGGCGCGGACGCGCTGCCCCTGGCGGGCGTCCGGGTCGTCGAGTTCACCCACATGGTGATGGGCCCGGCCTGCGGGCTGATCCTCGCCGACCTCGGGGCCGACGTCATCAAGGTCGAACCGATCGCCGGCGACGGTACGCGCAGCCTGATCGGTTCGGGGGCGGGGTTCTTCGGCACCTTCAACCGCAACAAGAAGAGCCTCGCGGTCGATGTCAGGGATCCGCGCGGGCGCGAGATCGTGCTGCGCCTGCTCGCCGATGCCGACGTGTTCAGCGAGAACTTCAAGAGCGGCACGATGGAGCGGCTCGGTTTCGGTTATCAGGCACTGTCGCGCCTGAACCCGCGCCTCGTCTACGTGTCGCACAAGGGTTTCCTGCCCGGCCCGTATGAGCACCGCACCGCGCTCGACGAGGTGGTGCAGATGATGGGCGGCCTGGCCTACATGACGGGCCCGGAGGGCCGGCCGCTGCGGGCGGGCGCCAGCGTCAACGACATCATGGGGGGCATGTTCGGCGCGATCGGCGTGCTGGCGGCGCTGGCGCAGCGCCAGAAGACCGGCCGCGGCCAGGAGGTGCAGAGCGCGCTGTTCGAGAACAACGTGTTCCTCGTCGCGCCGCACATCATGCAGTATGCGGTGACCGGCCAGCCGGCGTCGCCGATGCCCAGCCGCATCAGCGCCTGGGCCGTCTACGACGTGTTCACCGTGAAGGACGGCGAGCAGATCTTCCTCGCCGCGGTCAGCGATACCCAGTGGGCGCTGTTGTGCGGCGAGTTCGGCTTCGCCGATCTGAAATCCGATCCGCGCCTGGCCAGCAACAACGCCCGGGTCAGGGAACGCGACTGGATGCTGCCGCTGCTGCGCGAGCGCTTCGCGGCGTTCGGTGCCGCCGAGCTCGGTGCGCGCTTCGAGCGAATCGGTCTGCCTTATGCGCCGATCACGCGGCCGCAGGATCTGCTCGATGACCCGCATCTGATGGCGACGGGCGGTCTCGCGCCGTTGACCTTGCCCGCCGACGCCAGCAGCGCCGGGCGCGCGATCGACACGCGGGTGCCGCTGCTGCCGCTGACGCTGGGCGGCGATCGCCTCGGCATTCGCGCGGCCCCGCCGGCGCTGGGGCAGCACACCGAAGGCCTGCTTCGCGAGCTCGGCTACCGGGACGAGGAGATCGCCGGTCTGCGTGAAGCCAGCATCGTCGGCCCCCATCCGGAATCCAGCGGATCGGCGGCGTCGGTGCCGGCCGATGCATGACGGTCCCGTTGCCGATCGGCTCGTCCGTCATTGCGCTGCCCCAACCCCAGATCTCCATTCCTCATCCCACATCCCACGTTCACCACGAGCGACCCCCCATGTCCAAGACTCACTACCTGATCGCGGCGCTGATGCTGTCCGCCGCGCCGCTCCCGGCCATGCCCCAGACCTGGCCCGACAAGCCGGTGCGCTTCGTCGTTCCCTACGCGCCGGGCGGCACCACCGACTTCTCGGCGCGGCTGGTCGCCGAGAAGCTGAGCCAGCAGACGGGCAAGAGCTTCTTCGTCGAGAACAAGGCCGGCGCCTCGGGAACGATCGGCACCTCGCAGGTGGTCAACAGTCCGCCGGACGGCACGACCTTCCTGGTCAACGACACCACCTACGCGATGCTGCCGTCGCTGTTCGCGAAGCTGCCCTGGGATCACGCCAACGACCTCGTGCCGGTCACCACCTTGGCGGTGACGCCGGTCGTGCTGGTGGTCGCCGCGAACTCTCCGTTCAAGACGGCGCAGGAGCTGTTCGAACATGCACGCAGGAATCCCGGCAAGCTCAATTTCGGCTCCGGCGGCAACGGCAGCTCGACGCATCTGTCGGCGGAGGTGCTGAAGAAGGAAGGCAAGCTCTACATCACGCACGTTCCCTACCGAGGCGCCGGTGATGCGATGGTCGGCCTGCTGAGCAACCAGGTGGACCTGCTGATCACCGCGGCGCCGACCGCGATGCCGCAGGTGCAGGGCGGCCGGGCGCGTGCGCTCGCGGTGACCGGCGACCGGCCGTTGCCGGGCCTGCCGAACGTGCCGACCTTCAAGGACGTGGGCCTGCCGGGCTACACTGTGACCAACTGGTTCGGCCTGGCGGCGCCCAAGGGCACCTCCCGGGAAATCGTCGACAGGCTGCAGGCCGAAGCGCAAAAGGCGCTCGCCGATCCCAGGGTGGCCGAGCGGCTCAATGCGATGGGCGCTCGTCCGGGCGGCATCCCCAGCGCCGAATTCGCCGGCTTCATCCAGCGGGAGATCAGGCAGTGGACCGACATCAGCAAGGCCGCCGGGGTCCGTCCGGATTGAGAATCCGTGCATGCCGGATTCGTTTGCAAATTCCGAGCCGCTGAACGACATGTGGAACCTCGACTTCCAGCCGCCCGCCGTCATCGAGGCGCGTGTGCTCGCGCGGATGCCGGACGAACTGCGCCGGCCCGCCCGCAGCGAGTGGGCCGACGCGAACAAGCCCGGCCAGGTGGCCGACTGCTTCCTCGAAGGGCCGGCCTTCGACCGTGAAGGCAACCTGTACCTGACCGACATTCCGCACGGCCGGATCTTCCGGCTCACGCCGGCCGGGCAGTGGCAGATCGTCACGGAGACCGGTGGCTGGCCCAACGGCATCGCGATCCATCGCGACGGCTCGCTGTGGGTCACGGACTACCGGCGGGGCCTGCTGCGCGTCACTCCGGCGGACGGGCAGGTCGAGGTGCTGCTCGGGCACCGGAACTCCGAGAGCTTCAAGGGGCTCAACGACCTGACCTTCGACGCCGACGGCAACTGCTACTTCACCGACCAGGGGCAGACCGGCATGCACGACCCGACCGGGCGCGTGTATCGCTGGCGCACCGACGGCCGGCTCGACCTGCTGATGTCGAACGTGCCGAGCCCCAACGGCATCGCACTCGATCCGGAAGGCCGCTTCCTGTTCGTCGCCGCGACGCGCGGCAACGCGGTGTGGCGCGGCCCTCTGCTGCCCGACGGATCGGTGTCGAAGGTCGGCATCTTCCGCAGCTTCTTCGGCACCAGCGGGCCGGACGGGCTGGCGGTCGATCAGCACGGGCGCCTGGTCGTCGCGCACGCCAGCCTGGGCTGCGCGTTCGTGCTCGATGCGCGCGGCGCGCTCACCCATGTGGTGCGCAGCCCCACCGGGCAGGCTGTGACCAACATCGCGTTCCGCCCCGGCACCGCGGAGCTGGTGCTGACCGATTCGGAACAGGGCGTGGTGCTGACCGCAACGCTGCCGGATCGCGGCGCGCCGCTCTTCTCGCACCGCTGAACGACGATCCCGGCGCGTCGCCCGCGCCCCGGGGCCGCCGGAGCAGCCGTTCGTCGCCTTCGGGTGCCGTGCGGCTGCGCCAGCCGAACCGGTTCGCTTGAGCGAAGTCAAACGCCGCCGCCGGGCGCTCGCGCTAGCATGATCCGTTCACTCATCCACCGACGGATCTCCCATGGCGACCGGAAAGCGCTTCCTGACTGCAGTACCCGATACGCCGGCTGCGGCCCCAGCGCCGTCGGTCGACGAGACAGTGCCGGCCGGCGCCGCCAGACGCAGCGCCCGCCGTGCGCCGCGTACCCGCAAGGTCAGCGACGGCGACATCCCGCCCGACCTGCGGCCGGAGGCGATCGAGCGGCATCGTGTCGCCGACGTCACCAACGCGCGCAATCTCGCGCTGCAGGCGGCGGTGACCGATGTGCTCAATCGCGCCGGCGGTGACCCGCTGCAGCGCAAGGAGGCGCTGGAGGCGATCGTCTCCGGCATCTCGCCCGACGAGGCGCAGATCCTGCAACGCGCGCTCGCACGCAACGGCTCGTCGCTGAAGGAGGCCGCGAATCCGGACGAGGAACTGTCCGACGACTGGCGCGAGGGCGGCTATCCCTACAAGCATCTGATGCTGCGCAAGAACTACGAGCGTCAGAAGTATCGGCTGCAGGTCGAGCTGCTGAAGCTGCAGGCCTGGGTCAAGGAGACCGGTCAGCGCGTCGTCATCCTGTTCGAAGGCCGCGATGCGGCGGGCAAGGGCGGCGCGATCAAGCGCTTCATGGAGCACCTGAACCCGCGCGGCGCACGCGTGGTCGCCCTCGAGAAGCCGTCCGAGTGCGAACGGGGCCAGTGGTACTTCCAGCGCTACATCAATCATCTGCGGACGCGCGGCGAGATCGTCATGTTCGATCGCTCCTGGTACAACCGGGCCGGCGTCGAACGGGTGATGGGTTTCTGCTCTCAGTACGAATACGAAGAGTTCATGCGCCAGGCGCCCGAGTTCGAACGGCACCTGTCGCGCAGCGGCATCTACCTGATCAAGTTCTGGTTCTCGGTCAGCCGCAAGGAGCAGCGCCGGCGCTTCCGCGAGCGCGAGGCACATCCGCTGAAGCAGTGGAAGCTGAGCCCGATCGACAAGGCGTCGCTCGACAAGTGGGACGACTACACGAAGGCGAAGGAGGCGATGTTCTTCAACACCGACACCGCCGACTCGCCGTGGACCGTCATCAAGAGCGACTGCAAGAAGCGGGCGCGGCTGAACGCGATGCGCTACGTGCTGCACAAGCTGCCGTATGCGAACAAGACGATCGACGCGGTCGGCCAGATCGACCCGCTGTTGGTCGGCCGCGCGCACGTGGTCTATGAACGCGGCGAGAAGCGGATGGGGCCGCTGTTGTAGGACGACCCGGGGACTAGACCGTCGGAACGAGGCCGATCACTCCGTGCGGACGAGTGTCCGGCGAGGTCAGGCGCCCTACGATGGTCGCCATCATGGGTGCGCCTGCCGGTCTCCATCCGCCTTCCTCCGTCCGCGGGCTTCGTCTGGCATGGCATCGGCTGCTCGGGGCACTGCGCCGTTCGCCCGCTCTTCCTCCGGGCGCAGCCGCGATCGCCGGTTGCCTGCTGCTGCATCGCTGTGAGGTGCTGCCGGCGCGGCCGTGGCTATGGGCCTGCGTCGTCGTCGGTGCGCTGGTATGGGCGATCGCCGTGCGGCGTGGCCCCGCATGGCTGGCGCTGGCGGTGGCGTCGGTGTTCTTCGGCATGGCCGGCCTGCGTGCGCATCAGGGGCTGGCCGAACGTCTGCCCGAATCGCTGGAAGGCCGCGACCTGATCGTCACCGGCGTGGTCGAGCAACTGCCGCAGGTGGATGCCCGCGCAACGCGGTTCGTGCTGTGGGTGGAAGACTGCGCGCCGGCCGTGCGTGAAGCGGATAGCGCGACCGGGTCGCGCGGATCTCGCGCGTCGAGACCTTCGGATTCTCGGGGCAGACCGCGTGCATCGGGACGATCGAGTGCATCGGGTGCATCGGGCGGATCGGGCACCGTCGGTGCGTCGGCTACGTCGGGCTCGGCAGACTTGTCGGAGACATCGGCGGTATCAGGCACGCCGGAATCATCGGACGAATCCGCCCTGCCTGACGCGGTCAGCGCAGGCATCTGTCCATCGAGTGTCCGCGTGCGGCTGGCTTGGCCGACGGTCGGGGCGGATGCCGGCCGCAAGTCCGCTGACGCCGTGCGTGACGATGACGCGCCGGATACGGTCGCCGAGGCCGGCGCGGCGCTCGCGCCGCGTGTCGCACCCGGCGAACGCTGGCGATTGCGGGTCCGGCTGCGCCGGCCGCATGCGACGGTGAACCCCGGCCTGTTCGACGCGGAGCTGCGGGCGCTGGAGGAGGGCATCGGCGCGATCGGCACGGTGCGGGCCGCCGGCGCCGAACGGCTCGATTCGTTCGTGTGGACGCCGCGTACCGCGATCGAACGGCTGCGCGGCCGGATACGCGAGCGCATCGTGGCCGCCACCTCCGGTCAGCCGCCGGTGGTCGGCGGCGTGCTGGTCGCGCTGGTGATCGGCGATCAGGCAGCGATACCGGCGCGCTGGTGGGAGCGGTTCAACAACACCGGCATCGGCCATCTGATGTCGATTTCCGGTCTCCATATCACGATGACCGCCGCGCTGGTGGCCGGCGGAACCGGCTTCGCATGGCGCAGCCGCCGGCTTGCGCGCTGGCTGAATCGAGCGGGATCGTCGCAAGGGTCGCCGGGCGGGCTGGCGCGCCTGCTGCGGCGGTCGTTGCGGCGTCCGTGGCCGTCCTGGTTGCCGCGTGGTCTCGCAAGCCTTCGTCCGCGGCTGGTAGCGCCGGTGATGCTGCTCGACCGTCAGGTCGCGCAGTGGATCGCCGCGGTGGCGACGGCGTTCGGGTATTCGGCGCTGGCCGGCTGGGGCATTCCGGCGCAGCGCACCTGCTGGATGCTGGCGCTCGCCGGTGCGGCGATGGTCAGCGGGCGCGGCCATTCGATGGCCTCGGTGCTGCTGACCAGCGCCGCGGTGATCGCGGTGTTCGATCCGTGGGCGCCGCTTGCGGCCGGTTTCTGGCTGTCGTTCGCGGCGGTGGCGGCGATCGTCTGGTTCCACGATCAGCGCCGGGCCGGGCGGCACCGGCCGGTCCGCTGGCGCGAGATGCTGTCGACGCAGTTCGCTGTCACGGTGGCGCTGATTCCGCTGGGCGGCCTGTTCTTCGGCGCGACCTCGCTGGTCGGGCCGCTGGTCAACCTGCTGGCGATCCCGCTGGTGTCGGGGCTGGTGACACCGTTGGCACTGGCCGGCGCGGCGCTGCAGTCGGTGGTCGCCGGCGCCGGCATGCCGATGCTGTGGCTCGCGGCGCTGGCGACGCGCGGCCTGTCGGCCGGTATCGAGTGGTTCGACGGATGGCCGGCGGCGGTGCATGTGCTGGCGCCGGCCAGCGGCCTGCCATTGCTGCTGGCCGGGCTGGCCGCCGCCTGGCTGCTGGCGCCGGTGCGTCTGCCGGCCCGCTGGTGGGCGGCCGGCGGTATGCTGCCGCTGCTGTTCTCGCCGGCCGAGCGCCCGGCGCCGGGCGAGCTGTGGCTGACCGCGCTGGATGTGGGCCAGGGCATGGCGATCCTGGTCGAGACGCCGCAGCGGCGGCTGCTGTACGACACCGGCCCCAGCCTGGGCCCGGGCAATGACGCCGGTGCGCGGACGATCGTGCCGTACCTGCGCAGCCGCGGCATCCGCGAGCTCGATGCGCTGGTCGTGTCGCACCTCGATGACGATCACTCGGGCGGCGCGCTGTCGGTGCTGCGGGGGAT
>DAISWF010000115.1:0-16925 GCA_036826495.1 Burkholderiaceae bacterium
GGGCACTTCGCAGTCCTGGAACACCAGCTCGCCGGTGTGGCTGCCGCGCATGCCCATCTTGTCGAGCTTCTGCGCGACCGAGAAGCCGGGGAAGGTCTTCTCGACCAGGAACGCGGTGATGCCGCGCGGGCCGGCCTCGAAGTCGTTCTTCGCGTAGATCACCATCACGTCGGCGTCGGGGCCGTTGGTGATCCACATCTTGCTGCCGTTCAGCACCCAGCGGTCGCCGCGCCGTTCGGCCCGCAGCTTCATCGACACCACGTCGGAGCCGGCATTGGGCTCGGACATCGCCAGCGCGCCGATCGATTCGCCGGACACCAGGCCGGGCAGATAGCGGCGCTTCTGGTCGGCGGTGCCGTTCCTGAAGATCTGGTTCACGCACAGGTTGGAGTGCGCGCCGTACGACAGGCCGATCGAGGCCGATCCGCGTGAGATCTCCTCCATCGCGACGACGTGGGCCAGGTAGCCCATGTCGCTGCCGCCGTACTCCTCCGGCACCGTCATGCCGAGCACGCCCAGCTCGCCGAACTTGCGCCACAGGTCCATCGGGAACTGGTCGGTCCGGTCGACCTCGCCGGCGCGCGGCGTGATCTCGGCGGCGGTGAACTGCGCGACCGATTCGCGCAGCATCGCGATGTCGTCGCCGAGGTCGAATTGCAGGCCGGGGATGGGCTGCATCAGAGGTCTCCGTGGGTGGTTCATCGGGACCGGCCGATGCGACGGCCGGCTGCGGGCGAATGCACTGGACGGCAATCCCCGATGATAACCGCATTCAAGTTGACGTTTACGTAAACGTCAACTCGATCTTCGACCCGCTCGCCGACCCGATCGTCGCCCGGTTCATCGGAGCGCCGGCGTCAGCCGCCGCGCACCGCGATGATCGCATCCAGAATCGCCTCGCAGGTCGCGGGGGCCCGCAGCGGCGGCTCGACCTGGTGGTCCCCGATCGACGATACCGCGTCGCGAATCGCGAAGAACACCGCGAACGACAGAAGAAGTGGTGGCTCACCTACCGCCTTGCTGCGATGGATGCTGTCCTCGAGGTTCTGGCCCTCGAACAGCTGCACGTTCAGCACCGGCGGGCAGTCGTTGGCGGTCGGGATCTTGTAGGTGCTCGGCGCATGCGTGGTCAGCAGGCCGGTCTGCGGATGCCAGGCCAGCTCCTCGGTGGTCAGCCAGCCCATGCCCTGGATGAATGCGCCTTCGATCTGGCCGATGTCGATCGCCGGGTTCAGCGACTTGCCGACATCGTGCAGCAGGTCGGCGCGCAGCAGCTTCCATTCGCCGGTCAGCGTGTCGACCAGCACCTCGCAGACGGCCGCGCCGTAGGCGAAGTAGTAGAACGGCCGGCCCTTCATCGTCCGGGGGTCCCAGCTCAGCCCCGGGGTCGCATAGAAGCCGTCGGACCAAAGCTGCACCCGCTCGATGTACGCGCGGGCCACCAGCCCGGCGAACGGCATCGATTCGCCGTTGCCGCCGGTGACCTGGCCGTTGGCGAACCGGACGTCGGCGGCCCGGCCGCCGTGCAGCGCGACGAAGCAGTCGGCCAGCCGTTCGCGGATCTGCCGGGCGGCATCCTGAGCGGCCTTGCCGTTCAGGTCCGCGCCGGTCGAGGCGGCGGTGGCAGAGGTGTTGGCGACCTTCTGGGTGTCGGTCGCGGTGCAGCGGACCGTGTCGAAGTCGACGCCCAGTTCATGGGCCACGACCTGGGCGACCTTGGTGTTCAACCCCTGGCCCATCTCGGTGCCGCCATGGTTGACCAGGATCGAACCGTCGCTGTACACGTGGACCAGCGCGCCAGCCTGGTTGAAGTGCCTGACGTTGAACGAGATGCCGAATTTCAGCGGCACCAGCGCCAGGCCGCGCCTGAGCACCGGGCTGCTCGCATTGAAGCGCGCGGCCGCCGCGCGGCGCGCCCGGTAGTCGCTGTCCGCTTCCAGGTCGGCCACCAGCTCGTGGATCAGGTTGTCCGCGACCGGCTGGTCATACGGCGTCACGTTGTGCTCCGTGCTGCCGTAGAAGTTCAGGCGGCGGACGTCCAGCGGATCCTTGCCGAGGCGGCGGGCGACGCTGTCCAGGACATGCTCGATCGCGATCGCGCCCTGCGGGCCGCCGAAGCCGCGGAACGCGGTGTTCGACGGCAGGTTGGTCTTGCCGCAATAGCCGTGGATCGCGACATCGGGCAGCCAGTAGGCATTGTCGAGATGGCACATCGCGCGCGTCATCACCGGCCCCGACAGGTCGGCCGAGTGACCGGCCCGCGACACCATCGTGATCTCGACGCCGAGGATGCGGCCTTCGTCGTCGTGGCCGACTTCGTATTCGTAGAAGAAGCAGTGGCGCTTGCCGGTGATCAGGAAGTCGTCGTCGCGGTCCGGCCGCAGCTTGACCGGCCGCCTCAGCTTCGCGGCCGCGACCGCGGCGACGCAGGCGAACAGCGCCGACTGCGATTCCTTGCCGCCGAAGCCGCCGCCCATCCGCCGGCATTCGACCCGTACGTGATGCGCCTGCAGGCCCAGTGCATGGGCGACCAGATGCTGCATCTCGGTCGGATGCTGGGTCGAGCAGTGGACGTGCATGCCGCCGTCCTCGGTCGGGATCGCATAGCTGATCTGGCCTTCGAGGTAGAACTGTTCCTGGCCGCCGACCTCGAAGGTGCCCTGCAGCCGATACGGCGCCGCATCGATCGCCCGCCGCGCGCCGCCGGCGGTGTCGCGGGTCATGTGCATCGGCGGCAGCACGTACTGCCCGTTCGCATGCGCCTGCCGCTGCGTCAGCACCGGCGGCAGCGGCTCGACGTCGAGCACCTCTTTCGCGCGGCCGGCCGCCCGGCGCGCCTCGTCGCGGGTACGGGCGATCACCGCGAACACCGGCTGCCCGAGGTAGCGCAGCTCGCCGTCGGCCAGGATCGGATCGTCGTGGACGATCGAACCGCAATCGTTGCTGCCCGGAATGTCCGCGGCGGTGAGCACCGCGACGACGCCCGGCATCGCGACTATGCCTGCGGCGTCGAACGCCTTCAGTCGCCCGCGACTGACCGGCGACAGCCCGAGCGCGGCATGCAGCGTGCCGGCCGCTTCGGGCAGGTCGTCGACATAGGTGGCCTCGCCGGCGACATGCAGGTGCGCCGACTCGTGCGGCCGGCTGATGCCGACGCGCACGCCGGCCTTCGCCGCCTCGGCTTCGCCTTCCAGGTCCAGCCGGGCGGCCGTGTTCCGCAGGTAATCGGCGTACGCTTCGCCGGGCTCGAGCAGCCGCTCGTCGATCGGCTTGTTCATGTCGGTCGTTCTCCCTGCTGCCGGGCCGGCGTCGGCGGCTGACCGGATGAGCCGACCGCAGGCTCCGCTGCGGGCCGGGCGTGCGGCATCACGCTCCAGACGCTGACCGCGTCGGCGGGCAGCGGCGCATCGAGCCGCGTCTCGAGCCAGAACCGCCTGATCAGGTTGCGCGCCACGCGCAGCCGGTAGCCGTCGGTCGCGCGCATGTCGGTGATCGGCGCGAAGTCGCCGGCGATCGCGGCCTCGGCGGCGGCGACGGCCGGCTCGTCCCACGGCCTGCCGACGATTGCCGCCTCGGCCTGCGCCGCCCGTGCGACGGTCGCCGCCATGCCGCCGAACGCCAGCCGCACCTCGGCGACGACGCCGTCATCGAACGCGATCGACATCCCGGCGCATACCGCCGAGATGTCGCAGTCGAAGCGCTTGCTGATCTTGTAGCCGCGCACCGCACGGGCCAGCGCGGCGTGCGGAACCGCCAGCCCCTGCACGAACTCGCCCGGCTCCAGGCGGTTCTTCATGTAGGCGACATAGAACCGGTCGAGCGGCATCCGGCGCACCCGTTCGCCGCGCCGCAGCTCGATCTGCGCATCGAGCGCCATCAGCACCGGCGCCGAATCGCCGATCGGCGAGCCGTTGGCGACGTTGCCGCCCATCGTGCCGGCGTTGCGGATCGCCGGCGACGCGAACCGCAGCCAGACGTCGGTCAGCGCCGGCACCCGCCCGGCCAGCGCGCGCCACGCCGATTCCAGCGACGCGCCGCCGCCGATGTACAGCTCGTCCGCGCGCCATTCGATCGTGCGCAGCGCGGCCACGTCGCCGATGTACAGGATGTCGCCGAGCGCGCGGAACTGCTTGTTGATCCACAGGCCGATGTCGGTGCTGCCGGCGAGCAGCCGCGCCTGCGGCAGCCGTTCGCGCAGCGCGGCGAACGCATCGATCGTGACCGGCGCGTGGAACGTGCCGCGATCGGTGCCGCGGACGACGTCCGGCCGATACTCGAAGGTGTCGTCACGCGCCAGCGATCGCAGCGCGCGGACCACCGGCGCGGTGTCCAGCGCCACCGCCGGCAGGTCGAACATCCGCTGGCCCGCATCGAGGATCGTGCGGTAGCCGGTGCAGCGGCACAGGTTGCCGGACAGCTCGTCGGCCAGCGCCTGACGCGACGGGCGGGCCGCGCACGCCTGGTGCCGTTCGTAGACCGACCACAGCGACATCACGAAGCCCGGCGTGCAGAATCCGCACTGCGAGCCGTGACAGTCGACCATCGCCTGCTGCACCGGATGCAGCGCGCCGCCGGCGATGCCCTTCAGATCCTCGACGGTGAAGAGCGCCTTGCCGTGCAGCGTCGGCAGCAGGCGCAGGCAGGCGTTGACCGTCTGCAGCGACAGCCCGCCGGTGATACCGTTCGAATCCGTCTGGCCGGGGCCGGCCAGCTCGCCGACGACCACGGTGCAGGCGCCGCAGTCGCCCTCGTTGCAGCCTTCCTTGGTGCCGGTGCAGCGGGCCTCCTCGCGGAGCCAGTCGAGCACCGAGCGCGTCGGATGGACGTCGCCGACCTCGACGATCCGATCGCGGTGGTAGAAACGGACGGGCTGTGTGCTCATCGGGGAGGGTCGGGCGAATGACGCTGGCTCGAATGACGCTGGCTCGGATCTCGCTCTAGCATTATTCGCGCCGTCCGGGCGGCCGGGCGCGCATCCTGTGCGGGCCGCAGGGTCTACGGTGGGGTACGCGATGACGCAACATGATCACTCGCCACAGCGGCTGGCGGTACGCGGCGACCTGCTGGATTTTTCCGGTCCGCCGCCGTGGGGGGACGAACGTCCGGATGTGGTGCGCTTCCGCCCCGATCACTGGCTGATCGTGGCCGACGGCCGCATCGAAGCGGTGCAGCCGCCGTCGTTCGAGCCGGACGCCGGCTGGCGGCGGCTCGACCGCCGCGGCCGGCTGGTGATGCCCGGGTTCATCGACACCCATGTGCACAGCCCGCAGATCGACAACATCGCCAGCTACGGCGCGGAACTGCTGGACTGGCTGAACCGCTACACGTTCCCGGCCGAGCAGCGGTTCGCCGATCCCGCCGAGGCGCGCGCCGGGGCGCAGCGCTTCGTCGACCTGCTGCTGGCCCACGGCACCACCGCCGCGGTGGTGTTCCCGACCGTGCACAAGGTGAGCGCCGACGAGCTGTTCGCGGCGGCGGCCGAACGCGGCATGCGGATCATCACCGGCAAGGTGCTGATGGACCGCCATGCGCCCGACGGGCTGCGCGACGACGTGCAGCAGGCCGAGCGCGACTGCGTGGACCTGATCGACCGGTGGCATGGCCGCGATCGGCTCGCCTACGCGCTGACCGTGCGGTTCGCGGTCACCAGCTCGCCGGCGCAGATGGCGATGGCCGCCCGGCTGCTGGCCGCCTACCCCGATACCTACATGCAGACCCACGTCGCCGAGAACCGCGCCGAAGTGCAGTGGGTCAGGGAGCTGTTCCCGCAGTCGCGCAGCTACCTGGACGTCTATCGCGACGCAGGGCTGATGAACCGCCGCGCGGTGCTGGCGCACGGCATCTGGCTCGACGATGCCGACCGCGCGGTGCTCGCCGCCACCGGCGCGCAGATCGCGCACAGCCCGTCGTCGAACCTGTTCCTCGGCAGCGGCTTGTTCGACTGGCGGGCGATGGAGGCCGCCGGCGCGGCGGTGAGCCTGGCGAGCGACGTCGGCGGCGGGACCAGCCTGTCGATGCTGCGCACGATCGCCGATGCCTACAAGGTGCAGGCGCTGGCCGGCCAGCGCCTGACCGCCTGGAAGGCGCTGTACACGGCGACGCGCGGCGCGGCTGCCGCGCTGGGCCTGGACCACGAGATCGGATCGTTCGACGTCGGCCGCACCGCCGACCTGTGCGTGTGGGACTGGGCGGTCGGCGGGCTGCAGCAGCGCCGGGCCGAGCTCGCGCGGACGCTGCACGAAAGACTGTTTGCGTGGATGATGCTGGCCGACGAGCGCAATCTGGTCGACACGCTGATCGCCGGCGTGCCGCGCCACTCGCGCGACCGATGAGGAGGAGCGATGACTCTGCTCGACCGGGTATTCAGGCTGACCGAGCACGGCACCACGGTGCGGACCGAGATCGTCGCCGGGCTGACGACGTTCCTGACGATGGCCTACATCATCTTCGTCAATCCGACGATCCTCGCCGATGCCGGCATGCCGCGCGACGCGGTGTTCGTCGCGACCTGCCTGATCGCCGCGCTCGGCAGCGCGGTGATGGGGCTCTATGCGAACTATCCGATCGCGATGGCACCGGGCATGGGCCTGAACGCCTACTTCGCCTACGCGGTGGTCGGCGGCATGGGCTTCACCTGGCAGGCGGCGCTCGGCGCGGTGTTCGTGTCCGGCTGCCTGTTCTTCGCGGTCACGCTGTTCCGGCTGCGCGAGCTGATCATCAAGGGCATCCCGCACTCGCTGCGGATCGCGATCACCGTCGGCATCGGGCTGTTCCTCGCGCTGATCGCGCTGAAGAGTGCCGGGCTGGTCGTCGCCTCCGAAGCCACGTTCGTCACGCTGGGCGATCTGCATTCGCCGACCGTCGTCATGGCGGTGATCGGCTTCTTCGTCATCATCGTGCTGGACCGGCTGCGGGTGCGCGCGGCGATCCTGATCGGCATCCTGGCCGTCACCGTGATGTCGTTCTTCTTCGGCGACAACCGGTTCGACGGGTTGTTCGCGCTGCCGCCGTCGATCGCGCCGACGTTCCTGCAGCTCGACGTGAAGGCGGCGCTGACGACCGGCTTCCTGAACGTGGTGCTGGTGTTCTTCCTGGTCGAGCTGTTCGACGCCACCGGCACGCTGATGGGGGTGGCGCGGCGCGCCGGCCTGCTGGTGGAAGGAAAGATGGAGCGGATGAACCGGGCGCTGATGGCCGACAGCGGCGCGATCTTCGCCGGCTCGCTGCTGGGCACATCCAGCACCACCGCCTACATCGAGAGTGCCTCCGGCGTGCAGGCGGGCGGGCGCACCGGGCTGACCGCAGTGGTCGTCGCGGTGCTGTTCCTCGCATGCCTGTTCATCGCGCCGCTGGCCGGCGTGGTGCCCGCCTATGCGACCGCGCCGGCGCTGTTCTTCGTGGCCGGGCTGATGCTGCGCGACCTGGCGGACCTGGACTGGGACGAAACCACCGAGGTGGTGCCGGCGGCGGTGACCGCGCTGTCGATGCCGTTCACCTACTCGATCGCCAACGGCCTGGCGTTCGGCTTCATCACCTATGCGGTGATGAAGCTCTTCACCGGCAGGGTCCGCGACGTGCACCCGATGGTGTGGATCATCGCGGCGGTGTTCCTGTTCAAGTTCATCTACATCGGCGGCCATTGAGGCCGGCGGACGGCCGGGCTGCGCGGGGCTGCCGAAGGGCCGTGCCGCGCAGGGTGAACAGGCCCTCAGTCGGCCTTGCCGGCCTTGCGCGCCCGCTGTCCCAGCGATGCCAGCAGCTCGCGCGCGCGGGTCTCGTGCGCTTCGATCTCGGCCAGCGTCTCGCGGATGTCCTCGAGCTGGCGTTCCAGCGACTGACGATGCTCGGCGAGCACCGCCAGGAAGCGCGTAAGCTGCGGCGCGGTGTCGGACGGCGATTCGTACATGTCGACCAGCGCCTTGACCTCGCCGAGCGACAGGCCCAGCCGCTTGCCGCGCAATGTCAGCTTCAGCCGGGTGCGGTCGCGCTGGGAGTAGACCCGCTGGCGGCCGCCGGCGCCGGCGCGCGACGGCGCGAGCAGGCCCTGATCCTCGTAGAAGCGGATCGTGCGCGGCGTCACGTCGAATTCGCGGGCGAGCTCGCTGATGGTGAAGGTGGGCATTACTTCAACACCTGGAAGAGGTTGTTGTAATCGTCGGTCCATGGCCTGAGCCTGAGGTCGGCCTCGACTTCGATGCCTGCCGACGAGTCGCGCAGTGCCTGCAGCAGCGGCTCGTTGCCGGTGATCAGCACCCAATCGGAACGGTAGAGGTCGCTCGTCGTCTCGTCCGGATCGTCGATGACGCGCAGCGCCGGCAGCCCCAGGTCGTCGGCCAGCCGACGTGTGATCGGCACGAGGTTCAGATAGCGGTTGCTGATGTGGAACGCGATCACGCCGCCGTCGGCCAGATGCCGGCGGTACAGCTCCGACGCCTCGCGGGTGATCAGGTGCACCGGGATCGAATCGCTGGAGAACGCGTCGATCGCCAGCAGGTCGAAGCGCTGCGGCGCTTCGCGTTCGAGCACCAGCCGGGCGTCGCCCAGCGGCGTGGCGATCGTCGCGCCGCTGTCGGCCAGGTAGCTGAAGCGGCGCCGGGCGAGCTCCAGCACCGCCGGGTTCAGTTCGTAGAAGCGGTACTGGTCGCCGGGGCGGCCGTAGGCGGCCAGGGTGCCGACCCCCAGCCCGATCAGGCCGATCCGCAGCGGCCGCTGGTGCTGCTGCTGCAGGAATCCGATCGCCCGGCCGACGCCGGAGCTGGCGCCGTAGTAGGTCGTCGGCTGGCGGCGGAACTGCTCGCCGCGGATCTGTTCGCCGTGCAGGATCACGCCGTGCAGCAGGCGCCAGCGGGTGGTCGGCGCATCGTCGGCGCCGGTGGTCCTGACCCGCAGCGTGCCGTAGAAGTTGCGCGACAGCTCGATCGTGCCGGTGTGGATAGCCTGCGCGTACTCCCAGGCCAGCCAGACGCCGCAGGCGAGCGCCGCCACGCCGGCCAGCCGCACGAGGCCGCGCGACAGGCCCGCCGCGAGCAGGCACAGCAGGATCAGCACGACCGGCAGCTCCCAGTACCAGTCCAGCAGCAGCGGCGCGGCGATGCCCACCGCCAGTCCCCCCAGCGCACCGCCCAGCGACACCATCAGGAAGAAGCGGGTCAGCCAGGCCGGCGCCGGCTTGCGCCCGGCCAGCTCGCCGTGACAGAACATGCAGACGACCAACAGGCCCGCCGCATACAGCGGCACCGCGCGTTCGAGCTGCAGGATCCCTTCCTGGATGCCCCAGTCGTCGCCCAGCCGATACTTCAGCGCCGCCAGCATCAGCAGCGCCATCACCGCGGCCGCCACCGTGTAGAACCGCCGCCAGTACCAGCCGCGGCCGTCGAAGCACAGGATGAAGGTGATCAGGTACAGCGCCAGCGGCAGCACCCAGAGGAACGGGATCGATGCGACGTTCTGCGTGATGTGCGTGGTGACCGCCAGCAGCAGCACCGAGCCGGTCGCGGCCAGGACCAGCCACAGCAGGTGCTCGCGCAGCGACGGCGCTGGCGCCGGCGCAAAGGAGCGCGCGGTCATGGCCGCGGCCTCGCGCGTACCGACGCCTGCGTCGGCGGGCGCCTGCGTCACGGCGGACGATGCCACCGGCTTGTGCGCCGGCGTCATCGGCTGCGTCCACGCATCGTCCCGGTCGCCGCGCGCGGCGGTCCGCCATGCGGCGGCCATCGCCAGCAGCGCGAACACCGCGTAGCCGGCGCTCCAGCCCACCGACTGCTGCCGGTTCGTCGCCAGCGGCTCGAACAGCGGCGGATAGGCGATCAGCGCGAGCATCGATGCCAGATTCGACAACGCATAGAGCCGGTACACGCGGCCGAGCAGGAAGCGGCGCGAGAACCAGGCCTGCACCAGCGGTCCGGTGGTCGACAGCATCAGGTAGGGCAGGCCGATCGTCGCCGCCAGCAGCAGCAGGATGCGGCCGATCGGATTGTCGGCATCCGCAGGTTTGAAAGACTCGGCCGGCACGATCGGCAGCATCGCCAGGCTCGCCAGCAGCAGCACCGTATGCACCACCGCCTGCCGGCGCAGCGGCACCCGCCGGGTCAGGAAGTCCGCATAGGCGTAGCCGGCCAGCAGCACCACCTGGAAGAACACCATGCAGGTGGTCCACACCGCGGCCGACCCGCCGAACCACGGCAGGATCTGGCGGGCGATGATCGGCTGGACCAGGAACAGCAGGAACGCCGACAGCGAGATCGTCGCGGCGTAGAGGATCACCTCTGCACGCCCCTGTCCGGCAGCCGCCGCTGCGCAGATCCGGCGCGGCCAGCGCGTTGCGAAGACGCGATCACCGGTACACGCCCATCTGCTCGAGCTGCCGCTGCACCTGGTCGGACCAGCCGCGGTTGGCGAGCGGGCTGGCCGGGCTGGGGTGCAGGATCTGGCCGATGACGACGCCGCTGCCTTCGCCGAGCACCGTGGCCAGCCGGGCCTGCGCGAAGCCGCCGACGCCGATCGCGAACGACGGCTGCAGCAGCTCGAGCGCCCGCTTCAGATGGGCGTCGCAGGCATCGTGCAGCGCGCGCCGCTCGGCCGCCGGCAGCTTGTCGGGCGTGAAGTTGCGGCCGCTCGCCTCCATGAAGCCGAGCGGGCAGTAGTTCAGCACGAAGTGATCGCGGAAGAACGCTTCGGCGCTGCCGAAGCGCTCGGCGGCCCAGCCCCACAGCCGCCGGCCGCTGACCTCCGAGCGCCGGCAGGCGAACCCGTCGACCGGCCGCTTCGGATGCTCGTGCGCGGGACGTCCGACCGGCGCCTCGATGCCCATCCAGCCGCGCACGGCCGCCACCTCGCCGAACGGCACGCCGGTCTGCATCATGCCGAACGGCCCCGGGTTCATGCCCAGCAGCACCACCCTGCGCGGGCCGGTCGCGAACCGGCGCAGATACAGCTCATGCGGCGCCCAGGCGTAGGTCAGCGGGTTGTACACGTGCGTGACCGGCGGCGAGAACGTCATCATCGACAGCCGTTGCGACAGCTCGCGGGCGGCCTGCACCAGGTGGTCGGCGACGGTGTTGCCGGTGACGGCACTGGCGGCATTGGATCGGGGCATCGGCGAGCCTTGCGCGGACAAAACCCGCATTGTCTCAGGCCCGGTTGATCGGTGCCCTGCCGATGCCGCCGCGCCCGTCGCGGCGCGCCGCTCAGCGCCGCGCGAGCGCGGTCTCGACGAGCCGGACCCAGTAGGCGGCGCCGACCGGCAGCACCGCGTCGTTGAAGTCGTAGCCCGGGTTGTGCACCATGCAGCCGCCCTGCTCGCCGGTGCCGTTGCCGATCCACATGTAGGCGCCGGGCCGCGCGCGCAGCATCCACGCGAAGTCTTCGGAACCCATCGCCGGCTTGTTGTTGCGGTTGACTTGGGCCGGGCCGACCAGCGCCTCGGCGACCTTCGCGCACAGCTCGGCCTCGGCCGCGCTGTTGACGGTCGGCGGATAGCGGCGCTCATAGCGGATCGAGATCGTCGCGCCGTGCGACGCAGCGGTGCCCTCGCACAACACGCGGATCCGCTTCTCGACCTGCTCCTGCACCGCCTCGCTGAACGCGCGGACGGTGCCGCCGATCACCGCGTCGTTGGGAATGATGTTCCACGCGGTGCCCGAGTGGAACTTGGTCACCGACACCACCGCCGGCTCGAGCGGGTCGACGTTGCGGCTGACGATGGTCTGCAGCTTCTGCACCAGCTCGGCGCCGGTGGTGATGGGGTCGATGCCGTGATGCGGCATCGCGCCGTGCGAGCCGCGGCCGGTGATCGTGATCTCGAAGATGTCGTACGAGGCCATCATCGGGCCGGGGCGGATCGCGAAGGTGCCGGCCTTCATGCCCGGGATGTTGTGCATGCCGAAGACCGCCTCCATCGGGAAGCGGTCGAACAGGCCTTCCTCGACCATCACGCGGCCGCCGCCCTCGTTCTCCTCGGCCGGCTGGAAGATCAGGTAGACGGTGCCGTCGAACGCGCGCGTGGCGGCGAGGTGACGCGCCGCGCCGAGCAGCATCGTGGTGTGGCCGTCGTGGCCGCAGGCGTGGTGCTTGCCGGGGTTGCGCGAGGCCCAGGCCAGGCCGGTGCCTTCCTGCATGTCGAGCGCGTCGAGGTCGGCGCGCAGGCCGATCGCCCGCGTGCCCGAGCCGGCGCGGATCACGCCGACGACGCCGGTCTTCGCGATGCCCTCGTGGACCTCGTCGACGCCGAACGCGCGCAGCCGCTCGGCGACGAAGCGCGCGGTGCCGACCTCCTCGAACGCGGTCTCGGGGTTCGCATGGATATGGCGCCGCCACTCGGTCATCTGCGGCAGGGAACGGCCCAGTTCCTCGATCGCGCCCATGCGTGCGGCTCCAGTCGTGCTCGAAGCCGCCACTCTAGCGCGGAATCGGCCTAAAGCACCTCGAACACCGAATAGATCGGCCCGGTCGGTTCGCGCCGGCCGCGGCCGACGGCGACGATGCGGTTGAGCCAGGCATAGGCCGGCGCCGAGGTCTCGAACGCCGGTGCGATCCGGAAATAGTAGCTGGCCGGATCGACCGGCTGACCGGCGCCCATGCGTGCCATCACGTCCGGCGGACCGTGCCTGACGCCGCGGTAGGTCATGTACACCAGCGCGCCGTCGTCGGTGCGCAGCACGATGCGGACGTCCAGGATCAGCGTACCGTCCGGCTGCTCGACGATCCAGTCCCCGCCCGGGGAGGGCAGCACGTCACCGCGCATGCGTTCGCCTTCGAACGTGCCCCCGGCCACCGACGCGATGCGCCGCCGGCCGACCGGCGTTTGCCCGAGGTCGACGATCTGAGGAACGTTGAGGCGGATCTCGAACAGCGGTCGGGTTTCGATCATGCGGGGTCTCCGTGGCAGGCGGCGGCCGGCTGACGGGAGGGCCGGCGGCTCGAAATGAAAAAGGGGCGCAGAGTTGGCTGCGCCCCCTGAGCCGCGAGTGGCGGCTGCTTATCTGCGTGTCTGCCCGCCGGGAAGCTGCCCGTGGCCGATGGGTTCTGCCCACCGGTGAAATCCGCGGAAGCCCCGCACAGACAGCCACGCAAGATGGCTGGTTCAGAGACAAAGTTACCCCTTTGCTCCTCGCGAATCAAGGGGGCGATGCAGGCGACGTGGCAGCGGTGAAACGGTGGGTGCGCGGACAATGAACGGACCGGGGGCGGGTGGCCGATTGCGTGTGCAACCGCGGGTATCCCCTCAGTGGCCGGCTGTTGCAGCGGGGCGGCCGCTGGCTACAATGGCCCGATCGAATCCCATCGCGGCTCGCCGTCGACGACGACCCGGCCACGGTGAGGACAGAACCGGGACCCGATGCCCGGACGGCACGGCCGATCACGCAGACACAGGAGGAGGAGCGATGTTCATTCGTTCGATGACCGCTGCAGTACTGATGATGGTCGCGGCCGGCGCCGGCGCGCAGGGCAAGGAGCTGAAGGTGGGTGTGATCTACGATCTGACCGGCGCGCTGGCCGCCGGCGGATCGAACGCGTCGTATCTCGGCACCAAGTACGCGATCGACATGATCAACGAGAAGGGCGGCGTCGAAGGCTACAGGATCAGGCCGATCTATGCCGACGCGCAGTCCAAGCCCGACGTCGCGATCAACGAGACCGAGCGGCTGCTCAATCAGGAGAAGGTCGACCTGATCATGGGCGTGTTCTCCAGCGCCCACTGCGTGCCGATGGCGCAGAAGGTCGACGCGGCCAACAAGTTCCTGTGGGCCAACGTCTGCGTCGCCTCGGCGGTGTTCAAGGACAAGAACCTGAAGAACGTGTTCCGCGCGCAGGTGCACAGCGACCAGTTCGGCCAGGCATCGTGCGCGTTCCTGAACGAGAGCGCGAAGGCGCGGCTCGGCAAGGAGCCGAAGGACCTGAAGGTCGCGATCATCTATGAGGACGGGCCCTACGGCGCCGGCGTCGCGATGGGCAACGAGGAGGCCTGCAAGGGCTACGGCATGCAGGTAGTGCTGAAGGAAGGCTATGCGGCCACCGCCCCCGACCTGTCGCCGCTGGTCACCAAGCTCAAGCGCGGCCGGCCCGACGTGATCCTGCACACCGGCTACAACCCGGACATCACGCTGTTCCTGCGCCAGTCGAAGGAGCAGGGGCTGAAGTGGAGCGCGCTGATCGGGCACGGCGCCGGCTACGGCCAGTTCGACAAGCTCTACGGCACCTTCAAGGACGACGCGAACTACATCTACAACGTCGACCCGGTGGCCGCGCAGCTTCTGAACCCGGCCTCGCTGGCCCCGGGCCTGGGCGACATCACCAAGGAGATGGTGCGCCGCTACAAGGCCGACGTGAAGGGCGACGAGATCCCGACCCACGTGTCGATGGGCTTCAACCAGGCGTGGATCTTCTTCACCGACGTGCTGCCGCGGGCGATCAAGAAGTACGGCGGCGTCGATCCGGAGGCGCTGCGCAAGGCGGCGCTGGAGACCGACATCCCGCAGGGCGGCACGATCCAGGGCTACGGCGTCAAGTTCTTCCCGCCGGGGCACAAGATGGCCGGCCAGAACGAGCGCTCGTCGCCGGTGGTGATGCAGTTCATCGGCAACGACACCTACGTGGTGTGGCCGGCGGCGATCAAGACCAAGGACGCGGTGCTGCCGCTGCCCAAGGGCCACGGCTACGCGCCCTGAGCCCGGGACCTTCCCAGGCTTGCCGGCTTGACCTCAATCAGCGGGCGGCGTGCGCGAGGCGCGCGCCGCCAGGGCGCATCGTCGTGTTGAAGATCAGTCATCTGACGCGCAGGTTCGGCGGCTTCACCGCGGTGTCGGACGTGTCGTTCGAGCTGGCGCGCGGCGAGATCCTCGGCCTGATCGGGCCCAACGGCTCGGGCAAGAGCACGACGTTCAACGTGATCGCCGGCCTGTATCCGCCGAGCGACGGATCGATCCGGCTCGAAGGGCAGGAGATTGGCGGCCTGTCGCCCAACGAGATCTGCCGGCGCGGCATCGCCCGCACGTTCCAGATCCCGCGGCCGTTCCGCAAGCTGTCGATCGTCGAGAACGCGACGTTGGCGGCGTTCTACGGCTCCGCCGAACGCATCGGCCGGGCCGAGGCGCGCAAGCGCGCCGAGGATGCGCTGGAGCTGATCGGCCTGCCGCGCGACGAGAATGCGCGCACCGACGGGCTGGGCGCGGCGGGTCTGAAGAAGCTGGAGATGGCGCGGGCGCTGGCCACCCGGCCCAAGGTGCTGCTGGCCGACGAGAGCCTGGGCGGCCTGGACGAACAGGAGATGAACCTGGCCGCCGACATGCTCAAGCGCATCCGCGACGAGCGCGGCGTGACCATCATCTGGGTCGAGCACATCATGGGGGTGCTGATGCGGGTCATCGACCGCTGCCTGGTGCTCGACCACGGCGAGCTGATCGCCCAGGGCAAGCCGTCGGACGTCGCCCACGATCCCCGCGTCGTCGAGGTCTACCTGGGCACCGACGCGCATGCGGTGCAGCAGCAGGTCGCCGCGCAGGCGGCGCGGCCGGGGGCGGCATGATCGCCGCACGGCCGCTCCGAAGGCGATCGGGAACGACATCATGACCGCGATGTTGTCGCTCGGCGGCATCTCCGCCGGCTACGACGGCTTCCAGGCGCTGTTCGACGTGTCGCTGCAGGTGAACGCCGGCGAGTCGGTCGCGGTGATCGGTCCCAACGGCGCCGGCAAGACCACGCTGCTGCGGGTGATCTCCAAGCTGATCGAGCCGACCGCGGGCGAGCTGGTCATGGAAGGCCGCCGCTACAACGACCTGCCGGCGCACGAGGTGATCTCGCTGGGCATCGCGCAGGTGCCCGAAGGGCGGCGGCTGTTCCCGCGGCTGACCGTCGAGGACAACCTGAAGATGGGCGCGTTCCTGCCGGCGGCGCGCGGCAGGTTCGCCGAGCGGCTGGAGTTCGTCTACTCGCTGTTCCCGCGGATGAAGGAGCGCCGGCTGCAGCTCGCCGGCACGATGTCGGGCGGCGAGCAGCAGATGTGCGCGATCGGCCGGGCGCTGATGAGCGGCCCCAAGCTGCTGCTGCTCGACGAGCCGTCGGCGGGGCTGGCGCCGGTCATCGTGCAGTCGATCTTCGAGATCGTGCGCCGGATGAGCGCGGAGGGTTACACGGTGCTGATCGTCGAGCAGAACATCCAGCAGGTGCTGAAGGTGGTCGACCGGGCCTACCTGCTGGAGACCGGGCGGATCCGCTCGAGCGGCCCGTCGGCGGAGCTGCTCGCGAGCGAGGAGATCCGCAAGGCGTATCTGGGTGTCTAGCGTGACTACGCGTGCACTGGATCGGCGATGAGCGACATCTTCGACATCTTCCTGCTGGAAGCGGTGCTCAACGGGCTGCTGCTGGGCGGCCTGCTGGCGCTGCTGTCGCTCGGGCTGAACCTGATCTTCGGCGTCATCGACGTGGTGTGGATCTGCTATGCCGAGCTGATCATGATCGGCATGTACACGATCTGGTGGCTGCACTCCGAGCAGGGCTGGCCGCTGCTGCTGGCGTTCCCGGCCGCGGTGGCGTTCATCGCGCTGCTGGGCTTTCTGCTGCACCAGTACGTCGTACGGCCGGTGCTGGCCGCCGAGCCGATCAACCAGTTGCTGGTGACCGGCGGCGTGCTGTTCCTGCTGCAGGCGGTGGCCACGATGGTGTTCGGCGTGGAGTTCCGCAACATCGGCGTGCGGCTGCCGGGCGTCAACGTCGGCGAGATGAATTTCTCGCTGGCGCGCATCGTCGCGTTCAGGTTGGCGAACGCGTCCCGCAGCCGGGTCAGGGTGACACTCAGGGATTGGTCGTTCTGCAACGACTTCAACTGTCCGGCAAGGTCGTTGATCTTGTCGACGGTTCCGGCATTACGTGCGTCGACCAGTTGCTGGAAATGCCCGCGGGTCTCGCTGCAGGACGGGTTCAGATCACAC
>DAISWF010000116.1:0-12407 GCA_036826495.1 Burkholderiaceae bacterium
CGGGCGGCGCGACCAGACCGCCCAGGTGTGGCCCGGCTACCTGCCGCAGGCGCGGCCGGGCCTTTTGTACGGCTTCCGCGTCCCCGGCCCCTACAAGCCGCGGCAGGGCCACCGCTTCAACAGCCAGAAGCTGCTGCTCGACCCCTATGCGCGCAACATCGTCGGCAGCCTGCGCTGGCACGACGCGCTGTTCGGCTACCGCATCGGCCATGGCGATGCCGACCTGTCGATCGACCGGCGCGACAGCGCCCCCTACATGCCGCGCTGCAAGGTCGTCGAATCGGCGTTCAGCTGGGGCGATGACCGGCGGCCGGCGGTGCCCTGGCACGAGACGGTGATCTACGAGGTGCACGTGCGCGGCTTCACGAAGCGCCACCCCGAGGTGCCGCCCGAGCAGCGCGGCACCTACGCGGCGTTGAGCTGCGCGCCGGTCGTCGACTATCTGCGCCGGCTGGGCGTCACCACGGTGGAGCTGATGCCGGTCCATGCGTTCCCCGACGACCGGCATCTGCTCGACCGCGGCCTGCGCAACTACTGGGGCTACAACACGATCGGCTACTTCGCGCCCGAGCACCGCTACAGCGCGTCGGGCAAGATCAACGAGTTCAAGACGATGGTGCGCACCCTGCACGCCGCCGGCATCGAGGTGATCCTGGACGTGGTGTACAACCACACCGCCGAAGGCAGCGAGCTGGGGCCGACCCTGTCGTTCCGCGGCATCGACAACGCCGCCTACTACCGGCTGCAGCCCGATGCGCCGCGCTACTACCAGGACTTCACCGGCTGCGGCAACACCTTGAACATGCAGCATCCGCAGGTGCTGCAGATGATGATGGATTCGCTGCGCTACTGGGTCACCGAGATGCACGTCGACGGCTTCCGCTTCGACCTGGCGTCGGCGCTGGCGCGCGAGCTGTTCGAGGTCGACCGGCTGAGCGCGTTCTTCGACGTGCTGCGCCAGGACCCGGTGCTGTCGCAGGTGAAGCTGATCGCCGAGCCGTGGGATCTCGGCTCGGGCGGCTACCAGGTCGGCAACTTCCCGGTCGGCTGGGCCGAATGGAACGACAAGTACCGCGACACGATGCGCGCGTACTGGAAGGGCGAAGGCGGCGTCATCGGCGAGTTCGCGCAGCGTCTGACCGGATCGAGCGATCTCTACAACCGCAGCAGCCGGCGGCCGTACTCGAGCGTCAACTTCGTCGCCGCCCACGACGGCTTCACGTTGGCCGACCTGGTGTCGTACGACCGCAAGCACAACGAGGCCAACGGCGAGGACAACCGCGACGGCCACGACCACAACCTGTCGTGGAACTGCGGCGTCGAGGGGCCGACCGACGATCCGGCGGTGCGCGCGCTGCGTGCCCGCCAGCAGCGCAACTTCATCGCCACCCTGCTGCTGTCGCAGGGCGTGCCGATGCTGCTGGCCGGCGACGAGTTCGGCCGTTCGCAGCAGGGCAACAACAACGCCTACTGCCAGGACAACGAGCTGAGCTGGGTGGACTGGAGCCTGTCGGCCGAGCAGAAGGCGCTGGTGGAGTTCACCCGCCGGATGATCGAGCTGCGCGCCAGCCATCCGGTGTTCCGCCGGCGCGACTTCTTCCAGGGCCGGCCGCTGTACGGCACCGAGATCCGCGACGTCGTCTGGCTGCAGCCCGACGGCCAGGAGATGACCGCGCACGCCTGGCAGCAGGATTTCGCGCGGGCGCTGGCGGTGTTCCTGTCCGGCGACGGGCTGACCGACGTCGACCGCCGCGGCCGGCCGATCCGCGACGACAGCTTCGTGCTGCTGTTCAACGCATCGGCCGACCCGGTGACCTTCACGTTGCCGCCGGCGCTGCACCTCGGGCGGGTCGAACGGCTGATCGACACCTCCTGCGACGATCCGCTGGAGGACGCGCAGTTCGACACCGCCGCGCCCTACACGCTGGCCGGCCGCTCGCTGGCGCTGATCCGCTACCGGCAGCGCGACGACCAATGAGCCTGCGCGCGCATCGCCGGACCGGCGCACCCGCATGAGCACGCCGCGATGAAGTACCGTCACTCGATGCCCTTCGGAGCCAGCCCGCGAGGTGATGGCAGCGCCAGCTTCCGGCTGTGGGCGCCGTCGGCCCGCACCGTGCAGCTCGTGCTGGACGGCGGCACGGCCGCAGGGCCTGCCACGGCCGGAGCCGGTGTCAGCCCCTCCGCCGCGGCCGGCCCTGCCGTTCCGGCCCGGCCGTCGCTTGCCGCCGATGTGCGGCCGATGACACCGTTGCCCGACGGCTGGTTCGAACTCGAGGTGGCCGGTGTGACGGCCGGTACGCGTTACGCGTTCCGGATCGACGGCGGCCTGCTGGTGCCCGACCCGGCGTCCCGCTCGAACCCCGACGACGTGCATGCGGCCAGCGAGCTGACCGACCCCGAGGCGTTCGACTGGCCCGACGACGGCTGGCGCGGCCGCCCGTGGCACGAGGCGGTCATCTACGAGCTGCACGTCGGCTGCTTCACGCCGGCCGGCACCTTCGCCGCCGCGATCGAACGGCTCGACGATCTGGTGGCGCTGGGCATCACCGCGATCGAGCTGATGCCGGTCGCCGATTTCCCGGGCCGGCGCGGCTGGGGCTACGACGGCGTGCTGCCCTATGCGCCCGATGCATCGTACGGCCGGCCCGACGACCTGAAACGGCTGGTGGCGGCCGCCCACGCCCGCGGCCTGATGGTGCTGCTCGACGTGGTCTACAACCACTTCGGGCCCGACGGCAACTATCTGCACGTCTATGCGAAGCCGTTCTTCGACGAGGGGCAGCACACGCCGTGGGGCGCCGCGATCAATTTCGAGCGCGAGCACAGCCGCACGGTGCGCGACTTCTTCATCCACAACGCGCTGTACTGGCTCGAGGAATTCCGCTTCGACGGCCTGCGGCTGGACGCGGTGCACGCGATGCCGGACCGCTCGGCGCGGCACTTCGTCGACGAGCTGGCCCGCGCGGTGCGCGAAGGCCCGGGCCGGCTGCGACCCGCGCACCTGGTGCTGGAGAACGACGTCAACGATGCGCGGCGGCTCGCCCGCGATCCGGCCAGCGGCGCGCCGCTGCTGGCCGATGCGCAGTGGAACGACGACGTGCACCATGCGCTGCACGTGCTCGTGACCGGCGAGACCGACGGCTACTACGCCGACTATGCCGGCGATCCGCGCCGGCTGCTGGCGCGCGCGCTGGCCGAGGGCTTCGCCTACCAGGGCGACCCGTCCGGGTTCCGCGACGGCGAGCCGCGCGGCACCCCGTCGGCCCATCTGCCGCCGCTCGCCTTCGTCGATTCGACCCAGACCCACGACCAGGTGGGCAACCGCGCGTTCGGCGAACGGATCGCGATGCTGGCCGCCGAACGCGGCCACGAGGCGCGGCTGCGCGCGCTGGTCGCCTGCGTGCTGCTGGCGCCGGCGGTGCCGATGCTGTTCATGGGCGAGGAATACGCGGCGAGCACGCCGTTCCAGTACTTCTGCGATTTCAGCGGCGACCTGGCGCATGCCGTCACCGAGGGGCGGCGCAACGAGTTCGGCCGGTTCGCGCGGTTCGCCGACCCGGCGCTGCGCAGCCGGATTCCGGACCCGAACGATCCGGCGACCTTCGAACGGAGCAAGCTGCGCTGGGACGAGCGCACGCAGGCCGGTCACCGCGACTGGCTGGAGCTGTACCGCACGCTGCTCGCGGCCCGCCGCGACGCGCTGATGCCGCGGCTGCCGGCGATCGGCGCCGGCACCTTCGACGTCGATGCGCAGGGCTGCATGCGGCTGAGCTGGCCGATCGCCGGCGGCGGCACCTGGCATCTGGTCGCCAACCTCGGCGATGCGCCCGCGGCGATCACGCTGCCAGACGGCGATGCGGTGTACGCCAGCGACCCGGCTGGCGGTGGCGGTACGGCCGGCGCACTGCTGCCCCCGTGGTCGGTGATCTGCCGGCTGGCCCGGCCATGAGCGGCGCACGGCCGTTCCGAAGCCGCTCTGGCCCCGTTGGCGGGCAGGGCCGCAGGCCCTCGGGGGCAGCATGACCACGCCGGCGGTCAACCGGCCGGCCGATGCGGCCACGAAGATTCCGCGCGCGACCTACCGGGTGCAGTTGCACCGCGACTTCCGGTTCGTCCACGCCACCGCGCTGGTGCCGTATCTGGCGCGGCTGGGCGTGAGCCACCTGTACTGCTCGCCGATCCTGCGGGCGCGCGCCGGCAGCCTGCACGGCTACGACATCGTCGATCACGACTCGCTGAATCCGGAGATCGGCGACCGGGCCGACTTCGACCGGCTGGTGCAGACCCTGCACGACCACGGCATGGGCCTGATCGTCGACATCGTGCCGAACCACATGGGGGTCGGCGGCGGCGACAACGCCTGGTGGCTCGACGTGCTGGAGAACGGCCGCTCGTCGGCCCACGCGGAGTTCTTCGACATCGACTGGGAATCGGCCGATCCGGCGCTGTACGGCCGGGTGCTGCTGCCGATCCTCGGCGATCAGTACGGCATCGTGCTCGAACGCGGCGAGCTGAAGCTGGCCTTCGATGCGCAGCGCGGCTACTTCACGATCGAATACTACGAGCACCGGCTGCCGGTCGATCCGGCCGGCTATGCCGATCTGCTGCGGCTGGCGCTGCGGGCCATGCGCGCCAATGCCGCGCCGGCGCGCACCGTCACCGAGCTGATCGCGCTGGCCGACCGCTTCGCGCGGCTGCCGCCGCACGGCGAGCAGGACAGCGCGCGCCGGGCGCTGCGGCAGCGCGAGAAGACGGCGCTCAAGCAGCGGCTCGCGCAGCTCGTCGCCGCGCAGCCGGCGCTGGCGCAGGCGCTGGCCGATACCGTCACGCGCTACAACGGCACCGTCGGCGAGCGGCGCAGCTTCGATGCGCTCGATGCGCTGATCGCCGCGCAGCCGTACCGGCTCGCGCAATGGCGGGTCGCCGCCGACGAGATCAACTACCGGCGCTTCTTCGAGATCAACGAGCTCGCCGGCCTGCGGATGGAACGGCCCGAGGTGTTCGAGGCCACCCATCGCTTCATCCTGTCGCTGGTCGCCGAGGGCGCGATCGACGGGCTGCGCATCGACCATCCCGACGGACTGGCCGATCCGGCCGGCTACTTCGAACGGCTGCAGAGCGCGTACGCCGCAGCCGGCAGGTCGGCGCAACGGCGGCCGCTGTACGTCGTCATCGAGAAGATCGCCGCCGCGCACGAGTATCTGCCGGCCGACTGGGCGGTGCACGGCACCACCGGCTACCGCTTCGCCAACATCGTCAACGGGCTGATGATCGACGGCGATGCCCGCCAGCGGCTGGACCGCGTCTGGCGCGCCTTCGCACGCGACGAGGCCGAGGACTTCGACGAGCTGGCCTGGCGCTGCAAGCACGTGGTGATGGCCGGCACATTGGCCGGTCAGCTCACGGTGCTGGCCAACGAGCTGCTGCGGCTGGCGCGCGACGACCGCCGCACCCGCGACTTCACGCTGAACTCGCTGCGCCGGGCACTGGCCGACGTGGTCGCCGCATTCCCGGTCTATCGCACCTACGTGATCGACAAGGTCAGCGCGCAGGACCGCCGCTTCATCGACTGGGCGATCGGCCGCGCGCGGCGCAGGAGCCTGGCGGCCGACGCCAGCGTGTTCGATTTCCTGCGGCGCGTGCTGCTCGCCCGGCCGCTGCCCGGCGCGACCGCGAAGCTGTCGGGCCGCTATCGGGCGTTCGCGAACCGGCTGCAGCAGTACACGGCGCCGGTCGCCGCCAAGGGCATCGAGGACACCGCGTTCTACCGGCACCAACGACTGATCTCGGTCAACGAGGTCGGCGGCGAACCGGACCAGTTCGGCTTCTCGGTCAACGCATTCCATGCGGCGAGCCGCGACCGTGCGCAGCACTGGCCGCACACGATGATCGCCACCTCGACGCACGACACCAAGCGCTCCGAGGACGTGCGGGCACGGATCGACGTGATCAGCGAGCGGCCGGCCGCCTGGCGGCTGACGGTGCGGCGCTGGGCCCGGCTGAACCGCCGCCACAAGCGCACCGTCGACGGCCAGCCGGCGCCCAGCCGCAACGACGAGTACCTGCTGTATCAGACGCTGGTCGGCAGCCTGCCCGACGGCACGCTGGACGACGAGGGGCTGGCCGCCTATGCCGCCCGCATCGAAGCGACGATGCTGAAGTCGGTCCGCGAATCGAAGCTCGTCACGAGCTGGATCAGCCCGAACACCGCGTACGAGACGGCGCTGACCGGCTTCGTGCGGGCGCTGCTGGAGCGCCGCGACAGCAACCTGTTCCTCGCCGACCTCGAGGCCAATGCGCCGGTGTTCGCCTGGTTCGGCTCGCTGAACGCGCTGACGATCGCCGCGCTCAAGAGCCTGTCGCCGGGCGTGCCGGATTTCTACCAGGGCCAGGAGACCACCGAGCTGTCGCTGGTCGATCCCGACAACCGGCGTCCGGTCGACTACCAGCGCCGCATCGTGATGCTGAGCCGCGCCGAGGACATCGCGAGGCTCGCCGATCGGCGCGCCGCGCTGCGCCGCCTGCTCGAAGGCGTGACCAACGGCATGGCCAAGTTCTGGACGGTGCACTGCGCGCTGCAGGTCCGGCGCCGCCACGAGGCGATGCTGCGCGACGCACCCTATCTGCCGCTGGAGCTGCGCGGCGGCCAGGCCCGCCACGGCATCGCGTTCGCCCGCTGCATCGGCTCCGCGGTGGTGATCGTCGTCGCGACGCGGCTCCATGCGTCGCTGGCGCCCGAGGTCGGCGAGTTGCCGGTCGGCGCCGTGTGGGGCGACACCGAGCTGGTGTGGCCCGATGGCGGCGCGCCCGGCGGGCATGCGGCGCTGACCGATGCGATCAGCGGCCGACGCATCGAGCTCGGCAGCGCGTCGCTACGGCTGACGGAGCTGCTGGCCGACTTTCCGGTCGCGATGCTGACGTCTTGAACGCGGACCGGCGGCAGGCGCTCACGAGTCGAAGCCGATCAGCGCCGCCCCATCCGGTGCGACAGCTCGCCGGCCATCTCTCTGACCGCGCGCGCCGGCTGCGCATCCGGTGAGGGTTCGAACGATCCGACGCTGGCCATCACGGTGACGACGCCGACCAGCGCCTCGGTATAGTCGAAGATCGGTGCGGCGACGCCCTGGATGCCGGGGTTCAGATCGCCGTCGACGATGCCCAAGCCGCAGCGGCGAACCTCCTCGAACAGGCTGTCCGCGTACTTGCGGGTCGCGCGGGCGCGCGACGAGCGCCGGCCGCGCATCGCGTCGAGCTCGGCGCCGATCAGCGGATCGACCTGGGCGGCCGGCAGGTAGGCGCCGAAGACGCGGCCGGTGGCCGAGTTCAGCACCGGCAGCACCGAGCCGGGTCGAACGCTGATGATGATGTCCGCGGTGGTCTCGACGACCTGCACGAAGGTCGGCCCCTTGGTGCCCCACAGCGCCAGGCACGCGGTGTAGCCGAGCGCATCGCGCAGCTCGCGCAGCGCCGGCGTGGCGATGGTCGCGACGTCGAGCTGACGCAGCGCCGCCATCCCCATGTCGAGCGCGAGCGGCCCCAGGGAATAGCGACCGGTCGCGCGGTCGCGGGCGACCAGCCCGCCGCGGCAGAAGCTGACCAGATATCGGTGCGCCTGCGGCGGCGGCACGCCGGCCCGATCGGACAGCGTCTTGAGCATCGTGCCCGGACCGAGCGCGATCAGCGCGGCCAGCAGCCGCAGCCCGGTATCGACCGCCTGGACGCCCCCCTGTGCCGACTTCGCAAGCTCGGGACCTTCGTCATCGTAGTCGCCCGCGTCGGCGACGCGTGCGGAATTGAGCCTGTTCATGGTCGTCAGATTAGCGCACGGCCGAACTGCCCGGGAGGAGGCAGCATCTTGACGATTAACGTACAAGGAATTAGATTACTCTAAGTAATCAATGCCGGAACCGGTGCCGACCGGCCCGCCGTGCGAGGAGACCAGCGTTGCGTGCCCTGTCCACCGAAGCGGCGAGCCCTCAGGCCGGCCCGATCACCGAGGCCAGCCTTCGCTACGACCCGTTCAGCGCTCAGTACCTCGCCGATCCGTTTCCGATGCTGGCGTCGCTGCGCCAGAGCGAGCCGGTGTTCTTCTCGCCGGACCTGGGCACCTGGGTCGTGACCCGCGGCCCGACGATCAAGCGGGTGCTCGCCGATTCGGCGCGCTTCTCGGCGCTGATCGTGTCCGATCCACTGAAGCCGCTGTGTCCCCACGCCCGCCAAGTCATCGAACGGTCGGAGTACGACGTGCCGCCGATGCTGGTCAACAACGACCCGCCGTCGCACGCCCGCTATCGGAAGTTCTTCGCTCAGCCGCTGCAGCGCGCACGACTGCTGTCGCTGCAGCCGTTCATCGAGCGCACCGTCGACGAGTATCTCGACCGGATGCTGGACCGGGGCCCGCCGGCGGACCTGCTGGCCGCGCTGACCTGGGAGGTCCCGGCGCTGGTGATCTTCGAGCTGCTCGGCGTGCCGCGCAGCGACGTCGCGACGATCAAGCGCTGGGCGGACAGCCGTCTGGTGATGTCATGGGGCCGGCCGACCGACGACGAGCAGGTCCGGCAGGCGACGAATGCGGTCGAGTTCTTCCGCTACGCTAAGGCGCTGGTCCAGGACAGGGTCGAACGGCCCGGCGACGACTACGTCAGCGACCTGATCCGGCTGCGCGACGGCGACGACGCGACGATGTCGCTGCACGAGATCAGCGGCACGGTGTTCAACCTGCTGTTCGCCGGCCACGAGACGACCACCAATGCGGCCACCAACCTGTTCAGGCATCTGCTGCCGGACCGCACGTTGTGGGACCGGATCTGCCGCGGCGAGCAGCCGATCGCCCCGGTCGTCGAGGAGGGTCTGCGCTTCGATCCGCCGGTGCACGCATGGCGGCGTCGGGCGAAGGTCGACGTCGAGCTCGACGGCATCGCGATTCCGGCGGGCGGCCGGCTGCTGCTGGTGTTCGCCGCCGGCAATCACGATCCGGAGATGTTCCCCGATCCCGAGCGCTTCGATCCGGACCGCAAGAACGCCGCGCAGCACATGACCTTCGGCTTCGGAGCGCACTACTGCATGGGCGCACCGCTGGCGCGGCAGGAAGTCGAGCTGATGGTCGCAGGCGTCGCACGCCGGATTCCGGCGATCCGCCTGGCCGACGGGCAGCGATTCGACTACGTGCCCAACACGGCGATGCATGCGCTGCGCGCGCTCCACGTGACCTGGTAGCGCGCGCCGTCCCCGGGGGGCGGCGCGATCGCATCACGACGACACGAAGACACGAAGACACGAAGACATAAGAATGGAGACGACATGATGGCGATGAATCGACGGACATTCGGACGCACGCTGGCGGGCGCCGCCGCGGCGACGGTGACCTCGGGAGCCTGGGCACAGTCCTATCCGGTCCGGCCGATCACGATCATCGTCGGCTTCGCGGCGGGCGGCGGCGTCGACGTGGTCGTCCGTTCGCTGACGCCGGCGCTGACGGCATCGCTGGGCCAGAACGTCGTCGTCGACAACCGGCCGGGCGGCGCATCGATCATCGCCGCCAGCGCGGTTGCGAAGGCCGGTGCCGACGGCTACACGCTGTTCGGCAGCGACGGCGGCGCGTTCGTGTTGAACACCGAGCTCTTCCGCACGCTGCCCTACGATCCCGACAAGGACTTCGTGCCGGTGTCCGCGCTGGTCCGCGCGCCGCTGCTGATCGCCGCGCATCCTTCGTTTCCGGCGAACGACCTGCGGGGCCTGGTGGCCGAGGCGAAGAGAACGCCTCTGTCGTATGCGTCGGCCGGCAAAGGCACGTTCCACCATCTGGCGATGGAGCGGCTGAAGCGCCGCGCCGGCTTCGATGCGGCCGACATCGCGTACAAGGGCGCCGGACCGGCGATGCAGGACGTGCTCGCCGGACAGGTGCCGCTGATCTCGATCGACTCGATCGTCGCGCTGCCGAACCTGCGCGCCGGCAAGATCAAGGCGCTGGCGGTGCTGACCGCGCAGCGGCTGCCGCAGCTTCCCGACGCGCAGACCGCCGCCGAGCAGGGATTCAGCGGCGTCGAGGCCTATGCGTGGATCGGCATCGCGGCGCCGCGCGGCACGTCGCCCGAGATCGTCATGCGGTTGAGCAGCGAGATCAGGAAGGCGCTACAGTTGCCGGACATCGCCAAACGCTTCACCGACCTGGGCATGGAACCCTACGGCACGACGCCGGAGCAGTTCAGCGCATTCATCGCCTCCGAAGCGACGCGCTGGCGGCCGCTGGTCACCGAGCTGGGCCTGAAGCTGGACTGATGACGCACGCGCCTGCCACCCGGACCCGAAGCCACGCATGAATGACGCCCCCGTCTACCCGATCCGCACCGACTGGGTCCACATCCAGTACGAAGAGCGGGCCGTGTTCAACGAAACCTACGGATTCTCCGGCAACCAGGGAGCGGTGAATCTCGAAGGGCTGCTGCTGCGCCCCGCAGGGCGCGACTCGAAGACGCTGCTGGTGTTCATGCATCCGGCATCGACGCTGCAGCTTCTGCCGGTGCCGCGCAGCGTCGTCGCCCGCGGCGCTCACGTGCTGTGCGCCGCCAGCCGGTATGCGAAGAACGACACGGCGCTGATCATGGAGAAGGTGATCCTCGATCTGGGCGCCTACATCCGCCATGCGAAAGAACAATGGGGATACGAGAAGATCGTGCTGGTGGGCTGGAGCGGCGGCGGGTCGCTGGCGCTGTTCTATCAGTCCCAGGCCGAGCGCCCCGACATCACCGCGACGCCGGCCGGCGATCCGGTCGACGTCGCCGCCGCGGGCCTGATCCCGGCCGATGCGCTGATCTATCAGGCGGCGCACATGTCGCGCGCGCATCTGCTGCTCGACGCGATCGATCCGTCGGTGAGGAACGAGCTCGATCCGGACGACCGCGAGCGCGAGCTGGACCTCTACGATCCGCTCAACCCGAACCGGCCGCCGTACGACGCCGCCTTCATCGAAGGCTTCCGCGCCGCGCAGCTCGCGCGGATGCACCGGATCACCCGGCGGGTCAAGCAGACGCTGGCCGAGCTGAAGCGGCGCGGCACCGGCGAGCTGGAGCGGCCGTTCCTGGTGCACCGCACGCTCGCCGATCCGCGCTTCCTGGATCCCACGCTCGATCCCAACGACCGGCGGCCGCGCTGGTGCTACATGGGCAATCCGGAAACCGTCAACAGCGGCCCGGTCGGGCTCGCGCGGTTCACGACGCTGCGCGCATGGCTGTCGCAATGGTCGATCGAGGACACGCGCGCGAACGGGCTGGAGTGCGCGGCGCGGATCTCGGCACCGCTGCTGGTCATCGAGAACGGCGCCGACGACGCGGTGCCGCAGCCGCATCCGCGGATGATCTTCGAGGCGGCCGCGCCGGCCGACAAATCGTTCCACGTGATCGCGGGGGCGACGCACTACTACGCCGGCCAGCCGGAGCAGCTCGCGCAGGCCAATGCGCTGGTGCGCGGCTGGCTTGCCGAGCGCGGGATGGCGCCGTACTGAAGCTTTCGCGCGATCGCGCTACGATCGCGCGATGAACGATCGGACCGTCGAGACCTGCCGCGGGCAATCGCTGGCGCTGCTGGCACGCAACCTGACGCCGCAGGGCATCCTGGCGGCCAGCCGTACCGATGCGGCCGAGGCGCGCCGCTACACCCGCATCTTCGGCCGCGACGCGGCGATCTGCGTGCTGGCGATGTGCGGCAGCGGCGTGCCGGCGCTGGAGCAGGGTGCGCTGGACAGCCTCGATGCGCTGGCCGCGCAGCAGGCCAGGAACGGTCAGATCGCCAAGTACGTCGACCCGCGCGGCCAGGACGCCGACTTCTGGTATCTGGGCTGCATAGACGCCACGTTGTGGTGGCTGATCGCGGCCGACCACGTGCGCCGCATCAGCCGGCTGCCGGCCGCGCGCGGCCGCTGGCGCACGCAGATCGAACGCGCGACGAGCTGGCTGCTCGCGCAGGAGCACCAGCACTTCCGCCTGCTGCAGCAGAACGAAGCGAGCGACTGGGCCGACATCATGCCGCGCTCAGGCTACGTGCTGTACACCAATGCGTTGTGGTACCACGTGAAGCGGCGGTTCGCGCTGGACGATGCCGACGTCACCCACTACCACTTCAACCATCTGTTCCGACCGATGCGGCAGGATCTGCCCGACTATCACCGGGCCCGGCTGCTGCAGCACTACGCGCGGCGCGGCCGGCGCGATCCGGGCCTGTACCTGAGCTTCGTGAACTTCGCCAGCAGCGGACATGAAGGCGACGTGTTCGGCAACCTGCTGGCGGTGCTGTGCGGCCTGGCTGCGCTCGCGTTGGCCAAGCTCGCGCCGCCGGCGCAGGGATACACCCACACCCGCGAGCACCGCGAGCTGGGCCCGCGCCTGTGGGCAAACCTGCGGTCACCGCGT
>DAISWF010000116.1:12417-16562 GCA_036826495.1 Burkholderiaceae bacterium
GGCGGCCGGGCGGGGGGGGAGCCCCCGCGCCGCATGGGGCGGACGACAGCCGGGGCGGGCGCCGCCTCGCCGTATCGGGGGCGCGTTGGGCGGCCCCCGCTGACCCGCCGCGACGAGCTGTGGCGGCCGTACATGGCCAGGCACCGGCAGAACCTGGAGCACCAGTATCACAACGGCGGCATCTGGCCGTTCGTCGGCGGCTTCTGGGCGATGGCGCTGGCGCGCCTCGGTCAGCGCGAGGCCGCCGCCGGCGCGCTGGCAGCGCTGACCGAAGCCAACGCGCGCGACCAGTGGCGCTTCACGGAATGGTTCCACGGCCGCACGCTGGAGCCGATGGGCATGGCGGGGCAGAGCTGGAACGCGGCGACCTTCCTGCTCGCGCTCGATGCGCTGCGGCAGGGAACCGACGTGTTCGGCGAGGACCGTCAGACGCGGTAAGGCACCTTCGCCTGCGTGCCGCAGCGCTCGCACGAGGCGCGCATGTCGTCCTCGACCATCACGTTCGGAAACGCGAACCCCATCGTCAGCACCAGCGCCGCGCACTTGCCCAGATGGGCGATGCGACGCTTGCCGCGCGACAGCGCCGGCGTGTGGCGGGTCGTGGTCTTGCACACCTTGCACTGGCAATCGATCGTTTCGTCATGGGCGGCGGACATCGGCGTCTCCTGCTGTTGCGGCGGATTCGTTCAGGGCGGCGATGCTAGGGCACCGAGGCTGTCGATCGCTTGACAGCCGTACGGCGGCACGGGCCGCCGGGTACCTGATCGCGATCGCGCCGTGCCGGGCTGCGCGCGGCGGCGGCCGCACGGATCACCAGCGGGCGATGTCGGCTCCCGGCGGTCGCGACGGGCGATCCCAGCGCGCCGGCGTCTTCGAGAAGACGACCGGATGGGGCAGCACCGACAGGCGTCCGAAGCCGGAGTCGCAGTCCTGCGCGCGGCTGGGAAAATCCGGCCGCCCGACGCGAAAGCCGTCGGCCACCCGTTCAAAGCCGCGCAGCCAGCGGCCGATGCCGGCCAGCGACACCTGCACATGCCAGCTTCCGCCTTCATGCGCCTGCCGCGCCAGCGCCGTCTGCGTGCCGAACGCGAGCAGATAGCCGGCGCAGTAATCGAGGATCTGCAGCGGCAGCGCGCGCGGTTCGGCGACGCCGGCTGCCGCCGCCTCGGCGACGTTGAAGCCGGTCGCGCTCTGCACCAGCGAATCGAAGCCCCGCCGCGCCGCCCAGGGGCCCCGATGCCCGTAGGCCGACAACGACACGCAGACGATGCCCGGACTGATCCGCGCGAGTTCGTCGACGCCGAACCCGAGCCGCGCGAGCCCGCCGGGCCGATAGCCCTGCAGGAATACCTGGGCTTCGCCGGCGAGCCGGCGCAACGTCTGCTGATCCGCCGCTTCGCGCAGATCGAGCAGCACCGAGCGCTTGCCGCGGCTGGTATCGGCGATCGACGCGATGTTCGGCAGGTGCGACCCGTTGACCAGCATCACGTCGGCGCCGTAGGCCGCCAGCGTACGGCCGGCGACCGGCCCGGCCAGGATGCGCGTCAGCTCCAGCACCCGCAGGCCGGTCAGTGGCCGGTCGGCCGGCGCCAGCGCGGGCCATCGGCGCGGACCTGCATCGCCGATCCGCCGGATCGTCACCGGCGCGAGCGACGCCAGAGCGGCAGCCTGCGGATGGCGATCCCATTCGTCGAACGAGCGCACCGCCGCCAGCACCAGGCCGGCCGCGGCGGCGGCCTCCTCGAAGTCGGTCGCCTGCCAGCCGGCGAGCGCAGCGGCGACCTGCTCGCGTGTCGTCCCGGCGCCGGCCGGCAAACCCAGCAGCCGCAGCGCGCCGTCGCGATGGTGCGCGAAGTTCGCATGGATGCGCACCCAGCCCCCGCGTCCTTCCGGTCCGCAGCGATACAGTCCCGACAGCGGATCCCAGGGATTCGGCGTGCGGCCGTCGACCGCGAACCAGCCGCAGCTATCGAACGCGGCATCGGCCATGTCCAGCGTAAGCCGCTGACCTTGGCCACTGCGCAGCCGATACAGATGCGCCGCCGCCAGCGCGGCCGCGCCGAGCGCAGCCTGCGCCGCCGCGCCGACCGCGAACGACGACGGCAGAACCGGATCGGCGCCGGTCAGCACGATGTCGTCGAGCGATGCTTCGGGCAGTGCGGCCTCGCGCCACAGTGCCTGCAGAGCGGAAGAGGCGGCGGTCGAGGGCATGGCGGCATCCATTCTATTCGTTGGGCACGGTTGCTGCCACCCGCCGTGACCTGGCTGGTGATGGAGAGAACGGTGCAAGCATTGACCTATCATGGCTCGAAGGACGTCCGCATCGAGACGGTGTCCGACCCGGTCCTGATCGAACCGGATGACGTGATCGTGCGGGTCACGGCAACCGCGATCTGCGGCTCGGACCTGCACATCTACCGCGGCAAGATCCCGATGATGAAGGACGGCGACATCCTCGGCCATGAATTCATGGGAACGGTCGAGGAAGCCGGCCCGCAGGTCACGCAGCTCAGGCGCGGCGACCGCGTGGTCGTGCCGTTCACGATCTCGTGCGGCGGTTGTTTCTTTTGCGGCAAGAAACTCTTCGCCGCCTGCGAGAATACCAATCCCGGCCGCGGCGCCATCCTGAACAAGAAGGAGCTGCGCCCCGGCGCCGGGCTGTTCGGCTACAGCCATCTGTACGGCGGCTATGCGGGCGGGCAGGCCCAGTTCGTCCGCGTGCCGAAGGCGAACGTCGGCCCGATCGTGATTCCGGATTCGACGCTCGCCGACGAGCAGGTGCTGTTCCTTTCGGACATCCTGCCCACCGGCTATCAGGCGGCGACCAACGCGAGGATCGAGCCGGGCTCGTCGGTCGCGATCTTCGGCGCCGGGCCGGTCGGCATGATGAGCGCGGCCTGCGCCAGACTGCTCGGCGCACAGCGGATCTTCATGATCGACCACCATCCGTACCGGCTCGCGTTCGCGCGCGACACCTACGGCGCCGAGACGATCGATTTCGACGAGATCGACGATCCGGCCGAGTACATCATCGAACGCACCGACAACCGCGGTGTCGACGCGTCGATCGAGGCGGTCGGATTCGAGGCCAAGGGCAGCGCGCTCGAGACCGCGCTGACGACGGTCAGGCTCGAAGGCTCGAGCGGCAAGGCGATCCGCCAGGCGATGGCGGCGACCCGACGCGGCGGCGTCGTCAGCGTCCCCGGCGTCTATGCCGGCTTCATCCACGGCTTCCTGTTCGGCGATGCGTTCGAGAAGGGCCTGACGCTGGTGGGCGGCCAGACCCATGCGCAGAAACTGATGCCCGAGCTGCTCGACCACATTTCCGAAGGGCGGCTGCACCCCGAAGTGATCATCACGCACCGCCTGCCGTTGTCGGAGGCGGTGCGCGGCTATCGGATCTTCAACGACAAGCAGGAGGAATGCCGCAAGGTCGTGCTGCTGCCGTAGCGAAGGACTCGACGAAGAAGCGGTCCGGGCAGGACGCGTTCACGTCCGCCCGCCGCCGCTCGACGAGGCATCCGGCTGCCCTGCGTCGGGACCGGTGCCCGCGGCCATGCCGCCCTGCTGAACGGCCTGCTTCTTCATCGCGCCCGGCGCTTCGTCTTCCTGCCGCAGCTCGCGATCCAGCTCTTCGCGTTCCTGCTCTTCCGATGTGCCGGACGCGGGTCCGACGTCCCGCCCCGACGACGAGACCGCGTTGCCGCGACCGGCGTCGGGCTGACGGCCGGCGAGCTTGCCGCCCTCCATGTCCTGCCCTTCCTGGCCGGTCCGGGATGCGCCCGGCCGATCGGGATCCTGCTTGTCAGAGACGGTTCCTCGGTTCATGGGGACGTGTCCTCATCGATGGTTGGTGAGCCCTGTCGGCAGCAAACGGCACGCCCGCAGGCCTTCGACGCAGACAGGCATCCGGATTGCTCAACCGGCGCAGCCGCAAAGGAGCCCGAACATGCCCGAAACGCCGCAACGTCCCACACCGTCGAACGAGGATCTGCCGGTCGGCACCCTGCTGTCCACCGTCGGCGGCCCGTCGAATCCCTCCGAGAGCCAGACTCCGACGTCCACCGACGCGGAGGGCCGTCTCGCCACTCTGGCTGCCCGGATGGCGGGCACGGAGCAGATGGCCAGCACGCTCGCCGAGAACG
>DAISWF010000117.1:0-16506 GCA_036826495.1 Burkholderiaceae bacterium
CGGCCGGTTCCGCTTCAACCAGGTTTCGACGACCTGCCAGATCGGCGGGCGGCCGGCGCGGCCGGCCTCCTCGGCCACCGGCGCCCAGCCGGCGACGCGGTAGGTCCTGCCGGCCTCGATCGGCCGGCCGCCCAGCCGCATGTCCTGGATCCGCGCGCCCATCTTCGCGTTCGGATCGCAGGCGTAGGTCAGCCCGCCGACCCGCACCATGTCGCCGCCCTGGTGGTAATAGGGATCGGGATTGAACAGGTTGTCGCAGACGTCCTCGAGGATCGTCTTGATCGTCTCCCCGGTCATGTCGGTCAGGGTCGTGTACGGATAGGTGATCGCGGTCTGGTCCATCAGCAGCTCGCGGGTGATGGTCTGGCCGGGCAGCAGGCTGGTGCCCCAGCGGAAGCCCGGCGAGAAGGCGATCTCGGCGCCGCGCACCTGCATCAGCGCATCGAGGATCAACTGGTCCCAGGTGCCGTTGAAGTTGCCGCGCCGGTACAACAGGCCGTCGGTGACCGCCAGCGGCTCGTCCAGCTTCGCGCGATGCGGCGCGCGCATCCGTCCGATCCATTCGCTCATCGCCGGATCGGCCGGCAGCAGGTTCGCGAACACCGGCAGCAGCCGGTAGCGGAAGTCGCGCAGCCGGCCGCCGCGCACGTCGGCATCCAGCACGCCGAGGAACTTGCCGTTGCTGCCGGCATTGGTCACCTGCGTGACGCCGCCGCGGTTCCTGACCGGCACCGCGGCCGGCACGCGGTCGTGGGTATGGCCGCCGAGGATCACGTCGATGCCGCTGACCCGGCCGGCCATCTTGAGATCGACGTCCATGCCGTTGTGCGACAGCAGCACGACGAGTTGCGCGCCCTGCGCGCGCACCTCGTCGACGATCTTCTGCAGCCGCTCCTCCTGGATGCCGAAGCTCCACTCGGGCGTGAAATAGCGCGGATTGGCGATCGGCGTGTACGGGAACGCTTGGCCGATGATCGCCACCGGCACGCCGTTGACGGTGCGGATCACGTGCGACGGGAACACCGGATCCTCGAAGTCGGTGGTCCGCACGTTCTGCGCGACGAAGTCGATGCGCCCCTTGAAGTCGCCCTCGACCACCTGCTTCACGCGCTCGGCGCCCAGCGTGAATTCCCAGTGCCCGGTCATCACGTCGACACCCAGCAGCTTCGCCGCGTCGATCATGTCCTGACCGTTGCTCCACAGCGCGGTCGCCGAGCCCTGCCAGGTGTCACCGCCGTCGAGCAGCAGCGCGCCCGGCCGCGCCGCGCGCAGCCGCCGCACCAATGTCGCCAGGTGCGCGAAGCCGCCGACCTTGCCGTAGAGCCGTGCCGCCCGGTCGTAGTCCAGGCTGGTGAACGCGTGCGCCGAGACGCTGCCGGGCGCGATTCCGAACGTCTTCAGCAGATGCTCGCCGACCAGGTGCGGCGGCTTGCCGGCCGCCTCGCCGACGCCGAGGTTGACCGCCGGCTCGCGGTACAGGATCGGCAGAAGCTGGGCATGGCAGTCGGTGAAATGCAGCAGCCCGACGTTGCCGAACGGCGCGACGTCGTAGAGCGATGCGCCGTCGTTGGCCTCCGCATCCTCGCCGCGCAGCGCCAGGCCGCCGGCCAGGCCGGCGGCGAGCAGCGACAGGAACTCGCGGCGCTCCAGACTGGCGGACATCAGCGGTTCCGCTCGGGCCGCACCGCGGCGCTCGCGGTTCCGGCGTTGCGCATGCGCCGCACCGCGCTCACGGGTCCATAGGTGCACATGCGCCGTACCGCATTCACCGGTTGACCGGCGAGGCGGGATCCAGCAGCAACGCCATCACGTGCTTCAACTGCTGCTCGGTCAGGATGCCCGCCTCGCCGAAGCGCGGCATGCTCGAGCAGGCATTGAACGCGTGGGGATTGCTGACCTTGGCCCAGGTGTACTTGAGGATCGCCTCGCTGTTGCCGCGCAGCTTGCCGTACTGGTACAGCGACGGCCCGATGTTGCCGAACGCGAGCTCGGCCTTCGAAAGCTGGTGACACGCATAGCAGTTGCCGCCCGCCACCGCGCCCGGCGCATCGGAGAACTGCAGCCCGCGGCCGCTCTGCGCGATCCGCTCGCCTTCGCGCCAGTCGCCGAGGTAGCGGCTGTCGGCCGGATACTTGACCGCATCGAGCGCCTGCTTCTCCAGCTTCTCGCGCAACGCCTTGGGCAGCTCGCCCTGCGCATGCTCCGAGCAGGCCTGCTGCAGCGGCGTCTGGTCGAGCCGGTCCAGCTTGGCGATGCCCCGCTCGGAGAACGACGACTTCATCACCTGGGCCACCTCGGCATCGCTCGGCCCGCCGCGCAACGCCGCGCAACCGGCCAGCACCACCACCACGCCGGCCAGCCACCTGAGCCGCCGCGCACGTCCGTCATCGCGTTTCGTCATTGCTTCTTCTCCTCAGCGCTTCAGCGACGGCGCATCCATCTTGCCGCCGTTGGCCTTCACACCCAGGAAGGTGATCAGATCCACCGACGCCGGCGACAGGTAGTTCAACTGCGGGAACCGTTGCTGGCGGAAGCAGTCGAACAGCCGCCACTGCATCGTGCGCAGCGCCCCCTGCGAGACGCGGTAGGCCGGCCAGCTACCAAACGCGCGCTGCGCCGGCTCGGCCTGCGTCAGGTTCGGCAGCTCCTGCAGCCGGATCCGCTGGTTGTCGACCGAATGGCACGACGCGCACGAGAAATCGTAGGGGCCGCCGCGGAAATAGAAGATCTTCTCGCCGCGCTTGAAGGCCGCCACCTCCTTCGGATGGCGCTGCGGCAGAGCGATCTTCATGCCGCGCGATTCGTCGGTGACGAACGCGGTCAGCGACTCCAGCTCGGTCGCCGGCTCGCCTTCGCTGGAGAACGGCTTGCGGATCACGTCGGCCCGCGTGAAACCCTGCAGGGTGACCATGCAGTGGACCACGCGGCTTTCGAAATCCATCACCGAGTCGGTGTCGGCGAAATAGCGGGGCAGCTCCGCATAGGCGCCCTTGACGATCCCCGGCCCCTTGCCGAGGTCGCACTGCTCGAGGCTGGCGTTGCGCGGACCGCGACGCGTCTTCCACAGCGATTCGCCCTTGGCGATCATCAGCTCCGCAGGGTTGCCGTCCTGCAGCATCTGCCGGTATTCCTCGATGCCCTGCTGAGTGGTCTTGGGCTGCGCGAACGCCACGCCTGCCAGCAGCAGCCCGGACGCGGCCAGCCCGGCCAGCTTGAACTTCATTGAACTGTCTCCTCGATGTTTTGTCGTGCGGACCCGCGGACCTGGCCGGGGCGGTGCCGCGGCGCGGCCTCTCTTGGTCCGGTGGCGTGCGCCCCGACTCCTCCCCCTGACTCCGCCGCCCCGGGCGCCGCCGCCCCGGGCGCCGCCGGCCGTCGGCGGCGAGGCCCCGCCGTCAGCCGATCGTCGCTTCGTCGGTACGGGTCTCGCCGCGATTGTCGGTCCAGGTGATCTGCACCTTGTCGCCGGGCTTGCCGCCCTTGAACGAGAACTGCAGATACGGGTTCTTCGAGATCGCCGGCCCCCACTCCGCCCGCATCACCTGCTTGCCGTTGTGGGTCGCGGCGACCTGCTGGATGAACCAGGCCGGAATCGTCTTGCCGGACGCATCCTTGCGCTGGCCGGTTTCCATCTCGTGCGCCATCAGCGCCCGCACCACCACGGCTTCGCCCTGCATCGTGGCGCGGATCTTCATCGGATCGGGCATCGTTGCCTCCTGGATTCTGGATTGGGTTTCCGGTCGACTACCGTTGCGCCGGCGCTCAGCCGCCGCAACCGCCCAAAGTGACCTTGACTTCCTTCTTCGCGAAGTAGAACTTGCCGTCGGCCTTGACCAGCGCGTACACATCGCTCGACTGGCTCATCTTCACGCGGGTGGCGACCGAAGGTTCCATCGCCGCCTCGACGAAGAAATCGGCCGCCAGCAGGTTCGGGTTCTTCTCGACCAGGATCGCGATCGACTCGGTCTTGGGCAGCTTCGAGGCCACCGCCACCGGCACCACGGCGCCGTTCTCGGCGATGTCCGGCGCGGTCAGCGTGATGTCCTTGCTCTCGGTCGCCGGCGCTGCGCCGCCCAGTGCCTTGACGGTGGCCGCCACGTCCTTGGTCTCGAAGGCCGCCTTGTTCCACTCGGCGGCCGCCGCCCGCTGCGGCCGCAGCAGCCCGGCCGCCAGGGCCAGACTCATCACCGTCAGCCCGCCGGCCTGGCGGATCACCTCACGTCGAGGGGTGCTCATGCTTGTTCTCCGGTTGAACACGGAACTGGGTTGAACGAAAAAAGTGCGCAAGTCTGCCACAAGGGCACAGGAAGGCAGACGGAAAGGATTTCATTACGCCTTCCGCAGCGTTTCATGGCGCCTCCTGCAGCGTTCATGACGCCTCCCGCAGGCCGCCGGCCACCAGCACCGACACGAAGCGGCAGATCTCGACCGCCTTGCCGTCGGCCACCCGGTAGAACACCTGTTGCCCTTCGCGCCGGCGGCCGAGCACACCCGCCTCGTGCATCACGCGAAGCTGCTGCGATACGTTGGCCGCCTGCGTGCCGACGCGCGCGACGATGTCGCCGACCGAACGTTCCTGGTCGCACAGCACATGCAGGATGCGCAGCCGGGTCGGCGCCGCCAGCACCGTGAAGTACTGGGCGACGGCTTCGAACATCCGGGTGCTGTCCGGGTCTATGACCCCGGCGGGCGCGGCACCGGCGGATGGCCCTGCCCGGGCGGCGATCGTCTCTTCCACTGTTCGTTTTCAATTAATTCGGCAACTGCCGAATTACAGCGTGAAGTGCCGTGGCCGCGCAACCCCTTTCGATCGTGCGGTGCGCAATCGCCCGGCGCTGCGGCGGGTACAGGCTGGGCCGGCCGAGATCCGTCCGGTCCCTCGTTCAGCGTGCCTTGCGCGCTTCCTTCGCCGGCACCAGTTCGCGCATCGCCTCGCGCATCAGCGCACCAGCCATCCAGCGGGCGATGTCCTCGACGTCGGCATCGCTGGCCCCCCACATGTCCTTGAACACCACATACGGTTCGATGCCGTACACCAGCGACAGCGCGCGCCACAGCCGGTCGTAGGTGCGGCGCGGCAACCGCGGCTTCAGCGGCGCCAGCGCCGTCTGCAGGATGCGCACCCGGTAGCCGCGCCGGTACGGCTCCTCGTTCAGCAGGCCGGCGCGGTCGAGCGCCGCATGCTCGAGCGCAAGCTGCAGCGCGGCGCGCATCGGTATCTCGAACTCCTTGAACCGGCCGAACGTGCTGTTCAGCAGCTCGTCGACCCGGTCCTGCGCATCGTCGGAGCTCGGCTCCCAGCTTCGCACCGGGCCCAGGCTGCTGTCGACCACCGCGGCGATCAGCCGGCTGCGGGTCGGAAAGTAGCGGTAGGCGGTGGCGCGCGACACGGCGGCGGCCTCGGCGACCTCGCTGACCGACGGCACGCGGCCGTCGCGACGGATCAGTTCGTTGGCGCTGTCCAGCAGCCTGCGGCGGGTGCGCGCAGCCGGCGAGTCGGCGCGGGCCGGGCGCGGAGGCATCAGTTCGTCGAGGACGGTCGGTCGTTTCATCGCGATCGTTGCTTGACATAGTGTAGCCGGTGGTTATGATGGGAAAGCGAAAATGAGACGACCGTCTCATGGCCGCGGGACCATGACGGTCATGCCGTGGTGGACACGTTGTGAACGTCATGATCACGACCGTGATGGCGGCCTCGCCGCCATCGACGGCAGGGGCAACACGTACGAAGCGGGCTCACCCGCTCGTCGCAGGTGGAGACAACGTGACACGATCCGCACCGGGCCGCGAACGGCGGCCGGGGTCACGAGGCGCCGTCGCTGTGCGCGCCGGCCCGTTCGCGAACGCGCGGCCGTGTCCACCGGACCACGGGAGTCCGTCATGAGCAACGTGCTGTTCACCAACGTGCGGATCTTCGACGGCACCGGCAGCCTGCCGTTCGCCGGCGAGCTGCTGGTGCAGGGCAACCGGATCCGGCGCATCGGCCGCGGCACCCGCGCGCTGCCGTCGGCCGGCACCGTCGTCATCGACGGCGCCGGCGCCACGCTGATGCCGGGCATGGTCGAGGCGCACACGCACTTCTCCTGGAACGATCAGCCGAGCCTGAACGCGATCGCCAAGATGCCGCCCGAGGAGCACATCCTGTGGTGCGCCCACGTCGCCGAGCGGTATCTGCAGCGCGGCTTCACCTCCTGCGTCGGCGCGGCGGCCGCCAAGGCCCGGCTCGACGTGGTGATCCGCAACGCGATCGAGGCCGGCCAGATCCCCGGGCCGCGCTATCTCGCAGCGAGTCAGGAGATCACCGTACCGGGCGGGCTGGCCGACGAGACCAAGCCCCACCTGCCGTTTCCCGAGGTCAGCTTCGGCGTCGTCGTCAACGGCGCCGACGAGATGCGCCGCGAGGTGCGCCGCTTCATGAAGTACGGCGTCGACCATGTGAAGCTGAACCTGTCGGGCGAGTACATCGCCGGCATCCCGGCGGAGTTCACGCCGATGACCGATGCCGAGATCGCGGTGGCGGTCGAGGAGGCGCGGATGCGCGGCAAGCGGGTCGCCGCCCATGCGCGCTCGAACGAGTCGGTGCGGCAGTGCATCCGCCACGGCATCGAGATCATCTATCACGCCAGCTTCGCCGACGACGAGACGCTCGACATGCTGGAGGCCCGCAAGGACCGGCACTTCGTCGCGCCGGGGCTGGCCTGGCTGATCCACACGTCGTTCCATGCGGCCCGATGGGGCATCACGCCGGAGCTGGCGCGCAGCATGGGCTATCCGCGCGAGCTGGAGATCGCCTGCGAGACGCTGAAGAAGATGCACCGGCGCGGCATCCGCATCCTGCCGGGCGGCGACTACGGCTTCGCATGGATCGAGCACGGCACCAACGCGAAGGATCTCGAGTACTTCGTCAAGTACCTGGGCTTCACGCCGATGGAGGCGCTGCTGTCGGCGACGAAGCTGGGCGGCCAGATGATGCTGCGCGGCGACGAGCTCGGCGAGCTGCGCGAAGGCTGGCTCGCCGACCTGCTGCTCGTCGATGGCGATCCGCTGTCGAACATCACGGTGCTGCAGGATCAGAAGCGCATCCTCGCGGTGATGAAGGACGGCGTGTTCCACAAGGAACCGGAGGTCGCATCGGCGCGCAGCCGGCTGCTGGCGCCGGCCGGCTCGCTGTCGGCCGCCTGAACCGCGCCACCGAGATGATCACCGCCTTCGCCGACCGGATCGCCTGGGAGTGCAGCGAACCGCCGGCTGCCGGCGGCGATGCGGTGCTGCTGATCCACGGGCTGGGCGGCACGTCGAACACCTTCACGCCGCTGGCCGCCGCGCTGCACCGCCATCGCTGCGTCGCCTTCGATCTGCCCGGCTCCGGGCGGTCGGCACGGGCCGAAGGGCCGCTGTCGATCGAGCGCTACCTGCAGGCCGCGTTGCGGGTCATGGACGAGGCGGGTCTGGAACGCGCCCATGTCGTCGCGCATTCGATGGGCACCATCGTCGCGCTGCATCTGGCCGCGCAGGCGCCGGCACGGGTGCTGAGCCTGACGCTGTTCGGCCCGCTGTTCGCGCCCGCCGAGCCGGCCCGCGCGGCGATCCGGGCGCGCGGCCGGAAGGCCCGCGACGAAGGTGCGGCCGGCATGGCGGCGATCGCCGACACGCTGCTCGCCACCGCGGTGTCGGCCTCGACCCGGCGCAGCCGCCCGACGGCGGTGGCGTTCGTCCGCGAATCGCTGATGCGACAGGATGCCGACGGCTATGCGCGAAGCTGCGACGCGCTGGCCGCCGCACAGCCGGTCGAGCCCTCGGCCATCGTCTGCCCGGTGCTGCTGGTCACCGGCGACGAGGATGCCGTCGCGCCGCCGCAGTCGGTGCGGGCGATGGGCGAACGGCTGTCGGCCGGTCGCGACGTCGTCCGCGTCGAGGTGCTGCGCGGCTGCGGCCACTGGACGCCGGTCGAGATGCCCGAAGCCTGCGCCGATCTGCTCGCCCGCTTCCTCACGCGGCAACCCGCCCACCGCGCCGCCGCGACGGGCGTTCGCCTGACGTGACATTCATCCGGCATTGACCGGGCATTGATTCGCCATTGAACGGAGAACGACGATGGCCGCCACCTTGTTCACCAACGTCAGGATCATCGACGGCAGCGGCGCCCCGCCCTACAGCGGCGAGGTGCTGGTGCAGGGCAACCGCATCGGCCGGGTGAACCGCGCCGGCGCGGGCGGCGGCCGGGGCCCGGCGCCGGCCGGCGTCGACGTGATCGACGGCGCCGGCGCGACGCTGATGCCGGGCATGGTCGAGGCCCACACCCACTTCGCATGGAACAACGCATCGACCTTGGACGAGATCGCGGTGATGCCGACCGAGGAGCACATGCTGTGGACCGCCGGCGTCGCCCGGCAGTATCTCGATCACGGCTGGACCGCCTGCGTCGGCGCCGCCACCGCGAAGCCGCGGCTCGACGTGGTCGTGCGCAATTCGATCGACAGCGGCCTGATCAAGGGGCCGCGCTACCTCGCGGCCAGCCAGGAGATCACGGTGGCCGGATCGCTCGGCGACGACATCCCCCCGCACCTGCCGTTTCCCGAGATGAGCTTCGCGCAGATCGTCTGCGGGCCGGAGGAGATGCGCAAGGTCGTGCGGATGTTCCTCAAGTACGGCGTCGACTCGATCAAGCTGAACCTGTCCGGCGACAACATCGTGCGCGACGGCGATGCGATGAACACCTGGATGAGCGACGAGGAGGTCGCGATGGCGGTGCGCGAGACCAAGGCGCGCGGCAAGCGGGTCGCGGTGCACGCCCGTTCGTGCGAATCGATCAAGCAGGCGATGCGGCACGGCTGCGAGATCGTCTACCACGCCAGCTATACCGACGAGGAGGCGCTGGACATGCTGGAGGCGAACCGCGACCGCGTGTTCGTCGCGCCCGGCCTGTCGGTGATCGTCAAGCTGCTGTACGAGGGCGAGATCGTCGGCATCTCGCGCGAGCGGGCGGTGCAGATGGGCTACCAGCACGAGCTCGAAGCGGCCGAGCAGAGCCTGCGGGCGATGCACAAGCGCGGCATCCGCGTGCTGCCCGGCGGCGACTACGGCTTCGCCTGGGCGCCGCACGGCCAGAACGCCACCGACCTGCAGTACCTGGTCAGGTACGCCGGCATGACGCCGATGGAGGCGATCGTGTCGGCGACCCGCTGGGGCGGCCAGATGATGCTGAAGGGAGACGAGCTCGGCCAGGTGCGCGAGGGCTTCCTCGCCGACCTGCTGCTGGTCGATGGCGACCCGCTCGCCGACCTGTCGCTGCTGGTCGACCGCAAACGGCTGCTGGCGATCATGAAGGACGGCGTGTTCCACAAGGAGCCGCCGGTGCGCGCCGCGGTGCGCAACCGCTGGAGTCTGTCGGCCGCATGACGCGCGGCCACCCTGCCCGCCCTGCGCGCGCCGCCGCCGGGCCCGCCGCCCCGCATTGAACGGAGAACCGGAGTGCATTCGCGTTTCTGGAACGGCTTCTGGTCGCTGGTCGTGGGGCTGCCGCTGGTGGTCTTCATCGTCTGGGCACTGGCCGGCGATCCGAAGCTCTTCCTGACCACGCTGATGAACGGCCTGACCCTGGCGGCGCTGTACTTCCTGGTCGCCAGCGGCTTCACGCTGGTGTTCGGGCTGATGCGCAACGTCAACCTGGCGCACGGCTCGCTGTACCTGTTCGGCGCCTACATCGGCTGGGTGGTCGGCGACGCCACGAACTCCTGGCTGCTGGCGGTGGTGACCGGCTTCGCCAGCGCCGCGCTGGTCGGCCTGCTGCTGCAGATCGGCGTGTTCCGCTTCATGCAGGGAGAGGACCTGCGCCAGACGCTGGTGACGATCGGCCTGTCGATCGTGCTGGCCGACCTGATGCTGTGGATCTGGGGCGGCGAGATCTACACCTTCGATCCGCCGCGCTGGATCTATGGCTCCACCGCGCTGCCGGTGGTCGAGAAGTTCCCGACCTACCGGCTGATGGTGCTGCTGTTCTCGATCGTCATCGGCCTGGCGCTGTGGCTGTTCCTGAACCGCACCCGCACCGGCATGATGATCCGCGCCGGCGTGGACGACCGGGCGATGCTGTCGGCCGCCGGCGTCGACGTGCAGCGGATCTTCGCGATCACGTTCGCGATCGGCGCCGGCATGGCCGGTCTGGCCGGCGTGGTCGGCGGCACCGCCCTGTCGATCGCGCCGGGCGAGGATACCCGCTACCTGCTGGCGTCGCTGATCGTCGTCATCGTCGGCGGCATGGGCAGCGTGACCGGTGCGGCGATCGGCGCGCTGCTGATCGGCCTGGCCGAGCAGTTCGGCCTGGCCTATGCGCCCACCTACGGCGTCGTGTTCACGTTCGTCATCATGGTGCTGGCGCTGGCGTTCCGGCCGCAGGGCCTGCTGGGAGCGCGGCGATGAGCGCATCGCAATGGCGCCGCGCGATGAACAACGCCGCCAACGGTCAGGCGTGGCCGAAGTCGCGGCCGGCCGCGGCGCCGCCGGCCGGGCGATGGGGCGGCGGCAGCCGCCTCGACCGATGGGCGATGCGGCCGACGTCCGCGCCGGCCACCGATCGCGGCCCCGGTGATCCGCATGCCGGCCGCGCCGGCGATCTGCATGCCGGCCGCTCCATCGGCCGGCATGCAGGCGGCACCGCCTTCTCGCGGGCCGGCCGCCTGGCCGCGCTGCTCGGCCCGGTGCGGTTGCGTCACGTCGTCGTGCTGCTGGCGCTGCTGATCTATCCGTGGGTCGCGACGCCGTTCTTCACCTACCAGATCGGCGCGCTGTCGCTGGTCTTCGGGCTGATCGCGCTGTCGCTGACCTTCCTCGGCGGCTATGGCGGCATGCTGTCGCTGGCGCAGATGACGGTCGCCGGCATGGCCGGTTACTTCGTCGCGATCCTCGGCACCAGCAGCCAGGCGACGATCAGCCTGGGCTGGCCCTGGTGGCTGGCGGCGCTCGCGGCGATCGTGCTGGCGACCTTGTTCGCGACCCTGGTCGGCTGGCTGTCGGTGCGCACCGAGGGCATCTACACGATCATGATCACCCTGGCGATCGGCGTGGCGTTCTTCTACCTGTGCCAGCAGAACTATTCTCTGTTCAACGGCTTCCAGGGCTTCAACGACGTGCTGCCGCCGGTGATCGCCGGGCTCGACTTCCGCGAACCGCACGCCTACTACTACTTGGCGCTGTTCTGGTCGCTCGCCGGCTACTGGTCCGTCAAGTACCTGGTGCGGGCGCCGTTCGGCATCGCGCTGCAGGGCATCCGCGACAACCCACGCCGGATGAACTCGCTCGGCTTCGCGGTCACCGCGCATCGGGTCGCCGCCTATGCGGTGGCGGGCCTGCTCGCATCGGTCGGCGGCGTGCTGATGGTCTGGTACAACACCCGCGTGTCGCCCGGTTCGATCAACGTGTCGGCGATGATCACCGTGCTGATCATCGCGGTGCTCGGCGGCATGAAGCATCCGATCGGCGCGTTCATCGGCGCGATCGTCTACGTGCTGCTGCAGAACTTCGCGATCGACCTGGTCGACCGCGAGCGCTTCAATCTGGTGATCGGCGGGGTGTTCCTCGCGATCGTGCTGTTCTCGCCCGACGGCCTGCTCGGCCTGTGGGCCATGGCCGTGCGAGCGGCTCGTCGCGGCTCGGTCGGCCGCGGCGCATCGGCATCGACCTTCAGACCAGTCACGGCGGCCCGACCGCTCACCCAGGAGGAAGACAGATGAGACAGACGCTTGGATTCTTCAAACGCACGCTGATAGGCGTGTCGGTGGCCGCCGCATGCAGCGGCGCCGCATGGGCGCAGCAGACGCTGAAGATCGGCCTGCTGGCGACCCTGGAGGGGCCGTTCGCGGCCCCCGGTCAGGACGGCATGCGCGGCGCCGACCTGGCGCTCAAGCACAAGAACGGCATGGCCGGCGGCAAGAAGATCGAGTTCGTCAAGGCATCTTCGGACGCCACGCCCGACAAGGCGGTCAATGCGACCCGCAAGCTGGTCGAGCAGGACAAGGTGCAGATCATGATCGGCCCGCTGTCCGGCTCCGAAGGCATCGCCGTCAAGGACTACTCGAAGACGCAGCCCGGCATCACGTTCATCAACGGCTCGTCGGGCGCGCAGGGCACGACGCTGGTCAATCCGTCGCCGAACTTCTATCGCTTCAATACCGAGGGCGCGCAGTGGATGGTGGGCCTGGGCGAGCACGCGCTCGCCAAGGGCTACAAGAAGATGGCGCTGATCGCCGAGGACTACTCGTTCCCGTACTCGCAGGTGCAGGGCTTCATGGCCGGCTACTGCAAGGGCGGCGGCCGCATCGTCCAGAAGAACTGGGTGCCGCTGGGCGGCAAGGACTACTCGTCGGTGATCGCCAAGCTGCCCAACGACGTCGACGCGCTGCTGGTCGTGCTCGGCGGCGCCGACGCGGTGAACTTCCTGACCCAGTACGAACAGGCCGGCGGCAGCAAGCCGATGATCGGCGGCTCCATCACCGTCGACCAGACGGTGCTGAACTTCAAGGGCAAGCGCCGCGAGTCGCTGCTGGGCACCGCGTCGGCCGGGCCGATGGCCGATTCGATCGATACGCCGGAGTGGAAGAAGTTCGTCGCCGACTACAAGGCCACGTTCAAGGACGGCTTCCCGAGCCCGTCGCTGTTCGCCTACCTGTACTACATCAACACGATGGCGGCGCTGAACGCGCTCGATGCGGTCAACGGCGACCTGTCCGACGGCCAGAAGAAATACCGCGAGGCGCTGCAGAAGACCTCGTTCAAGGGGCCGGCCGGCGACATCAAGCTCGACGACAACCGCAACGGCGTGGGCACCACCTACATCACCGAGGTGACCAAGGCGGCCGACGGTTCGTTCTACAACAAGGTCGTCAAGCAGGTGCCGAACGTGACCCAGACCCTGGGGCTGTCGAAGGCCGACTTCGACAAGATGGGCCTGGGCTCGCGCGACGTGCCGAACTGCCCCTGACCGATGGCGTCGGTCACCGCCCTGCCCGTGCAACCGGCGGCCGGCGCGCGCGGCGCCGGCCGCCCGGTCACGCTGATGTCCGGCGACGCCCTCGTGCTCGAGGGCGTCAGCCGGACGTTCGGCGCGCTGAAGGCGATCGACGACGTCAGCCTGACGGTGGCGGCGGGCGAGCGCCGGGCGGTGCTCGGCGCCAACGGCGCCGGCAAGACGACGCTGTTCAATGCGATCACCGGCGACTTCCCGCCCAGCGCCGGCCGGGTGCGGTTCTTCGGCGAGGACGTGACCTGGCTGCCGCCGTTCGAACGGATCCGCCGCGGGCTGCGGCGCACCTATCAGTCGTCGCTGCTGTTCCGCGACCTGTCGGTGAGCGACAACCTGTTCCTGGCGGTGCGCGGCGTCAACACCGGCCGCTTCTCGTTCGTGCGACCGGGCGCCGGCCATCCGTCGCAGGTCGCGGTGCATGATCTGCTCGAGCGGATCCGGCTCACGCACGTCGCCGGGCAGCCGGTGTCGGCGCTGTCGCACGGCCAGCAGCGCCAGCTCGAGATCGGCATGGCGCTGGCCGGCGCACCGCGGCTGATCCTGTTCGACGAACCGGCGGCCGGCCTGTCGCCGGGCGAACGGCGCGAGCTGGTGGCGCTGCTCGGCGCGTTCCCGGCCCATCTCGGCTTCGTCATCATCGAGCACGACCTGGACATCGCGCTGCGGGTGGCCGAGCGGGTGACGATCATGCACGAAGGCCGCATCCTCAAGCACGGCACGCCCGCCGAGATCCAGGACGATGCCGAGGTCCAGGCGATCTACATGGGCGGCAAGGCAGGCGCATGAACTGGTTCTCCCGCCATCGCCGCAACGCCGGCAGCGGCCGGCCCGCCGCACCGCTGCTCGAGATCGAGCGGCTCGACGTGCACTATGGCCGCGCCCATGCGCTGCAGCAGGTGTCGCTGACCCTGGACCATGGCGTCATCGCGGTGGTCGGCCGCAACGGCATGGGCAAGACCACGCTGTGCAACGCGGTGACCGGCCTGGTGCCGGCGCGCGGCAGCATCCGGCTGGCCGGCGAGCAGATCCTCGGGCTGCCGCCGAACCAGATCACCGACCGCGGCATCGGCTACGTGCCGCAGGGCCGCCGCGTGTGGCCGTCGCTGACCGTCGACGAACATCTGCGGCTGGCCGCCGGCAGCGCACGGCGCGGCGCCTGGACGATCGAACGGATCTACGACGCATTCCCGCGGCTGGCCGAGCGCCGGGCCAACGGCGGCGCCCAGCTTTCAGGCGGCGAGCAGCAGATGCTGGCGATCTCGCGCGCGCTGCTGTTCAATCCGCGGCTGCTGGTGATGGACGAACCAACCGAGGGCCTGGCGCCGGTCATCGTCGAGCAGGTCACCGCGATGCTGCGCTCGGTCAGCGGCGACGGCGAGATCTCGGTGCTGCTGATCGAGCAGAACCTCGGCGTCGCGATCGACGTGGCCGACTCGATCGCGGTGATGGTCAACGGCCGCATCGCCCGCACGATGCCGGCCGCCGAGCTGGCGGCCGACCGCGAGCTGCAGCAGCGGCTGCTGGGGGTCAGCGCCGGCCATCATGGGCACGACGACGGGCATGGCGAAGGGTCTGACCGCGGGCAGCTCCTGCCCGATGGCGAAGGGCCTGACGAGCGGCGGCTCCCGCCCGATGGCAACGCGGCGCCTGCCGGCGAATACCGCGACCGCAACGGCCGGCACGGCCCGCGGTCCGCCGATTCCGCTGATTCCGCCGCAGACGACGCCGGCACGGTTCGGGTGTTCACCGTGCGGCGAGCCGGCGACGGTGACACACCGTCGGTGATGGCCGACGAACCACGCACCGTCCGCACGCTGACCCGCTGGAACAGCGCCGATCCGCAGGCGCGGCCCGGCGACCGGCCGCTGGCCACCGACGCAGGCGGCGACGAAACGACCTCGGGGCGCCCCGCACGCGACGGCTCCGACGGTCGCCGCAGCGACGGCGGTTCCGGCCGCCGCGACGACGGTTCCGGCCGCGACACCGTCGGCCTGCGCGACACCATCGGTCCGCGCGACGCCGTCGGCCCCCGCGATGCCCTGGTGAGCCGCCGCGCCGACACGCAGGCACCGGCCGGCTTCGACGCCGTCGCGGCAACGCTCACAGCCAGCGGCGCCGCCGGCAAGGTCGTCGAGTTCCCGGTCGCCAGTACGCTCAGGCGTGCCGCCTACGTGGCCGGCACCTTCGACACCAAGGGCCGCGAGCTCGCCTACCTGCGCCAGTGCGTCGAGAAGCTCGGCCTGCGCGTCGTCACCGTCGACCTGTCGACGTCCGGCAAGCCGTCGCCGGCAATGGTGCATCCGCGCGAGGTCGCCCGCCATCATCCGCGCGGCGAGCGGGCGGTGTTCACCGGCGATCGCGGCTCGGCGGTCGCCGAGATGGCGGTCGCGTTCGAGCACTACGTGATGCGCGCCCGCGACCTGGGCGGCCTGATCTCGGCCGGCGGTTCGGGCGGCACCGCGCTGGCCACCGCCGCGATGCGCCGGCTGCCGGTGGGCATCCCGAAGGTCATGGTGTCCACCGTCGCCTCCGGCGACGTGAAGCCCTACGTCGGGCCGTCCGACATCTGCATGATGTACTCGGTGACCGACGTGTCGGGCATCAACCGGATCTCGCGCCAGGTGCTGTCGAATGCCGCCCATGCGCTGGCCGGCATGATCGCCTGGCGGGCCGACGAACGCCGCGGCGACGACGGGCGCCCCGCCGTCGGCCTGACGATGTTCGGCGTCACCACCACCTGCGTGCAGCAGGTCACCCGCCTGCTCGAGGACGACTTCGACTGCCTGGTGTTCCATGCGACCGGCGCGGGCGGCCAGTCGCTCGAGAAGCTGGCCGACTCGCGGCTGCTGGCCGGCGTGCTCGACGTCACGACGACCGAGATCTGCGATGAGCTGGTGGGCGGTGTGCTGAGCGCCGGCCCCGAACGGCTCGATGCGGTGATCCGCTCGCGGGTGCCGTGGGTCGGCTCCTGCGGCGCGCTCGACATGGTGAACTTCTGGGCGATGGACACGGTGCCGGCGAAGTTCCGCTCGCGCAATCTGTACCGTCACAACAGCAACGTGACCTTGATGCGCACCACCGTCGAGGAGAACCAGCGCATCGGCCGCTTCATCGTCGACAAGCTGAACCGGATGGAGGGGCCGGTGCGCTTCCTGATCCCCGAGGGCGGCGTGTCGGCGCTCGATGCGCCCGGCCAGCCGTTCTGGGATCCGGCCGCCGACCGGGCGCTGTTCGACACGATCCGGACGGATTTCCGCGGCGGCGCGAACCGCCGGCTGATCAGCCTGCCGCACCACCTGAACGATCAGGCGTTCGCCGACGCGCTGGTGGCGGCGTTCCGCGAGGTGACCGCGATGGCCGCGGCGGCCACGACGGCGCAGCGTGGCGGCCGAAGCCAGGACACACCGCAGCCCACGACCCGGCGATAGTCCGCCATCAACCGACAGAACGCACCACGCGACACGCACCGACGCCCGACACCGACACCG
>DAISWF010000118.1:0-14702 GCA_036826495.1 Burkholderiaceae bacterium
TTCGTCGCCGCCTGCCGCGAAGCCGGCATCGCGCCCACCGAAGACTACAACGTGGTCAGCTACGAGGGCGTCCGCTATCTGGAGCAGACCGCGCACGAAGGCACGCGCTGGAGCGCCGCCCGCGGCTACCTGCGGCCGGCGCGGGCGCGCCCGAATCTTCAGGTCGTGACGCGCGCGCTCGCGCATCGCGTGGTGTTCGACGGTCGCCGCGCCTGCGGCGTCGAGTTCAGCCTGCCCGACGGCACGCCGCGGCGCGCCGAGGCGCATCGCGAGGTGCTGCTGTGCGCCGGCGCGATCCAGTCGCCGCAGCTTCTGGAGCTGTCGGGCCTGGGCGATCCGGCGGTGCTCGCCGCTCACGGCATCGCGGTCGTGCAGCCGCTGCCGGCGGTCGGCGAGAACATGACCGATCACCTGCAGGTACGCCGCACCTACCGTACCGACGTGCCGATCACGATCAACGACGTGATGCGCAGCCCGCTGCGGCGAGTCGCCACCGGGCTGCAGTATCTGCTGACGCGCCGCGGCCTGATGGCGAACACCTCCAGCACCGCGCACGCGATCACCCGCACCGCGGTCGCCGACGGCCGGCCCGACGTGATGATCCGCATCTACCACATCAGCGGCAAGGATCGCTATTCGCGCAGCCCGGGGGCCGGCATCGATCCGTTCTCCGGGTTCTCGGTCGGCGGCTTCAAGCTCTATCCGAAGTCGGTCGGCAACCTGCATATCGTCTCGACCGATCCGCGCGTGCCGCCGCGGATACAGCCGAACTACTTCGCGCACGAGGAGGACCGCGCCACCGCGGTGGCGCTGCTGCGGCGGATCGACGACATCGCGCGGCAGCCGTCGTTCCGGCCGCGGATCGTCGAGGAACTGCGGCCGGGGCCGGCCTGCGCGTCCGACGACGAGCTGCTTGCCTATGCGAAGGAATGCGGCCAGACCGCCTGGCATACCGTCGGCACCTGCCGGATGGGGCAGGGCCCCGAAGCCTCGGTCGTCGATGCCCGGCTGCGCGTCCACGGCGTGGCCGGCCTGCGCGTCATCGATGCATCGGTGATGCCGACGATCGCCTCGTCGAACACCAACGCGCCGGCGATGATGGTCGGCGAGAAGGGTGCGGACATGATTCTCGAGGAGCACGGCGCACGATGAGCGAGGAATCCGACAGGCCGCCGCCGGCCACGCCGCTGACCGACGAGTACATCGCCTCGGGCAGGTTCAATCCCGGCTGGCAGACGATGCGCGACTTCGATCCGCGCTTCACCGAGGCCTATCTGGCGCTGCGCGAGGTGCCGTTCTCGCACGGACCGCTGCCGCTGAAGTTCAAGGAGCTGATCCTGGTCGCGGTGAATGCCGCCACCACGCACCTGTATGCGCCCGGCGTGCGCCGGCACATCCGCAACGCGCTCGATGCCGGCGCGACCGGCGAGGAAGTGCTCGAGGCGATCCAGCTCACGACGGTGCTCGGCATCCATTCGAGCAATCTGGCGTTGCCGATTCTGGCCGAGGAGCTGGCGCGCCCGCCTGCATCCGGAGTGTCGGGCGCCGCAGCGAGCCGGCCGGACCTCGATCAGGACCCCGGCGAAAACGGCGACGGCCGCTGAGCGCGATCCGCGCTGCGCGCCGGTACTCTCCCCTCCGGCGGGATGGCGCAATGATCACCCGGTCCGCCGGCGTGCCCGCCCGCCCGCGGGTATCTCGGCGCTCTCACGCTGCTGCCGCAGTTGGCCCCGCAGTCCCTGCACGATCATGTCGGCGCATCGGGCGGCTGGCGGCGACAGGGTCTTGCCCTTGAGCGTCACCACGCAGATCTCCCGGGTGATCGTCGGATCGGTCAGCCTGGCCACCGTATAACGACCGCCTGCCCGCTGCGGCACGCTCATCAGCGGCAGCACCGTCACGCCCAGGCCCGCCTCCACCAGGCTGAACAGCGTCTGCTGGTGGATCACCTCGAAGCGCGGCGAGAACACATGGTGATGGCGCTCGAACGCCTCCTCTATGACGCTGCGGATCGCGGTGCCGCGCGGCATGCTCAGATGAGGCTGCCGGGCGATCTCGTTCATCGTGACCGAGCGGCGCCCCTTCAGCGGATAGCCGGCCGGCAACACCGCGACGATCGGATCGCTGATCACCGCGCGCATGTCGAAGTCCTTCAATCCGTCGAGCTTCGGCCCGACCGCGAAATCGGTCACGCGTTCCAGCACGTCTTCGTACATGCCCTTGGCGAACGCCTCGTGCAGTTCCAGGGTCACGCCGGGATAGGCGGCGTGGTAGGCGGCGATGATCGGCGGCAGGCGATGGGTGGAGATCGACGGCGAGGTGCCGATCGACACGCGGCCGCGCCGCAGGCTCGATTCATCGCGCAGTTCCTGAGCGACGGATTTCAGATCCGCCATCACGCTGCGGAATCGCGTCAGCAAGGTGCGGCCGGCCGCGGTGACGGTGACGCGCCGGGTGGTGCGCTCGAACAGCGGCACACCGAGCTCGTCCTCCAACTGCTGGACGTGAACCGACACTGCGGACTGCGACCGGTGCAGCAATTCCGCAGCACGCCGGAAGCTTGCGGTGTCGGCCACGCAGACGAAGGTTTCGATCTGACGCAGATTCATTGATTGGCTCCGATGATCAATCGTTCCGATAATACCGATTGTCGTGAGGACGACGGGGTGCTTGAATAGGTGCGGCAAGGAGACGCGCTCATGAACACCGACGACACCCGCCTGGCCGAAGCCGCGGCCGCCAGCGGCTCGACATTGCGGATCGATCCGCTGTCCGAACACACCGGGGCCGAATGCCGCGCGGTCGACCTCAAGCATCTGTTGCCCGGCGAATGGGAGCGGCTGCAGCAGGCCTATCGGCGGTACAGCCTGCTGGTCGTCCGCGACCAGGATCTGCCGAAGGCCGATCAGCTCGCGTTCACCGCCCGTTTCGGCGAGCTGGAGCTGCCGATCCGGCAGGACTATGTCGGCAAGGATTTCGCGGGCCTGCATGTGGTCAGCAACCGCGGGCCCGACGGGCGCCCCAGCCCATTGAAGGGACTGGAGAATCCGGGCAACTTCTTCTGGCACTCCGATGCCTCGTACATGAAGCGGCCGGCCTCGGCCACGCTGCTGTACGCGATCGAGATCCCGCCGAGCGGCGGCGACACGCTGTTCGCTAACATGCACGCCGCCTACGAGGCGTTGCCGCCCGCCACCCGCGAGCGGATCGCGACGCTGAAGGCGATTCATAGCTGGGAGGTCTCCCGGCACAACTCCGGGAGCCGGGCTGCATCGGCCGAGGAGATCCGGCTGGCACCGCCGGTCGCGCACCCGCTGGTCAGGACGCACCCGGAGACCGGCCGCAAAGGTCTGTACCTGGGCAATCACACCTCGCACATCGAAGGCATGGACGTCGACGAGGGGCGCCGGCTGCTGCGCGAACTGCTCGAGCACGCGACCCAGCCGCAGTTCGTCTACCGCCACCGGTGGCGCGCCGGCGACATCGTGGTCTGGGACAACCGCAGCCTGCTGCACAAGGCCACCGACGATTTCGACATGGGCGAATGCACCCGCGTGCTGCACCGGACGGTGGTGCAGGGCACGGTGCCGGTATGACCGTGCAGCACGCCTGCGCAGGAGGGGACGAGATGTCACGGACACGCAGGGTCTGGCTGGCCGCCGCAATGATCACCATGCTGCAGGCGCTGGCCTGGCCGGCGCTGGCGGGGCCGTTCCCCGAACGGCCGATCCGCTTCGTGGTGCCCAACACCGCGGGCAGTGCCACCGATCAGCTCGCCCGCACGGTTGCCGCGTCGGTGCAGAAGACGACCGGTCAGCCGGTCGTGATCGACAACAAGGCCGGCGCCAACGGCATCATCGCGGCCGATCTGGTGGCCAAGTCGTCGCCGGACGGCTACACGGTGCTGATCGGCAACGTGACGACCAACGCGGCCAATCCCCATCTGTACAAGAAGCTGCCATACGACGCCGAGGGCGACTTCGTGCCGCTGACCGGGCTGGGCCGTGGCACGCAGGTGCTGGTGGTCAACAACGATCTGCCGGTAAGGACGGTGGCCGAGCTGATCGCGAAAGCCCGGGCGGAGCCGGGCAAGTATGCGTTCGGCAGCGGCGGCGCCTCGGCGCGGGTGGCGGCCGAAGCGTTCTCGCAGATGGCGGGGATCAAGCTGCTGCATGTGCCGTACAAGGGAAACCCCCTCGCATTGACGGACCTGATGGCCGGCCAGATCCAGCTCTTCTTCCCGGACATGACCACGGCACTGCCACTGATCCGCGCCGGCAAGGTGCGGGCCTTGGCGGTCACCAGCACCGCTCGCTCGACGTACCTGCCGGACCTGCCGACGCTGGACGAGGCCGGGTTGCGGGGCTATGAGGCGGGCTACTGGTTCGCCGCCTACGCGCCGGCGGGCACGCCGGCCGACGTGGTGGCTGCGCTGAATCGGCTGCTGACCGAAGGCGTGCGCTCGGATGGCGCAGAGGCTTTCTTCAAGAGCGTGGGCATGGATCCATTCGCCACCAGTGCCGAAGAGATGCGCCAGTTCAACCGCAGGGAACTGGCGCAGTGGGGACGTGCGATCAAGGCTGCCGGTATCGAGCCCGAGTGATCATGACGTCGATCACTGTCATACCCAGACGTTTCCGTCTGCACCGTTCCGAACTGGCGGTGCCGGCGAGCTCGACGCAATTCTTCGAGAAGGCCGCCCGCAGCGAAGCCGACGTGATCTTCCTCGACCTGGAAGACGCGGTGGCGCCGGAACGCAAGGACGAGGCGCGCTCGCTCGCGATCCGCGCGCTGAACGACATCGACTGGGGTCGTCGCACGATGGTCGTGCGTGTGAACGGGCTCGACACCGAGTGGGGGTATCGCGACATTCTCGAGGTGGCGCAGTCTTGCCCGCGACTGGACCTGGTGCTGCTGCCGAAGGTCGGCGGCGCGCGCGACATCGAGTTCACCGAGACCCTGCTGGCCGGCATCGAACGATCGATCCGACGCACCGAGCCGATCGGCATCGAGGCGCTGATCGAAACCGCGCTGGGCCTGGCCAACGTCGAGGCGATCGCTGCTTCGTCCGCCCGGCTGGAGGCGCTGGTCTTCGGCGTCGGCGATTTCATCATCAGCATGCAGACTCCCGACCGGATGGTGGGCGCGATCAACCCGGACTATGCGGTGCTGACCGATCCGGACGTTCAGGGCCGCCGGGCCTCGTACTACAACGACCAGTGGCATTTCGCGATGGCGCGAATCGCCACCGCCTGCCGGGCGTACGGGCTGCGACCGGTCGACGGCCCCTATACGAACTTCCGCGACGAAGCCGGCTTCAGAGCCTCGGCCGCGCGGGCTCGTTCGCTGGGATTCGACGGCAAGTGGGCGATTCATCCGACGCAGATCGGCTGGGCCAACGAAGTCTTCACGCCCGCCCCCGAGGTGGTGCGCTGGGCGCGGAGGGTCGACGCGGCGATGCGCGAAGCGTCGGCCGCCGGGCGCGGCGCGATCAGCCTGGACGGCGAACTGATCGACCTCGCTCATCTGAAGTTGACTCGCAACATCCTCGATCGCGATGACGCGATCCGTCAGTCTCGGGGCGACAGGCCATGACGACTTCGTCTCTTCCGGATGAAAGACCGCTCGCGGGCATCCGCGTGCTCGACATCGCCACGTTCATCGCGGCGCCGTTCTGCGGCGCGACGCTGGGAGAGTTCGGCGCCGAGGTCATCAAGGTCGAGCAGCCTGGAGTCGGCGATCCGCTGCGCAGTTGGGGGACGCGGACCGAATGCGGCGATTCGCTGGTCTGGATGAGCGAAGCGCGCAACAAGAAGTCGATCACGCTCGATCTGCGGCTCGACCGAGGCAAGGAACTGTTTCGCCGGCTGGTGGCTCGATCCGATGTGGTGCTCGAGAACTTCCGCCCGGGAACGCTGGAGCGCTGGGGGCTGGGCTACGAGACGCTGCGCGAACTGAATCCCGGCCTGGTGATGCTGCGGGTCAGTGCCTACGGCCAGACCGGCCCCTACAAGGACCGGCCGGGCTATGCCCGCATCGCGCACGCGTTCAGCGGCCTGTCGCACCTCGCGCGGGAGCCGGGCGCCAAGCCGGTGATGCCCGGGTCGACGTCGCTCGCCGACTACTTCTCCGGCTTGTATGGCGCGCTCGGCGTGCTGATGGCACTCCGCGTGCGCGAGAGGACGGGCCGCGGCCAGTTCATCGACATCGGGCTGTACGAATCGATCTTCCGGATCATGGACGAGCTGGCGCCGGCCTATGGCCGCAGCGGCTTCGTCCGGCAGCCGATGGGTGCCGATACCGTCAACATCGTGCCGCACAGTCACTACCGGACAGCCGATGGCAAGTGGGTGGCCATCGCCTGCTCGAGCGATCGGATGTTCGAGCGCCTGGCGGCGACGATGGGCCGGCCCGAGCTTGTTTGCGACGAGCGCTATCGGACGATGGCGGAAAGGGACCGGCGGCGCGACGAGGTCAACGCGATGGTGGCCGACTGGGTGGCGTCGCTGACGGCTGCCGAGGTCCAGCGGCGGTGCGAAGCCTCGGAGATGGCCTGCGGATTGTTGTACGACATCGCCGACATCTTCGAGGATCCGCAGTACCGTGCGCGCGAGAACATCAAACCGATGGACGACCCGCGGGTCGGCAGATTCCATGCGCCCAACGTCGTGCCGCGGCTTTCCGAGACACCCGGTTCGCTGGATCGGCTGGGGCCGGCCCTGGGGGCGCACAACCGCGAGATCTACGGACAGTTGCTGGCTCTCGATGCCGATGAGATCGCAGCGCTGCAGGCGGCCAAGGTGATCTGACAGGGGCCGCGAACCGCTGCGCGGCTCTCGTTCACCCCACCAGAAACCGCATCAGATAAAGACTCCCGAAGCCCGCGAGGATGGGCAGCAGCATGCCGCCCCACCGGAACGCGACGATGCCGGTCACGACGGCGGCCAGCATGTGCGGCAGCCGGCTGGTCCAGGCGGCGTCGGCGGCGGGCATCGCGATCAGCGGGATCACCAGCGCGGCGAAGATCGCGGGAACGGCGAGCTGCACCAGCCGGGCCGCGGCCGGCGGCAGCGTCCGACCGTCGAGGAAGCCGAGGAACGAATAGCGCAGCAGGAAGGTGCCGACCGCCAGGCAGAGGATCGCGATCCAGCCGTCCGAAGTGCCCACGTCTATTCCTTCGTCAGCAGATGATCGATGAAGACGCCGGCCAGCGCACCGACCAGGCAGCCGGCGATCAGGCCCAGTTTCAGCGGCAACGCGAACAGCAGCATGCTGGCCGCGCCGCCGGCCAGCGCGGCGGCGATCGCCGGCGCCGATTTCAGCGTCGGCACGACGATCGCGACGAACGACAGCGGGATCACGAATTCCAGTTCCAGGCTCGCCGGGATCCGGCTGCCGACGACGGCGCCGGCGATGTTCATGACGATCCAGGCGGGCCACAGCACTGCCGTGGCGCCGAGATAGAACGCCAGCTCGTGGCCGGGGAACTCGTTGCGGGCGCGGCTGACCTGGTGCAGCAGGAATGTCTGGTCGACCAGGAACGCGGCCCACAGCATCCGCTGCCGGCGGGTGGCCGGCCGCAGGTCGGTGGACAGCGCGGCGCTGTAGATCGCCATCCGCAGATTGACGACCAGCCCGGAGGCGATCGCCACCCACAATGGCGCACCGCTGCCGAGGAACTGGGTCAGCACCGCCTGCGCCGAGCCCGCGTAGACCAGGGTTGCCATCGCCGCGGCGCCCCCTTCCCCGAGGCCTACCTGCATCGCGGCGATGCCGCAGATCAGGCCGAACGGGATGAACGAGGGGACCAGCAGCGCGCAGCGCCGCGCACCGGCCAGGAATGCGCGGCGTCGGGAGGAATCGGAGTGCATGGGCGACATGTTAGTGGCGCCTCGCCGTTTGTCATTTGTGCGAGCGCTCACTTTTTTTGTGGGTCGCGCCGGGCGCGGTTGGCTGCGCTCCGGACGGGGTTGGCGATGCTGCGCGGCGGACGGTTGCCGATGCCGTGGGTCGGGGCTGATCGGTGTTCAGTGCCGGACTCCGCCCGTCGTGGCAGTGACCTGCTGAGCGCGCGAAGCCCCGGCGGCGAAAACCCGGGTGACCGCGGTGATGACCAGCATCGCCGCCAGCGCATGGAACAGGCTCTGGGGGTCACGCACCGTCTGCAGCACCGCCCATTCGGCGAACGGCAGCGCGCCGGCGATCCGCAGAAGCTGGCGGATTCGGGGGGAGCGGAGCTGAAGGATGGCGCGGTGCATGATGGCTACCTCCGTGTTCGTGCCCTGGGTTGCGACCGGGGCGCGCTCCGGTTCACGGAAACTGGGGTGGAGGAGGCTGGCCGTCCCGCCCGGGCTGGTCTTGTCGATCCGCAAGGTGGCCGCCGGACGGGACACTTAGAATCGGAGTGACCAGATTCCGGAGATCCGCCCGATGTTCCGTGCCCTCCCGTCCCGGCCGCTGCTGATCGCGGCCGTGCTGGCCGCCTCGGCCTGGCTGGCCCAGGCACATGGCCAGGCTCAGCCGCACCAGGCTCAAGCTCAGGCCCAAGCCCAGACCTCGCCTCAAGCCCCATCCCCGACCCAGGGCGATCGCGAGCAGTACGAACGCGAGGTCGCCGCCTGCCACGACGGCCGGCCCGACGACCGGAGGGCAGCCTGCCTGCGCGAGGCGGCCGCCGCGCAGGCCGAGCGGGCCAAGGGGGTGCTGGGGCAGGACGACCGGGCGTTCCGCGAGAACGCGCGCCGGCGCTGCGAGCCGCTGCCCGACGATCAGCGCAGCGACTGCCTGACCCGCGTCGAGGGGCTGGGCAGCGCGCGCGGCAGCGTCGAGGAGGGCGCGATCATCCGCGAGACGGTGACGATCCAGCGAGAGATCCGCGGGCCCGGGCCGATCGTCCCGGTGGAGGTGAAGTAAGGAACCGCTTCAGCGGTGGGGCGCTTTCATGCGCCCTTCAGCCGTATCCACGTCGGCGCATGGTCGCTCGCCCGCTCCCAGCCGCGGACGTCGCGATCGACCTTGGCCTCGGCGAGCCGGCCTTTCAGGTCGGGCGACACCAGCAGGTGATCGATGCGCAGGCCGGCGTCGCGGCCCCAGGCGTTGCGGAAGTAATCCCAGAAGGTATAGAGGCGCTCGTCCGGGTGCAGCGTGCGCAGCGCGTCGGTCCAGCCCTGCGCGAGCAGCCGCTGCCAGGCTTCCCGGGTCGGCGGGCGGAACAGCGCGTCGTCGACCCAGCGCTCGGGCTTGTAGACGTCGAACTCGGTGGGAATCACGTTGAAGTCGCCGGCCAGCACCGCCGGCAGCTTCTGGTCGAGCAGCGCCTGTGCATGGCGGTGCAGCCGTTCGAACCAGCGCAGCTTGTAGTCGTACTTGGGGCCCGGCGCCGGATTGCCGTTGGGCAGGTACAGGCAGGCGATCCGCAGCGCTCCGATGGTGGCCTCCAGATACCGGCTCTGGGTGTCCTCCTCGTCGCCGGGCAGCCCGCGCTGCGTCTCGGTCGGCGGCGTGCGGCTGAGGATCGCGACACCGTTCCAGCTCTTCTGTCCGGCCCATATCGCATGGTAGCCGGCGTCCTGCACGGCCTGTTCGGGGAAGCGTTCCTGCGGTGCCTTCAGCTCCTGCAGGCAGGCGACATCGGGCTTGGCCTCGTCCAGCCAGCGCAGCAGCGCGGGCAGCCGCGCACCGATGCCGTTGACGTTGTAGGTGGCGATCTTCATGGTGAATCTTACTCAGGATGGCTGTCGGCGCGCCCGGGAACACCGCTTGCTGCCGCCTCGAGACGATGCAGAAGGAAGGCGCGCGGGTGCAGGCGCGGACTGCTGGAGAACGAGCGTGAACAAGGCGAGCGTGACCAAGGACGGCAAGCACGACAAGGACGTCGATCCTACCGTGGACCCGGAGTTCGCGGAGGGCGGATCCAGGAGAACCGACGAGGACTTCGAACGGAACGTCGCCGCCCGTCGCGGCGGCACCTCCGCCGACAGCCCCAAGCCGTCGGACGATGGGCACATGGGCGGCCCGCAGGACCGCTGAGCAGCGATCCCTGGACGGTGGCCGCCCGGGGGCTCAGGCCGCCGCGTAGATGCCGATGTGCGCGCTCGACTCCTCGATGCCCCAGATGCCGCCGCCGTTCTCCTGCATCGCGATGCGCGCCCCCCGCACCTGGCGGGGGCCGCATTCGCCGCGCAACTGCGACACCAGCTCGAAGATCTGACCGAGCCCGGTCGCGCCGATCGGATGGCCCTTCGATTCGAGCCCGCCCGACGGATTGATCGGAATGCGGCCGCCCAGCGTCGTCGCGCCGGACTCGGCGAACGGCCCGGCCTCGCCGGGGCCGCAGAAACCCAGCATCTCGGTCTGCATCAGCTCGCCCATCGCGGTGGCGTCGTGCACCTCGGCGACATCGACGTCGCCGGGGCCGACGCCTGCCTGACCGTACGCTGCCTGCGAGGCCAGCCGGGTCAGGTGATGGTCGAGATCGTCGGGCGCCCGTCCGCTTGCCGCCCGCATCACGCTGGCCAGCACCCGCACCGCCCGGCGGCGGGCTATGCCCAGCCGCTTCAGGCCGCTTTCGTTGCACACCACCGCGGCGGCCGAGCCGTCCGAGATCGGCGCGCACATCGGCAGGGTCAGCGGATAGGTGATCGGCGGGGCGGCCAGCACCTCTTCGGGCGTCATCGGGTCGCGGTACTGCGCGCGCTCGTTGTGGCGGGCATGGGTATGGTTCTTGGCCGCGATCACCGCGAGCTGCCGCTGGGTGACGCCGTAACGCTCGATGAACTGCCGGGCGAACGCGGCATAGACGCTCATGAACGGGCTGTAGGGCCGCGGCGATTCGGAGCCCGGCGGGCCCTTGACGTCGGACGCGATCGACTGGAAGCGCTGGCGGATCTCGTCGGCGGCCTCGATGTCCCAGCCGGAGTCGAACACGCCGAACATCTTCGCGCGGTCGGTCGACACCATCTTCTCGGTGCCCACCGCCAGCGCGACGTCGGCCATGCCGGCGCGCAGATAGCTGACCGCCATGTGGAACGCGGTGCTGGCGGTCGCGCAGGCGTTCTCGACATTGATGACCGGGATGCCCTGCAGGCCGATCGGCAGCAGCGCCACCTGGCCGCGGATCATGTGCTGCCCCTGCATGTAGCCCTGGCCGCAGTTGCCGAAGAACGCGGCGCGGACGTCCTCCGGACGGCAGCCGGCATCGGCCAGCGCCGCGGTGACGGCCAGCTCGGTGAGCTGCTTGTCGCTCTTGTCGAGATGGTGGCCGAACAAGGTCATGCCGACCCCGACGATGTAGATGTTGTCCATGGGTGTCATCCTGTCGCGAGTGGCGATTCGAGGGCGGACCGGCGGGCTGGCTGAAGGGCCGATCGAAAAGCCGATTGAAGGGTCATGTCGAAGAGCGCCACCGGATCACAGCCGCTGCGCGCCGTCGAGCCGGATCGTGGTCCCGTTCAGATACGCGTTCTCGCACAGGTGCACCACCGCCGCGGCGAACTCGGCGGGGTCGCCGAAACGGCGCGGGAACACCATCGCATCGGTCATCCGCTTCAGCGCCCGCGGCGGGACCGAGCCTTCGTCGGCGACGTCCACCGGCACGAACGCGGCACGGCCGCCGGCCTGGCCCAGCTCGGCGGCCAGCGTGCTGCCTGCGCTGCCGGGCAGGTCGAACAATGCGACGCGGGCGCCGTGGCCGAGCGCCATCAGCCGCGCGGTGGCCCGGCCCAGCCCGGAAGCGCCGCCGGTGATCACGACGGAGCGGCCGGCGAGGTTCATCGCCGCGTCACCACTTGGTCAGGTCGGTGACCACCGGAATCCAGTCGGGCGTGGCCAGCGTGTACTTGCCGTCCTTGACCGTCTCGATCTTGACCTTGGCGTTCTTCGTCGGGAACGGCGCGTCCTTCGTGAAGCTGAAGCCGGCGACGAAGCCCATCAGCTCTTCGTCGGTGAAGGTACCGTTGGCCAGCGCCTCGTACACCGCCTCGCCGGTCACCTTGTCGGCGCCGACCTTCTTCGCCGCATGCTCGACGGCGCGCACCATCAGCAGCGCCTGGCTGATGCCGAGCTGGTTCAGCGGATTCCAGTCCGCCGGCAGCCCGTAGTTCTTGCTGAGCGTCTGATAGAACTGGAACGCCTTGGAGTCCCGCTCGGAGAACGACACCACGCCGGTGACCACCATGTGGCCTTCCCATGGCGCATAGGTCTTCATCGCCTGCGCGAGCGGCCAGATCGTATGCCACGGCGCGGCGATCGTCGGGATCTTCGAGCCGTGCAACTGCTGCGCCCGCAGCGCGGCGGCGGCGAGCGTGGTGTTCGAGGTGCCGATCAGCACGTCGGCCTTGGCGTCGATGATCTTCTTCATCGGGCTGGAGACGTCGACCGGCTGGATCTCGACCCACTCGGTGGCGACGACGGTGGCCAGCCCCTTGGGCTCCAGCACCGTCTTCACGTAGTGCGTGATGCCGTTGACGATGTCGACGAACGCGGGCGATGCCTGCGTCGACATGAAGGCGACCTTGACCGGCCGCTTGCCCGGGTTCTGGTCGATGTACCACTTCAGCGCGGTGGCGTACTCGTGGCCGTAGGTGGTGCGCGGGCCGAACACCCACTGATTGGGCAGCCAGCCGAAACCATAGGCGGGCGGCGCGTAGATGACCGGCACCTTGTCGCGCGCCAGACGCTGCTGCAGCGCGGCCTGGTCGGCGCCGCCGAGCCCCATCGCGACCACCGGCTTCATCTCGGTCAGGATCGCCGGCCACATGCTCGCGACGACGGTGCCGTCGTAACGGGTGTCGTAGTTCTTCACCGTCAGCTTGATGCCGAGCTTCTTGCCGTCGTTGTCGTTCCACCACTTGACCACCGCATCGCGCGCGATCAGGTGCTTGGTCAGATCGGCGAACGGGCCCGAGTAGTCGACCAGACCCGGCACCTTGTATTCGACCTGCGCCTGCGCCGGCTGCAGCGCGAGCAGGCCGGCGGCCAGGCCGGCGACCAGCGCCGCCTTGCGTGACGAGAATCCGCTCATGTCTCTTCTCCTTCGGTTCGTGGATGCCGTGCGCGGCCGGTCAGGGAGGGACCTGCCCTATCCCAGCCAGCGCTTGCGGCGCTTGTAGTGTTTGACGTCCCGGAAACTCTTGCCATGGCCCGACAGGCTCATGCCGAGATAGAACTCCTTGATGTCCTCATTCTCGCGCAACTCGGGCCCCGTGCCTTCGAGCACGATGCGCCCGTTCTCCAGCACGTAGCCGTGATCGGCGATGCGCAGCGCCACCTTGGCGTTCTGCTCGACCACCAGGAACGCGATGCCTTCCTCGCGGCGCAGCCGGTCGACGAGCTGGAAGATCTCGGCGACGATCAGCGGCGCCAGGCCCAGCGAGGGCTCGTCGAGCAGGATCAGCCGCGGCTTGGCCATCAGCGCCCGGCCGATCACCAGCATCTGCTGCTCGCCGCCCGACAGATAACCCGAGACGCGGTTGCGCAGGCCCACCAGCCGCGGAAAGTAGCCGTAGACCTTCTCCAGCATCGGTGCCCGCTCGGCCGGCGCGATCGCGGTGCCGCCCACGCGCAGGTTCTGCTCGACCGTCATGTGCGGCAGGATCTTGCGGCCTTCGACCACCTGCACCAGGCCGCGGCGCACCAGGTTCTGCGGCTCCTCGTGCTGGATCGGCTGGCCGTCGAGGTGGATCGTGCCGCCGGTCACGCGGCCGTCCTCCGAGCGCAGCAGGCCGGAGATCGCCTTCAGGGTCGTGGTCTTGCCGGCGCCGTTGGCGCCCAGCAGCGCCACCACGCGGCCGGCCGGCACCTTCAGGCTCACGCCCTTGAGCACCAGGATCACGTCGCTGTAGACGACCTCGACGTTGTTCAGTTCGAGAAGCATCGATCCCGCGATCGGCTCCGGCATCCCTCAGTGCGGGAACGGCCAGATCCGGTAGCTCTCCTTCATGATGTTCCAGCGGTGCACCAGGCCCCGCGGCTCGAAGATCACGAACAGGATGATCATGCCGCCCAGCAGCATGTTCATCGACGCGAACACGAACTGGCCGCCGAGCTGCGGCAGCCATTCGGTGATCAGCGGGCCGGTCACAGTGATCAGCTCCTGGAACAGCCGGATCACGATGGTGCCGATGATCGCGCCCAGGATGGAGCCCATGCCGCCGACGATCAGCATGCCCAGGTACCAGACCGACAGCCACAGCGTGAACTGGTCGGCCTGCACGTAGCGGACGTAGCAGGCCCACAGCGCGCCGGCGATGCCGGCGTAGAACGCGCCGATGAAGAACGCCAGCGTCTTGTAGCGGAACACGTCGATGCCGATCACCTCGGCGGCGTTGTCGTTGTCGCGCACCGCGACGAAGGCCCGGCCGGTGCGGCTGCGCACGATGCCCCAGGCGCCGGTGACCATCACCAGCGCGACCACCAGCACCAGCCAGTACAGACGCTCGTCGGTATCGAACACCAGATCGCCCAGCGCGGCCGGCTCCATCCGGATGCCCTCGGATCGGCCGAACCACTCCTTGGGCAGCTTCAGCATCGCGAAGCCGAAGATGTACTGGGCGGCGATCGTCGTCAGTGCCAGATAGAAGCCCTTGATGCGCAGCGCCGCGAGGCCGAAGATCGCGCCGAACAGCGCCGCGCACAGGCCCGAGGCGGGGATCATGATCCACAGCGGCGCGGAGAACTTCGTCGCCAGCACCGCGCAGGCGTAG
>DAISWF010000118.1:14712-16498 GCA_036826495.1 Burkholderiaceae bacterium
GCCGACGCCCATGAACGCCGACTGGCCCATGTTGATCTGGCCGGCGTAGCCGGAGTTCAACTGCAGGCCGACCACCGCGATCACCGTGATGCCGATGACGATCGCGGTGCCCAGCAGCCGCCCGGAGCCGGAGAACGGCAGCACCGCGAGAGCGAGCATCAGCAGCACGAACCAGATCCACTGGCCGCGCGTGCGGATCAGCGCGCGGTCCTGCGCATAGGTCTCGAAGTGGACGCCGGCGGGCAGGGTCATTCGCGGATTGCTCGTTGTCGGCCGGGTTCGTTCACGGCGTCTTCAGATGCGCTCGATGGTCTTCCAGCCGAACAGCCCGGTCGGCCGCACCAGCAGGATCACCACCATGATCACGAACGGGAAGACGGCGGCGACCCCGCCTTCGAACACCGGGTCCAGGAAGAACGCGGCCACGCCCAGCGCGATGCCGACGATGAGCCCGCCCAGCACCACGCCGCCGATCGACTCCAGGCCGGCCAGCAGCGCGACCGGCAGCGCCGACAGGCCGATGTCGGAGGCGAGGAAGGTCATGCCCTTGCCGTTCAGGAACACGATCGCCGCGATCGTCGACAGCACGCCGCTCAGCCCCCAGGCGATCGCGATCGAGCGCTTGACCGAGATGCCCAGCGACAGCGCGGTCTGGTGGTCCTCGGCGACCGCGCTCATCGCGAGGCCGGTCTGGGTGTGGTTGAAGAACCAGGAGGCGGCCAGCGCGGCCACCACCGTGATGACGCCGCCGATGACCAGCGCGCGGTCGAGCACCAGCGGCCCGACCTTGATCGCCTCCATCGGCAGCACCGCCGGGAAGAAGCGCACCTCCGGACCCCACACCACCAGCACCACGCCGCGGATGAAGATCAGCAGGCCGATCGTCACCATGACGAACGCGAACAGCTCCTCGCCGACCAGCGGCCGCAGGATCAGCCGCTCGATCAGCAGGCCCAGCACCAGGCTGGCCAGCAGCGCGCCCGGCACCGCGATCCACCACGGCAGGTCGAGCGACGACATCAGCGTCCAGACCAGGAAGCCGCCGACCACGACGATCTCGCCCTGCGCGAAATTGAACACGCGGGCGGCGCGATAGATGATGACGAAGCTCATCGCGATCAGCGCGAACAGCAGACCGGTCAGCGCGCCGGAGGCCACGTGGCCGAGGAAGCTATCCATGGGTCACCTCCGAACGCCGGCCGGATGCCGCCGGCGACGCACCGTCGACCGCCTCGACGTCGTTGACGTGCACCTGCGCCGTCAGCAGGCCGGTGCGGCCGTCCTGGTAGCGCACCGGCACCTGCGCGTCGAACCGCTCGCGCCCGCCGTAGATCGCCTCGATGAACGCCACGTACTTCTGCTCCAGGTAGCCGCGCCGCAGCTTGCGCGAGCGGGTCAGCTCGTCCTCGTCGGCATCGAGCTCCTTCGGCAGGTTGACGAAGCGGCGCACTCTCGAGTCGGCCGGCAGCAGCCGGTTGACCTCGGCGATCTCGTGGCGGATCAGATCGCGCACGCTCGCGTTCTGCGAAAGGTCGGCGAACGTCGAGTAGCTGATGCCGTTCTGCTCGGCCCAGCGGCCGAGCGTGGCGGCGTCGATGTTGATGAAGGCGGCCACCCAAGGCTTGGCTGCGTCGCCGAGCGTCATCGCGTCCTTCACGAACGGCGAGAAGCGCAGCCGGTTCTCGATGAACTGCGGCGGATAGCGATGACCGTTGGACAGCTCGCGCATGTCGTCGAGGCGCTCGAGATAGACGATCTCGCCGTTGTCGGTCAGGTGCACCGAGTC
>DAISWF010000119.1:0-16313 GCA_036826495.1 Burkholderiaceae bacterium
GGACCGCTTCCTGCAGACCGAAAGCGTGCGCCGCGGCGATTCGCTGTCGGCGCTGATGGCCCGGCTGGGCGCGCTCGACGTGGGCTTCCAGCGCTTCGTCGCGGCCGATCCGGTGGCGCGCAAGGTGCTGCAGCTCGAAGCGGGCCGCACCGTCCTCGCCGAGCTCGACGGCAACGGCCGGGTCATGAAGTTCTCGTACCGGCTGACCCGGCTCGAATCGGGCCTGGCCAACCCGGCGCGCGGCGGCAGGCGGGGGCTGATCAGCCGGACCGAGAACGGCTTCCAGGCACGCGAGGAGGCGGCGGAACTGGAGCGGTCGGTCGCCTCCCGGGTCATCGAGGTGCGCACGACGCTGGCGGCGGCGGCCGAGGCCGGCGGCGTGCCGGACAACGTGACGCGGCAGCTCGGCGACATCTTCGAAGCGTCGATCGACCTGCGCCGCGATCTGAAGCCGGGTGACCGGCTGCGGGTGCTGTACGAGACGGTGCGCGAGCCCGGCAGCTTCGAGAGCGCGGCGGCTGGCCGGGTGCTGGCGGCCGAGCTGTCGGCCGGCGGCCGCCGGCATGAGGCGGTGTGGTTCGAACGGACGATCGGCGGCCCCCGCCATGCGCCGAAGTTCGGCCGGGGCGAGTACTACACCTACGATGCCCGCAGCCTGAAGCAGACGTTCCTGCGCAACCCGCTCGAGGAAGCGCAGCTCATGTCCGGTTTCACCGAAGCGCGGATGCATCCGGTGATGCGCGACTGGCGCGCCCACAAGGGCGTGGACTTCGCCGCGCCGCTGGGCACCAAGGTCCGCACGGTGGGCGACGGGGTCGTCGATTTCGTCGGCCAGCAGCGCGGCTACGGCAACGTCGTGATGATCAAGCACAACGCGCAGATCATGACGGTCTATGCCCACCTGAACGACTTCGTCGACGGCCTGAAGGTCGGCGACAAGCTGTCGCAGGGCGACGTGCTCGGCTATGTCGGCCGCACCGGCTGGGCCACCGGCCCGCACCTGCACTACGAATTCCGCATCAACGGCGAGCAGACCGATCCGATGGCGGTGGCGCTGCCGTCGATCGAACCGCTCGAGGCGGCCGATCTGCAGCGCTTCAACACGGCCGCCAGCGCGCTGCGCGCCGACCTGCAGCGCTTCGACGAACTGCGCGTCGCGCGGTTCCAGTGAGCGGTCCGCGCGCGCCCGCCTGGGCTCGCCGTTGTTGCCCCACGTTGCCCGGCGCCTGATGACTCCGCGCCCGGCCCTGCGACGCTCCGTCTGACCTGGCCTCGATGAGGAACCGCTCGTTCATCGGTCTGATGTCCGGCACCAGCATGGACAGCGTCGACGCCGTGCTGGCCGATTTCGCAGCCGGCGGCTCGCGCCCGACGACCCGCGGCTTCGTGTCCGTGCCGCTGCCGGCGCCATTGCGCGGCGAACTGATGGCACTGCAGCAGCCCGGCGCCGACGAGCTGGCTCGCGCATCGCTGGCCGGCAATGCGCTGGCCGACGTCTACGCTCAGGCGGTGCAGACGCTGCTGGCCGACACCGGCGCGCCGGCCGGCGCTGTCGTGGCGCTCGGCGCCCATGGGCAGACGGTGCGGCACCGGCCCGAGCTCGGCTTCACCGTGCAGCTTCTGAACGGCGCGCGGCTGGCCGAGACGACCGGCATCGACGTGGTCTGCGATTTCCGCAGCGCCGACATCGCCGCCGGCGGCCAGGGCGCGCCGCTGGCGCCGTCGTTCCATGCGCAGGTGTTCGGTGCGGCGGCCGCGCGGCGGGTCATCGTCAACATCGGCGGCATCGGCAACGTCAGCCTGATGGATCCGTCAGGCGACGCGCCGGTCGGCTATGACACCGGCCCGGGCAACCTGCTGATGGACGGCTGGATCGAGCGCCACCGGCAGCTTCCGTTCGACGACGATGGCCGCTGGGCCGCCAGCGGCCGGCCAGACCCGGCGCTGCTCGCCCGGCTGCATGCCGACCCCTATTTCGCACTGCCGCCGCCCAAGAGCACCGGCCGCGATCTGTTCCATCTGCAGTGGCTGGACCAGCGGCTGACCGAACACGCCCGCGACGGTGGCGCCCTGCCGGCGCCGGCCGACGTGCAGGCGACATTGGCGGAACTGACCGCGGCCAGCATCGCCGAGGCGGCCGAACGCTTCGCTGCAGCGGAACTGTTTGTCTGCGGCGGCGGCGCCCGCAACGGCTGGCTGATGCGGCGCCTGGCGGCGCTGCTGCCGGGTTGCCGGGTCGCCACGACCTCGGCGCTCGGCATCGACCCTCAGTCGGTCGAGGCGCTGGCGTTCGCCTGGCTGGCGGCGCGGCGGCTGGACGATCAGCCGGGAAATCTGCCCACCGTCACCGGCGCCCGCGGGCCGCGCACGTTGGGCGCCTGGCACCGCGCGCCGAGAGGCTGACGAAGGCTTTCAGACCGCGAACGACGATCCGCAGCCGCAGGTGGTGGCGGCGTTCGGATTCTTGATCACGAACTGCGCACCCTCGATGTCTTCCTTGTAGTCGATCTCGGCACCCAGCAGGTACTGGTAGCTCATCGCGTCGATCAGCAAGGTGACGCCGTTCTTCTGCAGCACCGTGTCGTCCTCGTTGGTTTCCTCGTCGAACGTGAAGCCGTACTGGAAACCCGAGCAGCCGCCGCCCTGGACGAACACCCGCAACTTGAGGTCGGGATTGCCTTCCTCGGTGATCAGTTGTTTGACCTTGTCGGCGGCGCTGTCGGTGAAGACGAACGGCGCCGGCATCTCTGCCACAGCATTCATGTAAATCTCCGGTTGCGGCCGATTCTATCGACTATCGATAGCCATCGCTGGAAGTGGGGACGAAAGCGTCGCATTCAATGCTCAATCGTTGCTCGCGGCAAGCTTCAGACCCGGGCGGCTGCCCTCGACATGGGCGAGCTGGCCGTCGACGACCGCCCCCTGCGCCATCTCCAGCACCCGATACCGGACATCGCCGGTGATCCGGGCCTTCGGCTGCAGCTCGATCAGATCGTCGCCCTGCACCGGCCCGATCACGGTGCCGTTCAGCACCAGGTGACCGGCCTGCACGCTGCCCTCGATCCGCGCGTTCTCCGACAGCACCAGCATCGACGCCTGACCCTCCTCGGCCCGCACGTTGCCCTGCACCACACCGTCGATGCGCAAGCCGCCGCGGAACATCAGGTCGCCGGTGATCGTGGCCTCGGCACCGATCAGCGTGGCGATCGGGCCGCCGCCGAGCTTCTTCTTCTCTGAACCGAACATGGACATGCTCCTCGATGGTCGTGGCTGCGCGCCGGATGCGTGCGTGAACCGGTTCACGGATCCGTTCAGGGCGTCGCGCTCTGCTGGGCGCGCACGACGCCGCGCTCCAGCACCCGCAACTGGACCGAGCGGACTCTGACGCCCACCGGCACGTCGACGCTGCCCTCGACGCGCTGGAAGCGCTTGAAATGCAGCCGGGTACGGTCCCGCGCGTCGGCCGAGCCGGCCTCCGGCCAGGTCCAGTTCGCCGCCTTGCCCAGCATGGATTCGGCGGCCACGACGAGCTGGAACGAGCCGCTGAACTCGCGTTCCGCCCGGCCGCCCTGGGCCAGCAGCGCCCGGTAGTGCAACTGGTTCGGCGCATCGCCCGCTTCGACCTGGAAGCGACGGATCGCCACCGCTCCCTCGCCGGTCACCTCGGGTGCCGGCAGCAGGCTCTCCAGATACGCCAGATCCGCCTTCAGCTTGCCGTTCTCGGCCTCCAGCAGACGCAACTGCGCGGCCAGCCGCTCGGTGGCGCTCTGCTCGACCTTGACCTGGCTGTCGGCGGAATTGGCGATCAGCGCCAGCCGCGCCCGCTCGTCGAGCACGGCGGTGAGCTTGTCCTGCAGGTCCTCGACCCGTTCGCGCAGCTCGGCCGCCTCGGTCTGCAAGACCGCCGCGCGCTCGTGCGATTCCTGCGCGAACCACAGGTGCCAGCCGGCCAGGGCCGCGACCGCGCCCAGCGCGCCGGCCACCACCAGGCTCAACACCCGCAGCGGCCACGGCACGTGGCGGCGGATCGTCAGCCGGCGAGCATTTGCCAGCCGGTTACGCGTCGCACGGTTCCACTTCACAAGTGCCCTGTCCCGCATCGGTGGACCGGACCCGGCCCGCCGGCCGTCCGATCGGGGGATGTTAGCACCGGGCCCTGTCGTTCATCCGCGCGCGGCGGCGCCGGGCAGACGAGCGGCGTATCAGCAAGTCCCGAGACGTCGTGGGACGGGCGCCGCCACGCCGGCTCGATTCACCGGTCCTTCAGGGCAGCACCGGCAACTGCGTGAGCCCGGTGGTCTCCGGCAGCCCGAACATCAGGTTCATCACCTGCACGCCCTGCCCCGAGGCGCCCTTGACCAGATTGTCCTCGACCACCAGCACCATCAGCATGCGGCTGTCGGGCGGACGGTGGACGGCGATGCGGACCATGTTCGACGCCCGCACCGAGCGGGTCTCCGGCGTCGAGCCGGCCGGCATCACGTCGACGAACGGTTCATCAGCGAAGCGCTTCTCGTACAGCGCCTGGAAATCGGTGGCCATGCCGGCATCGGTCAGCGGCGCATAGAGCGTCGAGTGGATGCCGCGGATCATCGGCACCAGGTGGGGCGTGAAGATCAGATTCACCGGCCCGGCGGCGATCGCTTCCAGCCCCTGGCGGATCTCCGGCAGATGCCGATGACCGGTGACGCCATAGGCCTTGAAGTTGTCGGACGCCTCGGCCAGCAGAGTATGGACTTCTGCCTTGCGGCCGGCGCCCGACACGCCCGACTTGCAGTCGGCGATCAGCGACAGCGGATCGACCAGCCGGCCGGCCGACGGTTCCAGCACCGGCAGGAAGCCGAGCTGCACCGACGTCGGATAGCAGCCGGGCAGCCCGATGATCCGCGCCCGCCGGATCGCCTCGCGGTTCACCTCCGGAAGCCCGTAGACCGCCTCGTCGAGCAGCTTCAGCTCACTGTGCGGCATCTTGTACCAGCGCTCGAAGACCGCGGGATCCTTCAGCCGGAAGTCGGCCGCCAGGTCGATGACCTTGACGCCCGCTTCCAGCAGCCGCCGCGCCTGCGCCATCGCGACGCCGTGCGGCGTGGCGAAGAACACCACGTCGCAGCGATCGAGCGGCGACTGCTCGGGATCGGTGAACGCGAGCTTCACACGCCCGCGCAGCGACGGATACATGTCGGCCACCGGCATGCCGGTTTCCTTGCGCGACGTGATCGCCACCAGCTCGGCCTGTGGATGCTGGGCCAGCAGCCGCAGCAGCTCGACACCGGTGTAGCCGGTGCCGCCGACGATTCCGACCTTGATCATCCGTGCCTCCGATCAGAAGGGAGCCGACAAGAGAAGCCAACGAGAAAGCGGAACCAAACGAAAAAGCCGCCTGCATCGCAAGGCGGCTTCGACCATCCGGTTCCGACGCCGGCGGACGACCGCCAGCGGACCCGATCAACGCTTGGAGAACTGCTTGCGGCGGCGTGCCTTGTGCAGGCCGACCTTCTTGCGCTCCACCTCGCGGGCATCGCGGGTGACGAGCCCGGCGTTGGACAGCACCGACTTCAGCGACTGATCATAGTCGATCAGTGCGCGAGTGATGCCGTGACGCACCGCGCCGGCCTGACCGGTCTCGCCGCCGCCGGCGACGTTGACCTTGATGTCGAACGCTTCGGCATTGTTGGTCAGGTACAGCGGCTGGCGGACCACCATCCGGCCGGTTTCGCGGGCGAAATAGTTGTCGACCGGCTTGCCGTTGACGACGATCTTGCCGGTACCGCGCTTCAGGAACACACGCGCCACCGAAGTCTTGCGGCGGCCGGTTCCGTAGTTGTATTCACCGATCATGTTCGGCTGCTTTCCTGTTCAGTTCTGCCGGTTCAGACTTCCAGCGCACGGGGCTGCTGGGCGCCATGCGGATGGCTGGCCTCGCCGTACACTTTCAGTTTCTTGATCATCGCGTAGCCCAGCGGGCCCTTGGGCAGCATGCCCTTGACCGCCTTCTCCAGCGCACGGCCCGGGAAACGCGCCTGCATCTTCGTGAAGTTGGTTTCCGAGATGCCGCCCGGGTAGCCGCTGTGGCGGAAGTACTTCTTGTCGTCGGCCTTGGCGCCGGTGATGCGCAGCTTGGCGGCATTCACGACGACGATGTAGTCGCCGGTGTCCACGTGCGGCGTGAACTCGGGTTTGTGCTTGCCGCGCAGGCGCGCCGCGATCTGCGTGGCCAGCCGGCCCAGCACCTTGTCGCTGGCATCGATGACGAACCAGTCGCGCTTGACCTCAGCCGGCTTCGCCGAAAATGTTTTCATGTCGCTTCGTTCCGGCCGGGGCCGCCAGCGAGGAGATCGCGGCGGCGGGCCAAAGAGTTCGCAGGGGTTCCGACGGATGGGTACCGGGGGGATTCGGATCTCCCTTCCACACCCCGGCCGCGGAAAGCCTTAGATTGTAGTACAGGGGCCGTTGCAGCGTCAAAAGGAAAATCGGGACGAAAAAAAGCCCGGGCGGTGAGGCCCGGGCTTAATCCACCAAAGGAGGAGGGTGGAGGAGACTCGGTGGGCCGGATGCGTGGCACCCGACCGATGAAGGTGATCCTACAGACGAATTTGCTGCGATGCAAGAAGAAATTCAGCGATTGGTACCAATTCGTTCCAATGATGCTTGAAGGTGGGTGAAATTTGATATCAATCAAAAGCTTATAAAGAAAATACAAGTTTCTCTTACATCTGTTTCCGGCTCTGGTAGCGGTGGACTATGGGTGCTCATCGCGGGGAATATTCCGCGTTGCAACGTCGACCCGGCCGCCAGCGGAAGACGTACCCGGCGCCGCTGCGCAGTCGGCACGCTGGCCTTAGACTTCGCCTGCTGGACTTCGCTTCGCCGAAGACGTGAACGCAACGAGGCGGCGCGCCCTTCCCGGCGGCCGGACGACCGGATGTCGATGAACTGCACCGTGACCTGGACCGGGGCCGCCGGCACCGGCCCCACCGGCATGACCTTCCTGGCCGAAACCGGCAGCGGCCACACCGTCGTGATGGACGGCGCCCCCGACGGCGGCGGCCGCAATCTGGCCCCCCGCCCGATGGAGATGGTGCTGCTGGGCACCGGCGGCTGCGCCGCCTACGACGTGGTGGTGATCCTGCGCAAGAGCGGCCAGGACGTGCGCGGCTGCGAGGTGAAGCTCGACGCCGAGCGGGCCGGAACGGATCCCAAGGTGTTCACCCGGATCGCGTTCCACTTCACCGTGCGCGGCCGCTCGCTGAAGGCCAACGTCGTCGAACGCGCGATCAAGCTGTCGCACGACAAGTACTGCTCGGCATCGGCGATGCTGGCCAAGACCGCCGAGCTGACCCTGGACTGGACGATCGTCGAGGACGCCTGACGCGCTGGCACCGGCCGGCGGTCCGGCGCATACGCGGATCCTGACGCTCGACGCAGCCCGCAGCCCGTAGCCTGCAGCCGGCCCGGTACGGCCGCACTCGCTGACGCCGGCGTGGACGCTGGCGGACTACCGGCGGCGCCATGCGCTGTACAAATCCGATCCGGATCTGCAGCAGATCCACCGGTCGTGTCCGTGGCTCATGACCTGGGACGATCACGAGGTGCGGAACGACTATGTGGACGACCGCGCGAGGACCTCGCCTCCGACTTCCTGACCCGTCGGGCCAACGCCTACCGGGCCTGATACGAGCACATGCCGATGCGGGCCTCGGCACTGCGCGCCGGAACTCGTGGATCTGACGGCGGCGCGCTGAACGACTCAGTGCGGAAAAGCAACCGACGACAAGGCCCCCTCCAGGCGAAGAGGCCCCGCCTCGGCGACCGACGGCTCTCCACGCGAACCGGGCTTTCGCCCGGTGGCCGATCTGCCCGGACTGCCGACCGACCGGCAGCGACCCATCAGAATGCGTCCGGATTCACACGTGATGCGCGGTCCGCGTCATCACCTTCGCGGCCAACCGCATCAGCCCCCGCACCGGCGCCGGCAGCGTGACCCCGCCATGGGCGATCGCCGCATCGGCATGGGCCCGCTCGTCGCTCGCCATCCCCTGCACGATCGCGCGCGAACGCAGGTCCCCGGCCGGCAACTGCTGCAGATGCCCGGCCAGATGCTGCTCGACCTGGCGTTCGGTCTCGGCCATGAAGCCCAGGCTGAAGCGATCGCCGAGCCGCCCGGCCAGCGCGCCGATCACGAACGCGCCGCCGTACCAGAGCGGATTCAGCAGCGAAGGCCGGCCGCCCAGCTCGTCCAGCCGCTGCCGCGTCCAGCCGAGATGATCGCCCTCCTCGGCCGCCGCCCGCCGGAAGCCTTCGCGGATGGCCGGGTCGCGCGCGGTCAGCGCCTGTGATTCGTAGAGGGCCTGGGCGCACACCTCGCCGACGTGATTGACCCGCATCAGCGCCGCCGACAGCCGGCGTTCCTCGGGCGAGAGACCGGCGCCCGCCGCAGCCCGATCAGCCGGCTGACCACCCGCTGCGCCAACAGCGGAACGCTGAGGTCCGGTGTTCTTAACGTCGGTCAGGCGGCCGGCAACGGGTACCGGTACCGGCTCCGTAGAGGATGATCGGGTCGGCCATGCAGGGCCGGCAACGGGTGCGAAGTCCTCCACCGGCCGCCCCTGGAACGATGCGGCAGCAACCAGTGGGACACCATCGCCAGCCGCTGCGGCTATGCCCGACGATGCCGGATTGTCGTCTCTGCGCAACGGAGCGGAAGACGGCCCGGCAGGCGCCGGTGCCACCAGTGGCGCCGATGGCGCCGGCCGGTCGAGTAGGTTGCCAGCCGGATTCGGCCGGGCCGCGACGACGCTGCCCGCCAACGTCGCGAGCGCGCGGCCAAAAAGAGCGATTCTGTGATCAATCGGGCTGAAACGACGGATCGGGACGATGGTCGGACTCCTTGTCCTGCCGGACGGAAGGACACCGCCCGCCCGGGCTGTTGTTCACACGCGACAGGGATGTTCAAAAACAACCGTCGCCGCGATCCACAACTTTGCCCTACCGGGAATTTTGGTCAAAATACTCGGGAACTTGACCGGGAATGGCTTGCACCAGCTCGCTCGGGGGAGTTTCGGCGGCGTGGAGGCTGTCGATTGATTCCAGAAACTTAGGAGATTTATCAATGAAGAAATCGCTTCTTGCACTCGCAGTGGCGGCAGCTCTTCCGGGCGTTGCGCTGGCGCAGTCCTCGGTCACGCTGTCGGGTAACGTCAAGCTCGGCCTTGCGCAAACCAAGTTCTCCAATGGTACTGCGACGGTCAACCTCCCCGGCGTGACGCCTGCTACCCCGGCTTTCCCCACCAACCCGACCAACAACGGCAGCATCACCGGCATCGCTGACGGTTCGTCGCGCTTCATTCTGTCGGGTGTCGAAGACCTCGGCGGCGGTCTGAAAGGCATCTTCCAGATCGACCAGCGTTTCCGCGGCGACGAATCGCGTCCGTCGAATACGGCTGACGGCAACACCTTCGTCGGTCTGGCCGGTGGTTTCGGTCAGTTCCGCGTCGGTAAGCTGGACCTGTACTACGGCTACGGCACCGACGAGCATGGCATCCGTGCCACCGCCCTGCAGCACTCGAACATCTCGATCCTGAGCTATGTCAATGGCACGACGGCGATCGCCCGCGCCAGCCGTTCGACGAACGTGATCCGTTACGACTCGCCGCGTTTCGGTGGAGTGACGTTCGGCCTGGCGTTCTCCCCGAACGCCGGTGGTGGTGAAGGCGGCTATCAGGTTCCGGTCGCTACGGCTGCCGGTGCTCTGAACGCCAACAATCCGCTGGGTGGTACCGGCGACTTCCAGAAAGGCCAGGCCGTTCAGGCTGACCTGAGCTACGCCGCCGGTCCGATCCGTGCCGGTATCGCGTTCTGGGACGAAAAGACCGAGGGCTACAAGACGCTGGGTCGTGACGCCGGCCAGAAAGCCGCGCGTATCTGGGGTGGCTACAACTTCGGCCTGTTCGACATCGGCCTGACCGTCGACCAGTCGAAGTTCACCGGTGTCAACGCCGCCAACCAGGAACTGAAGCGCACCGCGTTCTCGATCCCCATCAAGGTCAACATCGGTTCGGGCACGCTGCTGTTCACGGCCTCGGCCGCCGGCAAGACCAAGCTGGGTGGTGCGACGCAGGACGGCACCGATGCGCGCATGTACGTGCTGGGCTACGACTACGCGCTGTCCAAGCGCACGTCGCTGGGCGTTTCGTACGCGTTCCTGGACAACAAGGCCAATGCCGCGTACGCGCCGTTTACCGGCAATGCGCTGGGCAGCATCGCGAACCCGACGGCCGGCCAGGACATCAAGCAACTGTACCTGGGTATCCGCCACGCGTTCTGATCGCGTTCGGTGGAACCGGCATCGTCCGGTTCCACCCGGCAGCCGGAATCCCGGTTCCGGTCACCGTACGAACCCGCGTCTCACGACGCGGGTTTTTTTTCGCCCGTCGCCTGCTCTTCCCTGCGCTTTTTTCGCATCTTGCCGGTGTGCAAGACCGCACGGATAGTTCAGACCTCATTAGTTCAGGCTTAAACTATCGGCGATCCAATTGCCGCGCCGTGCCCCATGATCGACGACACCGTGCATCCGCCCGACCATGAAACCCGCATCGTCGATGCCGACCACCTCGCGCTGAAGCTGTGGCTGCGGCTGCTGACCTGCACCAATCTGATCGACGGCACGATCCGCCGGTCGCTGCGCCAGTCGTTCGACTGCACCCTGCCCCGCTTCGATCTGCTGGCCCAGCTCGAACGGGCGCCGCAGGGATTGAAGATGAGCGAGCTGTCGCAGCGCCTGATGGTGACCGGCGGCAATATCCCCGGCCTGGCCGATCAGCTCGAGGCCGAAGGACTGCTCGAGCGCGAACCGGTAACCGGCGACCGCCGGGCGACGCTGCTGAAACTGACCGACGCCGGCCGCGAACGGTTCGCCGGCATGGCGGCCGATCACGAAGCCTGGGTCGCCGACATGTTCGCGGCGCTGGAGCGTGACGAGCAGATGCAACTGCTCCAGTTGCTGGCCAAGCTGAAGAAGGGGCTGGCGGAACGCACCGCCAGCCCAGCCGCCGCCAGCACCATCGCCGCCTGACGCCGATCCATCGACGCAGATGCCGCTCGCCGTCGGACGACCCGACCAAACCTTGACCACGAACCGGCTGCCGACCACCACGAGGCCACGATGACATCGCTGCTGAACCGCAACATGCGCCACACCTTCGCCGACTACCGCGCCAGTCACTTCGACTGGCAACTGACCGAAGGCATCGGGACGATCACGTTGAACCGCCCCGAACGCAAGAACCCGCTGACGATGGACTCGTACGCCGAGCTGCGCGAGCTGTTCCGCGGCCTGGCGTATGCGCAGGACGTCAAGGCGGTCATCATCACCGGCTCGGGTGGCAACTTCTGCTCGGGCGGCGACGTCCACGAGATCATCGGGCCGCTGGTCGGCATGGAGATGCCGGAGCTGATGGAGTTCACGCGGATGACCGGCGATCTGGTGCTGGGCATCCGCCGCTGCCCGCAGCCGGTGATCGCGGCGATCGATGGCGTGTGCGCGGGCGCGGGCGCGATGATCGCGCTGGCCGCCGACTTCCGGCTCGGCACGCCGCGCGCCAAGGCAGCCTACCTGTTCACCCGCGTCGGGCTGGCCGGCTGCGACATGGGCGCCTGCACGCTGCTGCCGCGGCTGATCGGCCAGGGCCGCGCGTCGGAGCTGCTGTTCACCGGCCGCGCGATGTCGGCCGACGAGGGGCTGGCCTGGGGCTACTACAACCGGCTGGTCGAACCCGCCGATCTGCCGGCGCAGGCCGGCGCGCTGGCCGCCGAGCTGGTCAGCGGCCCGACGTTCGCCCACGCGATGACCAAGAACATGCTGAACCAGGAGTGGTCGATGACGATCGACCAGGCGATCGAGGCGGAGGCGCAGGCGCAGGCGATCTGCATGCAGACCCGCGATTTCGAGCGCGCCTACAACGCCTTCGTCGCCAAGCAGAAGCCGCGCTTCGAAGGCAACTGAGACGCACGCCGGCGCACGCCGCCTGCCCGGACCACCGCCCGCTGACACCACGACCACCGGCGACCATGAGCGACACCACCTATCTCGACTGGCCGTTCTTCGATCCCGCACACCGCCAGCTTGCCGAGTCGCTCGAGCGCTGGGCCGCCGGCGCGCTGGCCGATGTCGATCATCACGATACCGACGACACCTGCCGACGGCTGGTCCGTGAGCTGGGCCGCGGCGGCTGGCTGCGCTACAGCGTGCCGGGCAGCGCCGGCGGCGCGCTGCCGGTGCTCGAATCGCGGTCGTTGTGCGTGATCCGCGAAACGCTGGCGCGGCACGACGGTCTGGCCGACTTCGCGTTCGCGATGCAGGGGCTGGGCAGCGGCCCGCTGACGTTGGGCGGCGCGCCGGCGCTGCAGCAGCGCTGGTTGCCGCAGGTCGCGCGCGGCGAGGCGATCGCCGCGTTCGCGCTGTCCGAGCCCGATGCCGGTTCCGACGTCGCGGCGATGACCACCCGCGCGACCCGCGACGGAGACGGCTGGCGGCTGGACGGCTGCAAGACCTGGATCTCCAACGGCGGCATCGCCGACTTCTACTGCGTGTTCGCGCGCACCGAGGACACGCCGGGCGCGCGCGGCATCTCCGCGTTCCTGGTGCCCGCCGGCACGCCGGGCCTGACGATCGCCGAGCGGATCGACATCGTCGCGCCGCATCCGCTGGCGACGTTGCGGTTCGACGGCTGCCGGATCCCGGCCGATCATCTGCTCGGCGAGCAGGGCCAGGGCTTCAAGCTGGCGATGCAGACCCTGGACATCTTCCGGGCATCGGTGGCCGGCGCCGCGCTCGGCTTCGCGCGCCGTGCGCTCGACGAGGCGATCAGCCGGGCGCGCGGTCGCCGGATGTTCGGCCAGACGCTGGGCGACTTCCAGCTCACGCAGGCGGCGCTGGCCGACATGGCCACCGGCATCGACGCGGCGGCGCTGCTGACCTATCGGGCGGCCTGGCTGCGCGACGTGAAGGGCGTGCGCACGACCCGCGAGGCGGCGATGGCCAAGATGACCGCGACCGAGAATGCGCAGCAGATCGTCGATCGCGCGGTGCAGATCTTCGGCGGCCTGGGCGTCACCCGCGGCACGATCGTCGAAAGCCTGTATCGTGAGATCCGCGCGCTGCGCATCTACGAAGGCGCCACCGAAGTGCAAAAACTGATCATCGGCCGGGACCTGCTGAAGGGCTGACCGCCGCCCGACAGCACCGCCGAGCCGGACGACCGCCCGATCCGCACGGAGACCGCATGTTCCGATCCGCTCACGCCGACAGCTTCGCCCGTGATCACCTGCCGCCGCCCGAGCAGTGGCCGGACCTGCTGCTCGACTCGCCGGACGTGCAGTATCCGGAGCGGCTCAATGCTGCGGTCGAACTGCTCGACCGCCATGTCGAAGGCGGCCTGGGCGATGCGATCGCGCTGCGCAACGACGAAGCCTGCTGCACCTACTACCAGCTCTACGTCCGGGTCAACCAGATCGCCCACGTGCTGCGCGACGATCTGAAGCTGGTGCCCGGCAACCGGGTGCTGCTGCGCGGCGCCAACAATCCGATGATGGCCGCCTGCTGGCTCGCGGTGATCAAGGCCGGACTGATCGCGGTGGCGACGATGCCGCTCCTGCGGGCGCGCGACCTGCAGCCGATCATCGACAAGGCGCGGGTCGACGCGGCGCTGTGCGACCGGTCGCTGGCCGACGAGATGAACCGCGCGGCGGCGCTGTGCCCGTCGCTGCAGAAGGTGCTGTGGTTCAACGACGGCAGCGGCGGCCCGCACAGCCTGGAAGCGCGGCTGGCCGGCAAGCGCACCCGCTTCGCCGCCTGCGACACCGCGCAGGACGACGTGGCGCTGATCGCGTTCACCTCCGGCACCACCGGCCAGCCGAAGGGCACGATGCACTTCCATCGCGACGTGCTGGCGATGTGCGACATCTTCCCGCGTCATGTGCTCCAGCCCCAGGAGCACGACATCTTCTGCGGCCCCCCGCCGCTGGCGTTCACGTTCGGGCTGGGCGGCATGCTGTGCTTTCCGATGCGGGCCGGCGCCTCCACCCTGCTGCTGGAGCGGATGACGCCGGCCTCGCTGCTGCAGGCGATCGCGCGCCACCGGGCCACGATCCTGTTCACCGCGCCGACCTTCTACCGACAGATGGCCGCGCTCGCGCGGGACCATGATCTGTCGTCGCTGGTCAAGTGCGTGTCGGCCGGCGAGGCGCTGCCCGATGCGACGCGGCAGCTCTGGAAGGACGCCACCGGCATCGACATCATCGACGGGCTGGGCGCCACCGAGATGATTCACATCTTCATCTCGGCCGCCGGCGGCGACATCCGGCGCGGCGCGATCGGCAAGGCGCTGCCGGGCTACGAGGCGCGGGTCGTCGACGACCAGATGAACGAGCTGCCGCCCGGCAAGATCGGCAAGCTGGCGGTGCGCGGCCCCACCGGCTGCCGCTACCTGGACGATACGCGCCAGCTCGCCTACGTGCGCGAGGGCTGGAACCTGCCGGGCGACACCTTCACGATGGACGCCGACGGCTACTTCCACTACCAGGCGCGCTCCGACGACATGATCATCTCGGCCGGCTACAACATCGCCGGGCCCGAGGTGGAATCGGCGCTGCTGCTGCATCCGGCGGTCGCCGAATGCGGCGTCGTCGGCGTGGCCGATGCCGAACGCGGCCAGATCGTCAAGGCATTCGTCGTGCTGCGCGACGGCCATGCGGCCGATCAGGCGACCGTGCAGGCGCTGCAGGAGTACGTGAAGGAGACGATCGCCCCCTACAAGTATCCGCGCGCGATCCGCTTCCTCGATGCGCTGCCGCGCACCGAGACCGGCAAGCTGCAGCGCTTCCGGCTGCGCGACTATGATTGAACGACCGGAATCGACACGCCGTGCGCGACGGCGCCTGCTGCCGGCAGCGATCCTCGCATCCGGCCTGGTGATCACCGGCTGCGCCGGCTTCGACACCTGGCAGCGGCAGACGATCTTCGGCGTCGGTCAGGACCAGACCCGCTGGTACCGCGAGGCGCCTGCCGGCACCGAGGAATACGATCTGACCCTCGCCGACGGCGACCGCATCCGCGCCTGGTACCTGGCCGGCACCCGGCCCGACGCGCCGACCGTGCTGTACCTGCACGGCACCCGCTGGAACCTGAACAACAGCGTGTTCCGCGTCGACCGGCTGCACAGCCTCGGCGCCAACGTGCTGGCGATCGACTATCGCGGGTTCGGTCGCAGCACCCAGCGGCTGCCGTCGGAAGACAGCGCGATGCACGACGTGCGGGCCGCGCTGGCCGAGCTGGCTCGCCGCCAGCCCGATCCGTCGCGGCGCTTCGTCTACGGTCACAGCCTGGGCGGCGCGCTGGCGATCCAGGCCGCCGCGGCATCGGCCGAACCGGGCTTTGCCGGCCTGATCGTCGAGTCGACGTTCACCAGCATCGCCGACATCGTCACCGGCAGCCGTTGGGGCTGGATTCCCGGGCTGACCTGGCTGATCAGCCAGCGCTTCGATTCGGCCACCCGGATCGCAGCGGTGCGCATACCGGTGCTGTTCATCCACGGCACCGCCGACAGCATCGTGCCGTCGAGCATGAGCGAGAAGCTGTACAAGGCGGCCGGCGCGGTGCCGCCCGGCTTCAAGGAACTGCTGCTGATCGACGGCGGCTCGCATTCCGGCGCGAGCCGCATCGACCCGACGACCTACAACCGCGCGATGCGCGGCTTCATGCAGCGGGCCGGCGACTTCGCCGCGGCGCGCACTACGACGCCGCCGCTCGCCGGCCACCCGGACGAGCTCGCGAAACACCGGTAACCGTCACGCCGCCTTCGCCGCCGGCTCGTCGCGCAGCTCGCGCCGCAGGATCTTGCCGACGGTGGTCTTCGGCAGCTCGCTGCGGAACTCGATGTACTTCGGTTTCTTGTAGCCGGTCAGGTTCTGCGCGCAGTACTCCTGAAGCTGCGCCTCGGTCAGCGCCGGATCGCGGCGCACGACGTACAGCTTCACCGCCTCGCCGGAGTTCTTGTCCGGCACGCCGACCACGGCGCATTCCAGCACGCCGGGGTGGCCGGCCACGACCTCCTCGATCTCGTTCGGATAGACGTTGAAGCCCGACACCAGGATCATGTCCTTCTTGCGATCGACGATCCGGGTGTAGCCGGCCTCGTCCATCACGCCGACGTCGCCGCTCTTGAAGAAGCCGTCGGCGGTCATCACCTTGGCGGTCTCGTCGGGCCGCTGCCAGTAGCCGGCCATCACCTGCGGGCCGCGGATCGCGATCTCGCCCG
>DAISWF010000120.1:0-11057 GCA_036826495.1 Burkholderiaceae bacterium
CTCCGCAATCGGAGCGATGGAAGCAGGTTTGAGCTGTCGCCGGAACTCGCGCGGGGACTTCATACGTAGGCTGGAGTGTGGGTGGCACTCGTTGAAGTGTTCAAAGGCGGCTGGCAGCTGGCGCATCACGGTCAAGGCGTCGGTGAGGTCCATTCGGCTCACATAGTCGCGCTTGAGGGTGTTCACGAAGCTTTCGGCGATGCCGTTGCTTTGCGGGCTGTAGACGGGCGTATGGACTGGCACCAGCCCCAGGTTCCTGGCGATCTTGTGGGTGTCGACGGCGCGGTACGCACCGCCGTTGTCGGCCAGGAACTCCAGGCGATGACCGGTTGGGACGGCATCGACATCGCTGAAGCGCTTTTCAACCGCCTCGATCAGCATGTCGCGCACCGGCTCGCCCGGCAGTCCTCGTCCAGGCCAGGCGCGCCAGGCAATGATCTCCCGATCGCAACAGTCCTTGGTGAAGGTACCAGTGACGATCTCGCCGGAATCGCAGGCGATTTCGAATCCGTCCGAGCACCACCGGGTGTCGCTGTGGGTGACGCCGACCACGCCGTCGTGAACGCGACCGCTGTCGCGCCGCTTGGGGGCCTTGGGCAGCAACAGGGAATTCGCCGCCATCACCCGATAGACACGCTTTGCGTTGACTGCCGACAAGCCCTGCTGCCGACGCGTTCGGTTCAGCAATGCGCAGGCCCGGCGGTAGCCGTAGGTGGGCAGATCAGCGATCTGCGCGCGGATCTCAGTTACCAGCCCTTGGTCAGTGGCCGGCGTTCGGCCTCGTCGGCCGTCACGCCAGTCATCGCCGCGGTGGCCCGGGCATGCAGGTTCGATCGCGACACGCCCAGCGCCCGGCAGACTGCACTCATTTCTCGTCCCCGGGCAACAAGGGCGAGCGCGAGATCCACTTTCGGTCGCGGGCCACCTCCACCGCCTCTCGGAGAATCTCCGCCTCAACAGTCTTTTTGCCCAGGAGGCGCTGCAGCTGGGCGATTTCAGCTCGCGCGGCGTTCAGCTCGCTGGCAGGCACCACCGCTTCGCCGGCACCCACTGCGGTCAGCGCGCCCTGGCGGTCAAGTTTGCGCCACAGGAACAGCAAGCTCGCCGAGACACCCGCCTCCCGGGCCACCAGTGACACGCTCATGCCGGGCGCGTACGTTCGCCGGACCAACTCTGCCTTCTCGGTGATCGACCATCGCCTACGGCGCTTTTCGCTCACCGAGACCACCTCAATCGTTTCTCTGTTGCTTCTAGTCATGGACATAGTCGTATGCCTATCCTCAAGGATATGCGATAGACCCTGTCCGGTCATTCAGGGGGCTGGCTCATCCGGATCGTCGGGCAACCGATGGTGCGTGACCACCAGCCAGCCGATTGCGCGGGCAAGCGGAGCACGAGAAAGTCGTCGAAACGGCGCAGGAGAGATGTCGTCGAGACCGTCCCGGTGAACGCTCTCCGACCATCGTCTGTCGTCGTCTCTCGAGGGACTGACCAGGCGCGTCAACCATGCCGCATCCTCGTCGTCACCGACGAACGCTTCGAACATGCGCAACGAGACCCATTCGTGTCGAATCAGGTTCCGCTCGATCGACCTGCTCTTGAGCCTTCTCTGAAAGGCGACGATAGCCTTCCCGAGGTCGTGCAGCAGGCCGGACAGATCGACCAGCAACCGGATCAGATCGGCCGAATGCCAATCGTTCTCGTCCTCGGATCGCAGGATGTTGCGCTTCGTCGTATTGGTCGGAACGGCGCCTTCACGGTTGAATCGGCGGCGGTCGCCGACGACCCAAAGCATCTCGGAGTGGTCGAGTCCGCGGATCCAGTGACAGGCGACAGCGGTGTTCTTGCGCGCCGTCTTGCGAAGCAGCCGGTGCAGCGTATCGAGGCCGTCCTGGGTGATCGCCGTTTGCCAGGTCCGATCGCCTCGCCGTTCGGCGAATTGGTCGAGGATGCGGCGGGTTTCCGTCAGCGCGCGTTTGTCGCACTGCGAGATGAGGAGAACGTTCAAGGCATTCTCCTTGATGCCTTGGACTCCACCGCAAGACGTCCCATCGCCGCGGCGGTTGCCTTCACCATATCGATCATGAAATCGAGGGACTCACTGCGGACGAGAGCTTCGATGCTGCCTGAGTGATCGATGTGCCGGTCCCGAGCAGCAGCGTGGTCGTATTGGCGATCGGGATGTTCCAGTACAGGGACTGGCTGCCTGCTTCTGTCACGTACTCCACCCGGCCGCCGTTGACCAGAACCCGACAGTGCTCGAGGTAGTAGAGGTTCGCGCGTTTTGAATGGAGAATGCTTTTGAGCTGCGACGCAGGGATTTCGTCCATCTTGTTCTCTTGTCGGTCAGTATTGGTCTCCGGGCAGGCCCAATCGCAGTTGACGGCACTCCAGGCTCACCAAGTGAGCCTGGAGTGTCCTGTCCAATGCCGCTCAAATCAACGCCGCGGCTTCGCGCAACCTTTCCGCGGTCTGCGGCAGCCCGTTCCGTTCCAGCGTATTCCGAATTCGAGGGCCGTCCGTTCCGGCCGCCGCATCCTGGCGCGCATCGCCTTGAATGCCGAAAGAGTGGTGACCAGATCCAGATCGAAGTGCTTGACGATGAACGTGTCAGGATGGATCGCCTCGATCCCGTAGTCGTGCAGGATCTCGCTCGGAAAATCCCGCAGATTCAGGGTCACGATGCGATCGGCGTGACCAGCGATTGCTGCGGCAAGCACATGATTGTCGTTCGAGTCGGGTAGGGCGATTCTGGGAAGAATTCTCTGCCACGCTCGGTCAGATACCTGCCAATCCAGAGCTGCCGAGCGCATCAAATCTCGGCGAGTCGTAAGCCGGCCCTTGAGATCGGGCCGGTCCCGTTCCAGGTTCTCGACCCATTCGGATTCAATCCTGGTCGTCCACTCGCGGCGTAGAGCCCAGCCGCGGCCAAGCTCATCAGCGAGTCCGCTATGGCGATCGGGTACAGGACACAGGCGTCCAAGACCGCTGTATGGCTCGGATGCCCGGCCATTCAATATTCCAAGCCCAACTCTCGCGCGTTGTCGGCCATCTTCTCCAGTGCCGATCGTTGGCCGGCCCTAAGCTTCTCGGCATAGACCGCCAGATCCTCGAATGCAATCCGACGGTGCGTACCGACCAAGCGAAACGGCAATTTGCCCGCCTCGAGTTCCTTGATCAAGAACGGCCGCGAAACATTCAGAAAGTTGGCTGCTTCGACGGTCGAAAGTTCGCCTCCCTGAGGCATGACCATCACCGAGCGATGCTCGCTCAACGCCCCCAGCACCTGTGCAATGACCCTGAGCGCCTGGGGCGGCAGGTCGACCACTGGCCCCTTTCCATCCTTGCTCTTCAACGTAATCGTTGCTGTCCGGGAATGATCCAGCGCCTCCACCAGACAGCGCTGCGCCGCGCGGGCCATCTCGCGTTCTTCCTTGGAGAGCGAAGGGGGAGAAAGGGTTCGCTGGAGCTTGCCGGCGACAGCCATGTTCGCCTCCATATAAGTGCAGCAAATGCAATAAGTGCATTGTCCTACAAACTCGCGCAGGCGTGGATGTGCGAGAGGTCTGTCGAGTCGGGCGGATGATCCGGGAATTCGTTCTGGGTATCGAGTGCCTCAGGGCAGCCGAACGCTGTCATAGCGAAACTCGATCTGTTCCGAATACCGCCGCCCATTCTTGCGCGGCGTCACCTGCGGCGGCGTGCCGGGCCGCGACAGCACGCGTCCCATCACCCACTCCGGCCCCGCGATCGACACCCGCCACGGCAGTCCGCTGTCGGGGTCGATCCACATCGTCAGCCGGTTCAGGCCGACTTCGACGGGTACGTCGTAGCGGAAGCCCCGTACCGGGCGGCCGTCGATCGTCGTCGGGGCGAGCGACTCGCATTCTTCGGGCGGTGCGAGCATCGCCACGCCGCTGGACCGGTCGCGGGTGCCGTCGGCGCGTCTCGCGAGGCCGTGTGCGTTCAGCCGGCCGTCGAGGTACAGCCACTGCCGGTCGTCGATCAGGTAGGAATCGGCGGTCTGGTAGCCGCCGGGATTGCGGCCGGTGCCGGTGACCGCGTGCAGGTGCACGCGCGTCTGTTCGTCCAGTCGTTCGATCGCCCGGCGCACCGCTGCGCAGGCGTCGTCCGTGGCGACGGGGGGTGTCGCGGAGGGGTCAGGCGCGGCCGCGGTCACCGGAGGCAGGGCGGCGGTCAGCAGCAGCGCGCATGTGCGCACACCGGCCTGCAGTGCGCGCACGCCGACCCGCAGCAACGCACGCGTGCACATGCCGGTCGGTAGCGACTCGCGCGCCTGCATGCCGGCCATCGGCCATGCGCGCGTATCGATGCGGTCCATCAGTGGCTCTCTGACGGCCCGCCGCGTCGTCAGCTCGCCGGCCGCGCCGGTATGTTCAGCCCGCGCTCGACCGCGGGCCGCGCGACGAACGCCGCCAGCACGCGCTTGACCTCGGTGAAGCGGTCGAAGCCGACCTGCTCGCCGGCGCCGTAGAAGCCGACCAGGTTGCGGATCCACGGGAAGCTCGCGATGTCGGCGATCGTGTAGTCGTCGCCCATGATCCACTGGCGGCCGACCAGGTGGCGGTCGAGCACGCCGAGCAGCCGGGCCGATTCATCGACGTAGCGCTTCAGCGGTCGCTTGTCCTCGTAGTCCTTGCCGGCGAACTTCAGGAAGAAGCCGACCTGGCCGAACATCGGGCCGATGCCGCCCATCTGGAACATCACCCACTGCAGGGTCTGGTAGCGCGCGATCGGGTCCTGCGGCAGCAGCTTGCCGGTCTTCTCGGCGAGGTAGCAGAGGATCGCGCCGGACTCGAACAGCGGCAGCGGCCGGCCGCCCGGGCCGTTCGGGTCGATGATCGCCGGGATCTTGTTGTTCGGACTCAGCGACAGGAACTCGGGGCTCATCTGGTCCTGCGCATCGAAGCGCACCAGGTGCACTTCGTACGGCAGCCCGATCTCCTCGAGCATGATCGACACCTTGACGCCGTTGGGGGTCGGCAGCGAATAGAGCTGCAGCCGGTCGGGATGCCTGGGCGGCCACTTGCGGGTGATCGGGAAATCGGCGGGGAAGGCGAGGGTCCGGGTCAAGGCAGGCTCCTGGTGTTCGTTGCGGTGAGGATGCAATCCTCACCGTCGGGATCGAAAGGGTTCAGGGCGTCCAGGTTCAGTGCGTCCAACCCTCGAAGTCTTTCAGATTGCCGGTAACCACCACGCGGTCGTGGCTTGAGTCCCGGCGCCTAAGTGGGCGAACGAAGACCCGCCGGCTCGTTGCGCGGCACCAGCTTCAGCGTCGCGGTGGCGGTGGCCAGCAGCACGCCGGCATCGTCGCGGGCCTCGCCCTGGCTGAACGCGATCGAGCGGCCGCGGCGCAGGCAGCGGGCGGTGGCGATCACGTCGCCGCGTGCCGCCGTCACGAAATGGGTGGTCAGGTCGACGGTGATCACCACCGTGCCGGCGGGGTCGTTGGAGCGGGCGGCGCAGGCCAGCGTGCAGTCGAACAGCGCCAGCAGCGCGCCGCCGTGCACCTCGCCGCGGCTGTTGGTGTGATCGGGGTTGAACGGCATCCGCACGCGTGCCTGGTCGTCGCCGATCGCTTCGTCGATCAGCGCCAGGGCGCGCGACATCGGGATCGGCTGGCCGAACAGCATGCCGGTGTGTTCGCTGGAGGTTTCGGAGGAATCGGTCATGGCCCGAATGCTAGCCGAGAAGCGTCCGGCAGGCAGGCGAGCCGCGCCGCAGCACGGGTCGGGCGCGCGGGCTGTGTAACATCGCCAAAATCACGAACCGACAGCCGAACCGCCGCGCCGCCTGCCGCAGGTCCCCGATGGGGCGCCCCGTGGCGGCCGGTGGCCGGGCACCCTGGACATGACCGCTACCCATTCCCAGAACATCGACGTCCGGATCGAAGACCGCGACGGCCAGCGCATCGCCCACGTGGCGATCGACAACCGCGGCCGGCTCAACAGCCTGAACAGCGCACTGATGGCGCAGTTCGTCGAGCGCATCGAGTCGCTGTCGCGCGATGACGGGCTGCGCGCGGTGGTGCTGTCGGGCGCCGGCGGCAAGGCGTTCGTCGGCGGCGCCGACATCGACGAGATGGCGGCGCTGGGCGACGAGACGCGGGCGCGCGCCTTCATCACGTCGGTCCACCGGGTCTGCAATGCGGTGCGCGACTGCCCGGTTCCGGTGATCGCCCGCATCCAGGGGTACACCCTGGGCGCCGGGCTGGAGCTGGCGGCCGCCTGCGACCTGCGGGTGGCGGCCGAGGGCAGCCACTTCGGCATGCCCGAGGTGCGGCTCGGAATCCCGTCGGTCGTCGAGGCGGCGCTGCTGCCGGGGCTGGTCGGCTGGGGCCGCACCCGCGAGATGCTGCTGGTCGGCGACAACTTCGGGGCCGACGAGGCGCTGCGGATCGGGCTGGTAGAGCGGGTGGTGCCGGCCGACGGGCTCGATGCGGTCATCGACGGTTGGCTGGCCGGGCTGCTGGCCAACGGCCCGCAGTCGGTGCGGCTGCAGAAGCAGCTCATCCGCCGCTGGGAGAATCTGCCGATGCGCGAGGCGGTGCAGGCCGGCATCGACGCGTTCGGCCAGGCCTGGCGGGGACCGGAGCCGGCGGCGATGATGAGCGGATTCCTCGAGGCACGCCGGCAGCGGCGCGCGGCGGGGGGCGCGGCATCGCCTGCCGCCCCCCCCCCCGACGTCTCGTCTGCCGCCGCGTCGCCTGCCGCCCCCTCCTCTGCGACCGCATCGATCCCCACGTCGGCAGCCTCCCCCTCCACACAACGATCGTCCAATGACGGAGACACCCGATGACCACGACCTCGCCCGGCGGCAGCGCCGCGCACAGCGAGCTGCAGCGCTTCCTCGAAGCCCGCGACTTCCTGGTGACCCATCGCACCGATCTGGCGGCGGCGCAGGCGGGCTTCCGCTGGCCGCAGCTCAGCCAGTTCAACTGGGCGCTCGACTACTTCGACCACATCGCCCGCGACAACCGCGCGCCGGCGCTGCGGATCGTCGAGGAGAACGGCAGCAGCGCGACGCTCAGCTATGCCGAGCTGTCGCGCCGCTCCACGCAGGTCGCGAACTTTCTCACGGCGCAGGGCGCCGCGCGCGGCGACCGCGTGCTGCTGATGCTCGGCAACGAGGTGCCGCTGTGGGAGACGATGCTGGCGGCGATCAAGCTGGGGCTGGTCGTGATACCGGCCACGGCGCTGCTGGCCGGCGCCGATCTGGCCGACCGCGTCGAGCGCGGCAAGGTGCGCCACATCGTCACGCACCCGGGCGGGGCGGCCAAGTTCGCCGACCTGCCGCCGGCGCTGATGGCCGGTGTCACGCGGATCTGCGTGCCGGCGGCCGACGGCTCGGTGGCCGGCGGCTGGATCGACTATCGGCGTTCCGCCGACTGCGCGGCCGAGCTGCCGGGCCGCCCGCCGACGCAGGCCACCGATCCGCTGCTCGAATACTTCACGTCGGGCACGACCGCCAAGCCCAAGCTGGTGCAGCACACGCAGCAGAGCTATCCGGTCGGGCATCTGTCGACGATGTACTGGCTGGGCCTGAAGGCCGGCGACGTCCACTGGACGATCAGCTCGCCCGGCTGGGCCAAGCACGCCTGGAGCTGCTTCTTCGCGCCGTTCAACGCGCAGGCCTGCGTGTTCATCTACAACTACACCCGGTTCCACGGGCCGACGATCCTGAAGGTGCTGATCGACGAAGGGGTCGACACCTTGTGCGCGCCGCCGACGGTATGGCGGATGATGATCCAGGAGGATCTGAAGCGCTGGCCGGTCGGGCTGCGGGACCTGATCTCGGCCGGCGAGCCGCTGAACCCGGAGGTCATCGAGCAGGTGCGCGCCGCCTGGAACATCACGATCCGCGACGGGTACGGTCAGACCGAGACCACTGCGCAGATCGGCAATCCGCCCGGCGCCGAGGTGACGCCGGGCGCGATGGGCCGGCCGCTGCCCGGCTACCGGATCGTGCTGATCGACATCGACGGCAAGCCGACCACCGACGAGGGCGAGATCTGCATAGACCTCGCGCACCGGCCGGTCGCCCTGATGAACGGCTACGCCGACGATCCGGCCAAGACCGCCGAGGTGATGCGCGACGGCTACTACCACACCGGCGACGTCGGCATGCTCGATGCCGCCGGCACGTTGACGTACGTCGGCCGGGCCGACGATGTGTTCAAGGCATCCGGTTACCGCATCAGCCCGTTCGAGCTGGAGAGCGCGCTGATCGAGCATCCGGCGGTGGCCGAGGCGGCGGTGGTGCCGTCGCCCGATGCGCTGCGCGGCTTCGTGCCGAAGGCGTACGTGATCCTGGCGCCCGGTCAGGCGCCGACCGCCGATACCGCCGCGGCGATCTTCCGCTTCCTGCGCGAGCGGGTATCGGGATACAAGCTCGTGCGCCGCATCGAGTTCAGCGATCTGCCGAAGACGATCTCGGGCAAGATCCGCCGGGTCGATCTGCGCCGGCAGGAGGCTGCCCGGCCGGCCAGCGGCCCGCGCTGTGAACTCGAATTCCTGGAGGAGCAGTTCCGCGGATGACCGGCGACGACCACATCGACCTGGTTGCCGACATCGGCGGCACCAATGCGCGCTTCGCGCGTTTCGGCCGCGACGGTCTGCTCGATGTGCCGATGTCGCTGCGGGTGGCCGGTTTCGGATCGCTCGAGGAGGCGGTCGAACACTATCTGTCGGCGCAGCCCGGCCCGCGGCCGCAGCGGGCCGCGCTGGCGGTGGCCACCGCGGTCACCGGCGACCGGGTCAAGCTGACCAATGCCGCATGGGAGTTCTCGACCGCGGCGGCGGCGCGCACGCTCGGCCTCGAACGGCTGAAGGTGCTGAACGATTTCACCGCGCTGGCCTGGGGGCTGCCGCTGCTGCAGCCGGCCGACTGGGTGCAGGTCGGCCCGGGCGAGCCGCAGCCCGAGGCGGCGCTCGCGCTGATCGGCCCGGGGACCGGACTGGGCGTGTCGGGGCTGGTGCCCTCGGCCGGCGGGCCGGCGTCTTCAGCCGGCGGGCTGGTGCCGATCGAGGGCGAGGGCGGGCACGCCAGCCTGGCGCCGGCCGACGCCCGCGAGATGGCGATCGTCGAGCAGGTATGGCGCGAATTTCCGCATGTGTCGATCGAACGGCTGGTGTCCGGCACCGGGCTGCCGGTGCTGCTGCGTGCGGTGGCGGCGGTCGACCGCTTGCCCATGCCGGGTGCGTGGTTGCGCGACGCCAGTGACGGCGGCACCAGCGAGGTGCCGGCGCCGACCCCGGCGCAGATCTGCGATGCCGCGGTCATCGACCGGGAGCCGCTGTGCGTGGCGACGTTGAATACCTTCTGCGCGATGCTGGGCGGTGCGGCCGCCAACCTGGCGCTGACCCTGGGCGCGCGCGGCGGCCTGTACATAGCCGGCGGCATCGTGCCGCGGATCATGCCGTTCTTCGAGCGATCGCCGTTCCGCCAGCGGTTCGAGGCCAAGGGCCGCTTCGGCAGGTATCTTTCGTGCATACCGACCCGGGTGATCGTCGCGCCGAACCTGGCGCTGGCCGGTGCCGCGCGTTCGCTGACCGCCTGAACGGCGCGCGGTCCGGCCGCGACATCGGTGGTATCGGCGGTTGCGATCGTCGGCCGTGATCGCCCGGCCGACGGAAAACCGTGTGTGTCCGCGACAGGATTCCGATGAGCGGCGTTGCCCACCGGGTACGCTGTTTTCACCCGGGTCGCCGCTGCGGTCACAATGTCGGATCAACCGAGAACAGCCACAGACATGCCCACTGGAACGCCCCTCGTGAACTTCGAATACGAACCCGTGCGCAGCGACCCGGAGTCGCTGCGGCGTGCGGGGGCCACCCGGCTGCTGTACAGCGTCGGCAAGGACCCGGTGACCGCGCGGCCGCAGGACTGGTACACCGCGCTCGCGCAGGCGGGCCGCGACCGGCTGGTCGAGCGCTGGATGGAGACCACCCGCGCGCAGTACCGGCAGGGCGTCAAGCGGGTCTACTACCTGTCGATGGAGTTCCTGGTCGGCCGCGCGCTGACCAACAGCCTGATGGCCACCGGCCAGTACGACCAGTTCGCCGACGCGCTGCGCGACATGGGCATCGACGTCGACGAGACCCGCGAGCTGGAGCCCGACGCGGCGCTCGGCAACGGCGGCCTGGGGCGGCTGGCCGCCTGCTTCCTCGATTCGATGGCCACCGTCGGGCTGCCCAGCTACGGCTACGGCATCCGTTACGACTACGGCATGTTCGCCCAGCACATCCACGACGGCTACCAGGTCGAGCAGCCCGACGACTGGCTGGCCAACGGCAATCCATGGGAGTTCGCGCGGCCCGAGACGACCTTCACGATCCAGTTCGGCGGCACGGTACGGCACGAGACCGACGGCGCCCACTGGGTCGACTGCGAGCACGTGCTGGCGATGGCCTACGACATGATCGTGCCCGGCTACGGCACCAAGGCCGTCAACACGCTGCGGCTGTGGCATGCGAAGGCCGCGCAGTCGCTCGACCTGGCGATGTTCAACCAGGGCGACTACATGCGCGCGGTGCAGTCCAAGAACCTGTCGGAGAACGTCACGCGGGTGCTGTACCCCGACGATTCGAGCTACCAGGGGCGCGAGCTGCGGCTGCGTCAGGAGTACTTCTTCGTCAGCGCTTCGCTGCAGGACATCCTGCGCCGCTACATGCACGACCACGTGGGCTTCGACGAGCTGGCCGACAAGGTGGCGGTGCACCTGAACGATACCCATCCGGCCATCGCGGTGCCGGAGCTGATGCGGCTGCTGGTCGACGAGCACCGGCTGCCGTGGGCGGAGTCGTGGGCGCAATGCTGCCGGGTGTTCTCGTACACCAACCACACGCTGATGCCCGAGGCGCTGGAAACCTGGCCGGTCGGCATGATGCGCGCGGTGCTGCCGCGCCATCTGGAGATCATCCTGGAGATCAACCGGCGCTTCCTCGACGAGGTCAGGGCCCGCTTCGGCGACGATCCGGACCTGCAGCGGCGGGTGTGCCCGGTCTGCCAGGCCTGGGAGCGGGGGGGGGGGGGGG
>DAISWF010000120.1:11067-16303 GCA_036826495.1 Burkholderiaceae bacterium
CTGTGCGTGGTCGCCAGCCATCAGGTCAACGGCGTGTCGAAGCTGCACAGCGACCTGATCAAGACGACGATCTTCTCCGACTTCGTGCGGATCTTCCCCGACCGTTTCTGCAACAAGACCAACGGCATCACGCCGCGGCGCTGGCTGTCGAACTGCAACCGCGAGCTGTCGGCGCTGATCGACCAGCGCATCGGGCCCGACTGGCGCGTCGACCTGGACAAGCTCGCCGGCCTGCGCGCGCACGTCGCCGACCCGGCGTTCATCGAGGCGTTCGCCGCCGCCAAGGCGACGAAGAAGGGGCACTTCGCTGACTACATCCGCCAGCAGACCGGCCTGGTGGTCGATCCGGCGTCGCTGTTCGACGTGCAGGTCAAGCGTTTCCACGAATACAAGCGCCAGCTTCTGAACCTGCTGCACATCGCGACCCGCTACAACGCGATGCTGAACGCGCCGCACCTGGACTGGGTGCCGCGCACCTTCATCTTCTCGGGCAAGGCGGCGTCGGCCTACCGGATGGCCAAGCTGATCATCAAGCTGATCAACGACGTGGCGCGCCGGATCAACCATGATCCGCGCGTCAACGACCGGCTGAAGGTCGCGTTCGTGCCGAACTACAGCGTGTCGGCCGCCGAGGTGATCATGCCGGCGGCCAACCTGTCCGAGCAGATCTCCACCGCCGGCACCGAGGCGTCGGGCACCGGCAACATGAAGCTCGCGCTGAACGGCGCGCTGACGATCGGCACCCTGGACGGGGCCAACATCGAGATCCGCGAGAACGTCGGCGTCGACAACATCTTCATCTTCGGCCACACCGCCGCCGAGGTCACCGCGATCAAGGCCACCGGCTACGACCCGGGCCGGCACTACGAGGAGAATGCGGCGCTGCGCACGGTCATCGACCAGATCGGCTCCGGCTTCTACTCGCCGGACGATCCCGACCGCTTCAGGCCGATCGTCGACTCGCTGCTGCGCCACGACACCTACCTGCTGCTGGCCGACTATGCGTCGTACATCGCGGCGCACGAGCGCGTCGATGCGCTGTTCCGCGATCCGGGCGACTGGCACCGGCGCGCGGCGCTGAACGTCGCCGGCATGGGGCCGTTCTCGAGCGACCGGACGATCCGCGAATACGCCGAGCAGATCTGGAATGTGAAGCCGCTGGACGTCTGACGATGGCGCGAGCTGACGGGGCGCGGGCAGCGGGAGCTCGAGCAGGGGGAGCATGCGCCGGCGACGCGCCGCTCGACCCCGACGAGGGCCGCCGCTTCGACACCGTGATCGGCGACGACGACCTGTGGCTGTTCGGCGAGGGCCGCCATCTGCGGCCCTACGAGTTCATGGGCGCGCATCCGCGCGTGCTGGGCGGCGTGGCCGGCACCACGTTCGCGGTGTGGGCGCCGAACGCCAGCCGGGTGTCGGTGGTCGGCGACTTCAACGGCTGGGACGGCCGCCGGCACGTGATGCGGTGTCGCGGCAGCTCCGGCATCTGGGAGATCTTCGTGCCGGCGGTCGGCATCGGCGCGCTGTACAAGTACGAGCTGCTCGATCGCGACGGCCGGCTGCTGCCGCTGCGCGCCGATCCGTATGCGTTCAGCGCGCAGATGCGGCCGCATACCGCGTCGGTGGTGACGGGGCTGCCGCCCAGGCTGCCGGCCGGCGATCCGCAGCGGCGCCGGGCCAACGGCTTCGATGCGCCGATCGCGGTCTACGAGGTGCATGCCGGCTCATGGCGGCGCAAGGTCGAGGAGGGCAACCGCTTCCTGACCTGGCAGGAACTGGCCGACGAGCTGATCCCCTACGTCGTCGACATGGGCTTCACGCACATCGAGCTGCTGCCGGTGACCGAGCATCCGTTCGACGGCTCCTGGGGTTACCAGACCCTGGGGCTCTATGCGCCGACCGCGCGCTTCGGCGAGCCGGCCGGTCTGCGCGCGTTCGTCGAGCGCTGCCATGCGGCGGGCCTGGGCGTGCTGCTCGACTGGGTGCCCAGCCACTTTCCGACCGACGCCCACGGCCTGGCCGGGTTCGACGGCACCGCGCTCTACGAGTACGCCGATCCGCGCGAGGGCTTCCACAAGGACTGGAGCACGCTGATCTTCAACGTCGGCCGCCACGAGGTCGCCAACTTCCTGATCGGCAACGCGCTCTACTGGATCGAGCGCTTCGGCGTCGACGGCCTGCGCGTCGACGCGGTCGCATCGATGCTGTATCGCGACTACAGCCGCGAGCCCGGCGAATGGATCCCCAACGTGCACGGCGGACGCGAGAACCTGGAGGCGATCGCGTTCCTGCGGCGGCTGAACCAGGTGATCGGCGTCGAGCGGCCGGAGGCGGTGATGATCGCCGAGGAGTCGACCTCGTGGCCGATGGTGACCCGGCCGCCGGAATCGGGCGGCCTGGGCTTCCACTACAAGTGGAACATGGGCTGGATGAACGATACGCTGCGCTACATCGGCCGCGACCCGATCCACCGCCAGTACCACCAGGACGACCTGACGTTCGGGCTGGTCTATGCGTGGGACGAGAACTTCATGCTGCCGCTGTCGCACGACGAGGTGGTGCACGGCAAGGGATCGCTGCTCGGCCGGATGCCCGGCGACCGCTGGCAGAAGTTCGCGAACCTGCGCGCCTATCTGGGCTTCATGTACGCGCATCCCGGCAAGAAGCTGCTGTTCATGGGCGGCGAGTTCGCGCAGCCCCGCGAATGGCATCACGACGTGAGCCTGGACTGGCATCTGCTCGGCGACGAGCTGCACTGCGGCATGCAGACCCTGGTGCGCGACCTGAACCGCATCCATCGCGATACGCCGGCGCTGCATCGGCGCGACGTGTCGGCCGACGGCTTCGAATGGATCGACTTCCATGACCGCCGGCACAGCGTGCTGGCGTTCGTGCGTCGCGCGCCCGGGCCCGCCGGGCCCGGCTTCACGCATGAGCCCGGCGGGCCCGGCTTCATCGTGGCGGTGTGCAATTTCACGCCCACGCCGCATCACGGTTATCGTGTCGGACTGCCGGTGGCGGGCACCTGGCGCGAACTGATCAACACCGACTCCGTGTACTACGGCGGCAGCAACCTCGGCAACGGTGGGGCATTGTCGAGCGAGCCGAAGCCGGCGCACGGGCGGGCACACAGCCTGTCACTGACGCTGCCACCGTTGTCGACGGTACTGCTGCAATGGACACCTTGAACCGACTGCACCCCCCTCCGCCGTACTCCACGTCCCACTCCATCCAGTCCGACGCGCCCGGCGACGGCGGCCCGCGGCTGACCCGCGGCCGCCCCTATCCGCTGGGCGCCACCGTCGACGAAACCGGCGTGAACTTCGCCGTGTTCGCCGGCGGCGCGCGGTCGGTCACGCTGTGCCTGCTGGACGAACGCGGCATCCGCGAGATCGACCGCATCCCGATGACCGAACGCAGCGACGGCGTGTGGCATGGCCATCTGGCCGGCGCGGCCGCCGGCCAGGTGTACGGCTACCGGGTCGACGGACCCAACGAGCCGGAGCGCGGCCGGCGGTTCGATGCGGCCAAGCTGCTGCTCGATCCCTATGCGCGCCGGATCGTCGGTTCGTTCCGCTGGAGCGACAGTCACCACCGGTTCGGCGTCGACAACCTCTCGGACACGCTGAAGGCGGCGGTGACCGGGCCCGACGATTTCGACTGGGGCGACGACCGTCCGCCGCGGGTGCCGCTGGACGAATCGGTGCTGTACGAGGTGCACGTGAAGGGCTTCACCCGGCGTCATCCGGCGGTGCCCGAGGCGCTGCGCGGCACCTATGCCGGCTTTGCCAGCGATCCGGCGATCGCGCATCTGAAGAAGCTGGGCATCACCGCGGTGAACCTGCTGCCGGTGCATGCGCACATCAGCGAGCGGCCGCTCGCCGAGCGCGGGCTGGTCAACTACTGGGGCTACAGCACGATCGGCTTCTTCGCGCCCGAGCGCCGCTATGCCAGCGGCGACCCGGTCCGCGAGTTCAAGACGATGGTCAGGCGCCTGCACGAGGCCGGCATCGAGGTGATCCTGGACGTGGTGTTCAACCACACCGCCGAAGGCGACCACACCGGCCCGGTGGTGTCGTTCAAGGGCCTGGACAACGAGGCGTACTACCACCTGCGCAGCGGTCACCCCGGCTTCTACGAGAACTACACCGGCACCGGCAATGCGCTGAACCTGCATCATCCGCGGGTGCTGCAGCTCGTGATGGACTCGCTGCGCTACTGGGTCGGCGAGCTGCACGTCGACGGCTTCCGTTTCGATCTGGCGACGACGCTGGGGCGCGGCCCCAACGGCTTCGACAGCCATGCGGCGTTCTTCGAATGCGTGCGCCAGGATCCGCTGCTGGCGCGGGTGAAGCTGATCGCCGAGCCATGGGACATCGGCTTCGGCGGCTATCAGGTCGGCCGCTTCCCCGGCAACTGGAGCGAGTGGAACGACCGCTACCGCGACAGCGTGCGGGCGTTCTGGGTCCGCAAGGCCGCCTATCGCGGCGAGATCGCCTCGCGCATCGCCGGCTCCAGCGAGCTCTTCCGCAACAGCGACCGCAAGCCGCAGGCCGGCATCAACTACGTGACCGCGCACGACGGTTTCACCTTGCACGATCTGGTCAGCTACAACCACAAGCACAACCAGGCCAACGGCGAGAACAACCGCGACGGGCAGTCGGAGAACCATAGCTGGAACTGCGGCATCGAGGGGCCGACCGACCTGCTGGCGATCAACGTGACGCGCGGCCGCATCAAGCGGGCGCTGCTGGCCACCTTGTTCGTGTCGCAGGGCGTGCCGATGCTGCTGGCCGGCGACGAGATGGGCCGCACCCAGCAGGGCAACAACAATGCCTACTGCCAGGACAACGAGATCGGCTGGCTGGACTGGCGCGGCCTGGTCGACGTGCCGGCGGTTGGCGGCGCCAAGGCGCGGCCGGCGCTGCGGATGTCGGGCGCCGAAGGATCGGTGATGCCCGATCCGACGCTGGTGGAGTTCACCGCGCGGCTGATCGCGTTGCGCCGCCGCTATCCGCAGCTTCGCCGCACCACCTGGCTGACCGGCGCGGCGACCGCGATGGGCGGCCGCGACGTGGTGTGGCTGAACCGTCAGGGCGAGGAGATGAACCGGCGGCAGTGGGAGGAATGGGGGCGCTATGCGTTCTCGTTCCTGCTGGGCGCGGCCGCGGCCGGCGAGAACGATCTGATGGTCATGATGAACGGCGAGGCCAGCGACTGGGCGACCACGTTGCCG
>DAISWF010000121.1:0-4205 GCA_036826495.1 Burkholderiaceae bacterium
AAGGCCGGTCACTACGAATTGCGCCTGTGGTCGGTCACCATCATCGTCTCCAAGCCCTCGTCGATGCGCCGGCAGCCGATGGATGCCGGGCAGTGGCAGCCGGCATCGATAGACCGCAGCTAAGCCGCAGCACCCGCCGTCGGCCCCTGACGCCTGTGCCTTGACGGTCGGGCCCTGACGGTCAGACCCCCGGCCGGCGCGGCATGAGCACGCCGCCGCCGGCCTGTGCCTCATAGAGCGCATCGACCACCGCCGCGCGGTGCGACAGCACCGCCCGCTGATTGATCGACCCCTTGTCGGTCACCTCTCCGCGATCGATCGACGGCGGTTCGGCCAGCAGCTTCATCCGCATGATGCGGCTGGCGCTGCCGGTGCCGCCCGCCCACAGATCGTCGAGCACCTGCTGGAAGAACGCCGTCACCGCAGGATGGGCCAGCACCTCGTTTGCCGCGGCCGAGGCGGGCAGTCCGGCGAGTGCCGCGCATTCCGCCAGCCGCGGAAACACCAGCGCGGCGACCTCCGAGCGGTTCAGCCCGGCGATGACCACGTCCTGGATGCAGGGCGCGCCACGGGCGATCACCTTCATCCGCAACGGGCCGACGCTGACGAAGGTGCCGGTGGACAGCTTGAAGTCCTCGGCCAGCCGCCCGTCGAACACCAGCCCGCGCAGCGGGTCGGCCGGATCGACCCAGCGCACCGCGTCGCCGGTGCGGTAGAAGCCTTCGTCGTCGAATACCTCGGCGGTCTGTTCGGGCTGGCGCCAGTAGCCGGGCATCACGTTCGGACCGCGGAAGCGCACCTCGGTCTTGCCGTAGGCGGCGGCGCCGTCGGGCACCAGCTTCACGTCGACCCCCGGCACCGGCAGGCCGATGTGCCCGGCGCCGATCTCGCCGACCCGCACGGCGAACGTGCAGGTCGGCGCGGTCTCGGTCATGCCCAGGCCGGTGATCATCGCGATCCGCTCGCCGACCGTCCGTTCGCCGAGCCGGTCGAGCTGGTCCCATACCGCCTGCGACAGCCCGGCGCCGGCGAACATGAAGAGCTTCACCCGCGCGAACAGCCGGCTGCGCAGCGTCTCGTCGGACTCCATCGCGGCGGCGATCTCCTCGAAGCCCTTGGGCACGTTGAAGTAGATCGTCGGCGAGATCTCGCGCAGGTTGCGCAGGGTCTCGGCCATGCCGGCCGGCGTCGGCTTGCCGTCGTCGATGTACAGCGTGCCGCCGTTGTACAGCGTCAGGCCGACATTGTGGTTGCCGCCGAAGGTGTGGTTCCACGGCAGCCAGTCGACCAGCACCGGCGGCTCGTCGGCGACGAAGGCCAGCGTCTGGCGCAGCATCTGCTGATTGGCGCACAACATCCGGTGGGTGTTGACGACACCCTTGGGCGCCTTGGTCGAACCGGAGGTGAACAGGAACTTGGCGATCGTGTCGGGCCCGGTGCCCGCATGGGCCCGTTCGGCCGCGGCGCCGGCGCCCGGATCGAGCAGACGCGCGAACGGGGTCGTAGCGCGCTCCGGCAGCGTTCCCTCGGCCAGCACCACCTCGACGTCGCGGCCGACCGCCGCGGCGATCGCGCGGCCGTAGGCCGGGCCGGCGGCGAACACCAGGCCCGGCGTCGTGCGTTCGAGGATCAGCCGCAGCTTCGCATGGTCCTGCGAGATCAGCGAGTACGCCGGCGAGATCGGCACGTACGGCACGCCGACCCACATCGCGCCGAACGCCAGCATCAGATGCTCGAGGTCGTTGTCGGACAGGATCGCCACCGGTCGTTCGCGCGACAGGCCGCGTTCGATCAGCGCCTGACCGATGCGCTGCGCGCGCGCCAGCATCTGCCGGTAGCTGATGGGGATCCATTCGCCGCCGTGGTCGCGGCGCGCGACGAAGGTGCGCTCGGGCGCCGCTTCGGCCCAGTGTTCGAGCCGGTCGGTGAGCCGATCCGGAAAGGGTTCCAGCGGCTCGCGCGAGCGCAGCAGCAACGTGCCGTCGGCGCGGCGCTGCAGTTCGGCGTCCAGGCAGCCGCCCAGCCGCACCGGACGATAGCGTGCGTTCATGTTTCCTCCAGTGGCCGGCGGCCCAGCGTCTTGTGGCGGCCGCGCAGCGCCTATTTCTTCTCGACCTTCGCGCCCCGGCCTTCGAGGAAGTCGCGCATCCGCGACTTGGCGGCATCGTCGCCCTGGGCGATCGCGGCCATCAGCGACTCGACGAACAGGCCGTCGGACTGCGACAGGTCGGCGATCCGCGGCAGCGCCTGGATCACCGCGAAGTTCGACAGCGGCGCATTGCCGGCGATCCGCCGGGCGAGCTCGAACGCCTTGGCCAAGCCCTGGCCGTCGTCGACCAGGTACTGCGACATCTGCATGTCGCGGCCTTCCTTCGCATCGAGCACGCGCCCGCACAGCATCATGTCGGTCATGCAGGCGACGCCGACCAGCCGAGGGATCCTCGGCGAACCGCCGCCGCCGACGAAGATGCCGCGCTGGCCCTCCGGCAGCCCGTAGAACGTGCTGGTCTCGGCCACCCGGATGTGCGCGGCGCAGGCCAGCTCCAGGCCGCCGCCGACCACCGCCCCGTGCAGCACCGCGACCACCGGCACCCGGCCGAACTGGATGCGGTCCATCACCGCATGCCAGCCGCGCGAATGCAGGATGCCCTGCGCGACGCTGCGTTCGGTCAGCTCCGACAGATCGAGCCCGGCGCAGAAGTGCTGACCCTCGCCGCTGATGACCACCGCGCCGACCGCGTCCGGCAGCGTGCCGAAGAAGGTGTCGATCTGCGCGATCAGCGTGTCGTTCAGCGCATTGCGCTTGGCCGGCCGGTTCAGCCGCATGTGGGCGACCGCGCCGTCGATCGTGATCTGCAGTAGATCCAGCGCGGCGTACGGGTCGTCGTCGAAGGCCGGCGGCGTCATGCCGGGGCCCCCGGCGCGGTCATGGGTGCAGCGTGGACAGGTTCCAGCTTCAGCAGCCGCGCCGCGTTGTCCTTCTTGATCAGCGAATGCACCTCGGGCCGGAAGCCGGCCTCCTCGAAGTCCTTCAGCCAGCGTTCGGGCGAGATCAGCGGGAAGTCCGAGCCGAACAGCATCCGGTCCTTCAGCAGCGTGTTGGCGTACTGGACGAGCTGCGGCTGGAAGTACTTCGGCGACCAGCCCGACAGGTCGATGTAGACGTTGGGCTTGTGCAGACAGACCGACAGCGCCTCGTCCTGCCACGGCCAGGACGGATGGGCGATGATGATCTGCATGTCGGGAAACGCGATCGCCACGTCGTCCAGGTGCATCGGGTTCGAATACTCGAGCCGCAGACCGCCGCCGCAGCGCATGCCGCTGCCGATGCCGGAGTGGCCGCTGTGGAAGATTGCCGGCAGATTGAACTCGGCGATCACCTCGTAGATCGGCCAGGCCATGCGGTCGTACGGATAGAAGCCCTGCACCGTCGGATGAAACTTGAAGCCGCGCACGCCGTGCTCCTCGATCAGCCGGCGTGCTTCGCGCGCGCCCATCTTCCCCTTGTGCGGGTCGATGCTGGCGAACGCGATCATCATGTCGCTGTTCTTCTGCGCCGCCTCGGCGATCTCCTCGTTGGGGATCCGGCGGCGGCCGAGCTGGGTCTCCGCATCGACGGTGAACATCACCAGGCCGATCTTCTTGTCGCGGTAGTAGGCGATCGTCTCGTCTATCGTCGGCCGCCGGCTCGAGCGGAAGTACTTGTCGGCGGCGCGATCGTATTCCTCGCCGTACTTGTCGAACGGATTCCAGCACGACACCTCGGCATGAGTGTGCATGTCGATCGCGGTCAGCTCGGACAGGTTCATCAGGAGTCTCCAGGGCGGGCCGGCCGCCGCAGGATCGGCGAGGGCGCTCACATCGATATAATGATTATGTTTTGTAACTATATCGTCGTCAACAGATTTCAGCGGGCCAGGCTGACGATAGCCTGTCGGCCGGATGGCGCAGGCGTCGCCAGCCTTCGGGGGAATCCCTAACGGCCAACGGGATGGGTGCTCGGTAATATCCGCGTGCGGCGCACGCCGCGTCGCCGCCGCGCGGGCGGCTTCACCCCCGGTGCCGGCTCGCCCGACGCAGGGCTCTGGAGGAAGGCATCGATGGGTGCGTGGTTCGGGTACGCGAAGCTGTGGGACCGCGTCAGCGAATGGACCGGCTGGATTGCCTCCTGGCTGGTGCTGCTGGCGGTGCTGGTCAGCGCCGGC
>DAISWF010000121.1:4215-16302 GCA_036826495.1 Burkholderiaceae bacterium
ATGCATTCACCCGCTATCTGTTCGATCTGAGCTCCAACGGCTGGCTGGAGCTCCAGTGGTACATGTTCACCGGCATGGTGCTGCTCGGCGCTTCGGTGACGTTGCGGGTCAACGAGCATGTGCGCGTCGACGTGTTCTACGGCGGCCGCAGTCCGCGCGCCAAGGCCTGGATCGACCTGCTGGGCCTGATCTTCTTCCTGATGCCGACGATGCTGGTGCTCGCCTGGCTGTCGTGGCCGCTGTTCGTCGATGCCTGGATCCGCAATGAAGTCTCCAGCAATGCCGGCGGCCTGATCCGCTGGCCGGTCAAGCTGCTGATGCCGGTCGGCTTCCTGCTGGTGGCTCTGCAGGGCCTGGCCGAGATCATCAAGCGGATCGGTTTCCTGCGCGGCGTCTACGCGATGGACACCCACTACGAGAAGCCGCTGCAATGACGATCACGATGGACCAGATGGCGCCGGCGATGTTCGTCGGCATGATCCTGGTGATGCTGATCGGCTTTCCGGTCGCGTTCTCGCTGGCGGCGCTGGGCTTCGCGTTCGGCGCCCTGGCGATCGAGCTCGGGTTCTTTCCGCCCGGCTTCGTCACCAACGTGCCGCTGTCGATCTTCGGCAACACGCTGTCGAACGAGCTGCTGCTGGCGGTTCCGTTCTTCACGCTGATGGGTTCGGTGCTCGAGAAGTGCGGGCTGGCCGAGGACATGCTGGACTCGATGGGCCAGTTGTTCGGCCCGGCGCGCGGCGGCCTCGGTTACTCGGTGATCCTGGTGGGCTTCATCCTCGGGGCGATCACCGGCACGGTGGCCGGCCAGGTGATCGCGATGGCGCTGATCTCGATGCCGGTGATGATCCGCTACGGCTACAACATGCGCTATACGACCGGGGTGCTGGCCGCCTCGGGCACGATCACCCAGCTCGTGCCGCCGTCGCTGGTGCTGATCGTGCTGGCCGACCAGCTCGGCCGGTCGGTGGGCGACATGTACAAGGGCGCCTGGGGGCCGTCGATCCTGCAGATCCTGATCTTCCTCCTCTACACGTTCGTGCTCGGGCGCATCAAGCCCGACTGGGTGCCGGGCGTGCCGAAGGAGGCGATCACGCTGCGCGGCTGGGCGCTGTGGGGCAAGTGCCTGCGCGGCATCATCCCGTCGCTGGCGCTGATCATCACGGTGCTGGGCAGCATGGGCGGCCTGCCGTTCATGACCTCGGCGGTGGCCACGCCCACCGAAGCCGGCGCGATGGGCGCGGTGGGCTCGCTGGTGCTGGCCGCGCTGCACGGCCGCCTCAACTGGCCGCTGCTGTGGGACGCGATGAAGGCGACGATGCGGCTGACCGCGATGGTCGTGTTCATCCTGATCGGCGCCCGCGTGTTCTCGATCGTGTTCCAGGGGGTCGACGGCGCGATCTGGATCGAGCACATGCTGTCGGCGCTGCCCGGCGGCCAGCTCGGCTTCCTGATCTTCGTCAACATCTTCGTGTTCATCCTGGCGTTCTTCCTCGATTTCTTCGAGATCGCCTTCATCATCGTGCCGCTGCTGGCGCCGGTCGCGCAGAAGCTGGGCATCGACCTGATCTGGTTCGGCGTGATGCTGTGCGTGAACATGCAGACCTCGTTCATGCACCCGCCGTTCGGCTTCGCGCTGTTCTATCTGCGCGGCATCTCCGATCAGCTCTACAAGAACCGCGCGATCGAGAAGCCGGTGCTGTCCAAGGACATCTACCTCGGCGCGATCCCCTGGCTGCTGATGCAGCTCGTCCTGGTCGCGATGGTGATCGCCTGGCCCGGCGCGGTGACGATCTTCCTGGACAAGGAGAAGGTCATCGATCTCGACAAGGTGAAGATCGAGATGGAGGCCCCGCAGTTCGAGGACAAGGATCCGAGCGACGTGTTCAAGGATCTGATGAAGGACGGCAAGGAAGAGGAGAAGAAGTAGCCGCAGTCACGCGGGCGGGCGCTCGCGCAGGATCAGATCGGCGGCTTTCTCGCCGATCAGGAAAGCCGGGGCGTTGGTATTCGGCGAGACGATGGTCGGCATCACCGAGATGTCCGCCACGCGCAGCCCGGCGATGCCGCGCACCCGAAGCTGCGGGTCGGTGACCGCCATCGGATCGATCCCCATCCGGCATGACCCGACCGCGTGCCATGCGGTCTGGCCGGTTTCCCGGATGTACTCGATCAGTTGATCGACCGTGCCGGCTTCCGGGCCCGGCCGGGTTTCGCGGCGGATGAAGGGGGCCAGCGACGGCTGAGCGGCGATCTTCCGCATCAGCAGCACCGCGCGGCGGTAGGTCTCGACGTCGCCGGGATGCGTCAGATAGTTGACCCGTATCTCGGGGTCGGCCATCGGATCGGTGCTGCGGATGTGGACGCTGCCGCGCGATTCGGGCCGGATCTTGAACGTGCCGATCGAGAAGCCGGAGTGATCGTCGATGCCGGCGGCCTTGGAGCGCGCCATCCGGTCCTTGCCGCTGATCAGCGCGATCTGGATCTTCAGGTCCGGGCTCTGCAGGCCGGGATCGGATCTGGCCAGCGCGTGCACGGTGGACGACGTGCCGCTCAGCAGTCCCCGGCGCGTCAGCATGAACTTCAGGCCGGCGGCCGCCTTGCGCAGCGGGCTGCGCATCAGATCGTTGATCGTGATCGGCCGGGTGCACTCGTAGGTGAAGCGGAATTGCAGATGCTCGTGGAATCCCTCGCCGACCCCCGGCACGTCTGCCGCCACCGGGATGCCCAGGGCGGACAGGCGCTTCGGATCGCCGATGCCGGACAACTCGAGCAACTGCGGCGACTTGACGGCGCCCGCGCAGCAGATCACCTCGCGCCGCGCCAGGGCGACCTGGCGCGAGTTGTTGCGCAGGAATTCGACGCCCACCGCCCGCCTTCCCTCGAGGACGATGCGGGTGGCGAGCGCGCCGGTGAAGATCGCCAGGTTCGGCCGTCGTCGCGCGGGCGCCAGATAGGCGGTCGCACCGCTGCAGCGCAGGCCGTTGGCGATGCTCTGCTGCAGGAAGCCCACGCCCTCGAACCTCTCACCGTTGTAGTCGTCGTTCTCCGGAATGCCCGCTTCGATGCAGGCCTTGCGATACGCCTCGGACAGCGGATCCGGATCCCACCGGCCGCGATCGATGACTTTCACCGGTCCGCCGCGACCTCGCAGCGCCGGATCGCCCCACGGGTAGTCCTCCAGCTTCTTGTAGAAGGGCAGCACGTCGGAGAACCCCCACCCTTCGAGGCCGCTGTCGCGCCAGCGGTCGAACTCGGCCGCCTCGCCCCGTACCCATGCCAGGCCGTTGACCGATCCGGAACCACCGAGCCCACGGCCGCGTAGCGAGCCGATCTTCCGGTTGCGCAGCTCGGGCTCCGGCTCGGTGAAGAAGGGCCAGATCAACCGGGGGTTCGACAGCACCTTGCCGACGCCGAGCGGAATGCGCAGCCAGAGATTCGTCGGATGTTCGCCTCCCGCTTCCAGCAGCAGCACCCGGCAGTCGTCGCGCTCCGTCAGCCGCGCGGCCAGTGCGCTGCCCGATGAGCCTGCGCCCACCACGATGTAGTCGAACTCGAGCTTCATGCCGCGGTGGGCAGCGGATCGCGATCCAGGCGCACGATGCCCTTGAAGTCCGGGATGGCCAGCGGAAAGCGCCGCAGCACCATCGGGTCGTGGCCCGGAATGATCAGATCGTCGGCACTGGCGAGACGCCGCAGCTTGCGATGGCCTTCCAGCATGGCCAGCACGTCGTGCACGGCCGGGAAGGGGCGGCCCTGTTCCAGGTTCGCGTAGAAGTGCGAGGCGTCCGATGCGAGCACCATCCAGCCGCGCCGCGTGAAGACGCGCACGCACTGGATGCCGGCCGTGTGGCCGCCCAGCCAGTGGACGCTGAGGCCCGGGGCGATCTCTTCCTCGCCATCGTGGAAGCAGACACGTCCGCGGAACACGCGGCTGACCATGTTGGTCACGTCGCTCTCCTCGAAGGGATGGCGCAGCGCGTGATGGCACATGGCCCGGCCGGTGGCGAAGCACATCTCCTTGTCCTGCAGGTGGAACATCGCGCAGGGGAACAGGTGATGATTGCCCGCATGGTCATGATGCATGTGCGTGATGATCACGTCCTCGACGGTTTCGTGATTCACGCCGAGCGCCCTGAGCGCCACTTCGGGAGCGAGGATGAACTCGCGACCGCGCCTGCGGGCCATCGCCTCGTCGAAACCGGTGTCGACCACATAGCACTTGCCGTTGCCGCGAATCAGCCAGAGGAAGTAGTCGAGCGGCATCGGCCCATCCTCGGGATCACCTCCCAGGAAGTTTGCGCTGGCCCGCCGCTCGTGATGGGCGTAGCGGATCGCATAGACTTCGTAGGGTTGCACCATGGCTCCGTCTTCGATCGATGCGCCGAGTGTCGGCCAGTCGATGGCCGGGCGCATCGAATAGCAGCTATTCGATCGGGCCCGGCCGGCGCGCCTTGCGCCGGCCGGAGAATGCCTTCACAGTGGGCGCACTGAAGGAGCGGAGGCATGGTGAGCGAGACGAGGGTCGAACTCCCGCATGTGGTCGTCGCAGGGCTTGCGCACCGGTTCGACACGGGCCTGCAGGCCATCAGCAACGTCGACATCGAAGTACGCCGCGGTGAACTCGTCGTGATCGTCGGGCCGAGCGGCTGCGGCAAGACGACGATCCTGAACATCATCGCCGGCCTGATCGACCGGCAGGAAGGGCGGGTCGAGATCTCCGGGCAGCCGCCCGAGGCGGGCCGCCGGGACGTCGCCTACATGTTCGCGCAGGATGCGCTGCTGCCATGGCGAACGGTGATGGACAACGTGCTGTTCGGCGTCGAAGTCCATTCGGGCAGGCGCGCCATCGATGAAGCGATGACGGCGCGGGCGAAGCAGCTCATCCGCAACATCGGCCTGGCCGGATTCGAGAACTTCCATCCGCGGCAGCTTTCGCACGGCATGCGCCAGCGCGCCGCGCTGGCGCGGACCTTCATGATGGACAGCCCGCTGCTGCTGATGGACGAGCCGTTCGGTGCGCTCGATGCGCACACCAAGCTCACGCTGGAGCAGGAGCTGCTGACGTTGTGGGAGCAGAACCGGCGCACCGTGATCTTCATCACGCACGACCTGGCCGAGGCGATCTTCCTCGCCGACCGGGTGCTGGTCTGCTCGGCGCGCCCCGGTCGCATCTTCTCGTCGATCGAGATCCCTTTCGCGCGGCCGCGCAATCTGAAGTCGCTGCAGCAGGGCGAGGCGTATCACAAGCTCTATGCGCGCATCTGGGCCGATCTGTCCCGCGAGATGGATGCCGTCCATGAGTGAGCAGGCGATCCGGCAGCAACGCGTCATGAGCTTCCGACTATCCGGCACCGGGCTGAAGCTGCAACTGGGCAGGCTGGCGATCGGCGTCGGATTCTGCCTGCTGTGGTGGGCGGCGGTGCGGTTCGGCCTGATCTCCGCATTCCACGTCAGCACCCCCGATGCCGTGGCGCTGTACCTGGTGCAGGCCGTGCCGGGGGAACTGGTGCCGCACATCGGCGCCACGCTCGCCGCGATGCTGAGCGCCTTCGTGCTGTCCGCCGTGCTCGGCATCGCGGGCGGGCTCGTGCTGGTGGAGTTGCCGTACCTGCGCCGGCTGCTCGATCCGTATCTGACCGGCTTCAACAGCATGCCGCGCATCGCGCTGGCGCCGATCTTCATCCTGTGGTTCGGTATCGGCAGTCCGTCGAAGATCGCGCTGGCGCTGTCGCTGGGCTTCTTCATCGTGCTGAACAGCACGATCGCGGGGGTCAGGAACATCGATCCGATGCTGCTGAGACTGAGCCGCACGCTGGGTTGCAGTCCTGCCGAGCGGTTCTGGAAGATCACGCTGCCCTGGGCGCTGCCCACGGTGTTCGCCGGCCTCAAGCTGGCGCTGATCTACTCGTTCCTCGGAGTGGTGACCAGCGAGATGATCGCGTCGAAATCGGGCCTGGGTTACATGGTGATGTACTACTCCGGCATCTTCCGCATCGATGCCGTTCTCGGAATCCTCTTCGTGATGGCGATCGTGGCGATCCTGCTCACGACGGTCGCCGATTTCATCGAGCACCGGCTGGTGGGGCACTGGACGGAATCGATCAATCTGCGTGGATGAAGGAGGGGATCGGGATGAAACGCGCTTCGGGTATTCGTTCACTATGCGCCGCCGTGCTGGCCTGGACGGCCGTCGTCTCGGCGCAGGCCGAAGAGATCAAGATCGGCTACTACTCCGGGGCCGTGATGACGATCCCGAGCTGGATCGCACAGGCCAAGGGTTTCTACGCGGCAGAAGGCCTGGAGGCCACGCTGATCCCGGTCGCCAGCGGGCCGGTGATGTCCAGCAACACCGCGAGCGGCGCGATCGACGTCGGCTACAACTCGCCGAGCAACGTGGGTCTGACGCTGGAGCGCGGCTTCGAGCAGAAGATCGTGGTCGGCAACATGCAGATGCCGATCGTCGTGCTGGTGCGTGCGGACGTGAAGCAGGCCAATGCCGGGAAGTATCCGCAGTCGATCGCCGATCTGAAGGGGATGAACTGGGGATCGTACGGCCGCGGCTCGGACATCGAGAACATCATGCGCGTGATGCTCAAGGACGCCGGGGTCGACCCCGACACCGGCGTGACGTGGATCGGCGTCGGCCCGCCGACCACCGGATTGCCGGCCCTGCAGGCCAAGCGCGTGGACGTCTACGGCACCACGATGCCCGCGTCCGAGGTGGCGACGGCGGGAGGCTTCGGCCGGATCCTGGTGGACATGCGCAAGGGCGAAGGACCGGGGGATTTCGGCAGATCGGTCTACAGCATCATGCTGGCCAGCGCCGACCGGGTCGCGAAGAATCCGGGCAAGTTCCGCAAGCTGGTCGCCGCGCACCGCAAGACCTACTGCTGGCTGCGCGACCCGAAGAATTTCGAGGAGGCCGCCGGCATCATCAAGGAGAAGATGCCGGTGGCCGGCCTGTCCGACAGCCAGTACGGCGATCTGGTCAGGACGGCGATCGGCCTGGTGACGGTCAAGTATCCGGCGAGCGACCTGGCGCCCTGGAACAAGGTGATGGTCGCAGGCGGAATCCTGAAGCGGCCGATTCCGGCCAGCGTGATCTGGAGCGAGGCGCCGTCTGCCGATCCTGCCTGCCCCTGACCGGGCGCCGTGCGCAGACGGCCGGGTCGGCCCGGCTGCGGGGCGGAACCTGTCTTGTCCGGGATGATCGGTGCTCGCTAGAATGGACCGCACACCCCGATGCCGACCCATGCGATCCCATGGCGAGTATCTCGATCTGACGGCCCTCTCGGCTTTCGTGGCGCTGGCCGACCAGGTGCGCGCCGCGCCGGCCGTCGGCGACGCCGTGGCCGGCGGCGCGCTGGCGCAGGTGGCCAGGCTGGAGGCGAGCCTGGGCGTCCAGCTCTTCGAGCCGAATGCCAGGCCGATGCGGCTGACCCCCGCCGGCCTCCGGCTGCACCAGAGCGGGCTGGAGCTGCTCGCCAGCGAGCAGGCCGCGATCGACAGCGTCCGGGAGGTGTCGCGGCATCCCGCCGAGCTCGCGGTGTTCGCCGCGCCGCCGACGGTGGCCGCGGCACTGGCGAGCGCCGTGGCCGTACGCTTCCAGCGCGAGCTGCCCGCCGCCCGGCTGCGTTTCATCGAGGGCATGAGCGGCCACATTCGCGAATGGCTGGCCACCGGGCGGGTCGATGTCGGAGTGCTGCTCGATTCCTATGGCGTGCCGGGCATCCATCTGTGGAGCGAGCCGCTGTATCTGGTCGCCGACATCCGGATGCTGCCCGAGGACACCCGCAGCATCGCGTTCGCGCAACTGGCCACGCTGCCGATCCTCCTGCCGAGCGCATTGCACGGGCTGCGTCACATGATCGATCGCCAGGCGGAGCGTTCCGGCGTGGGGCTCGACATCCGGCTCGAGGGCGACAGTCTGAACACCTTGATGGATTGGGTCATCGAAGGCCTGGGGGTCGCGGTGCTGCCGATCGGCGCGGTGACCACCCACCACAGGCGGTCCGAGCGGGTGCGCCTGGTGCCGATCGTCGAGCCGGTGCTGACGCGCCACCTGCTGCTCTGCACCGCCAGCAACAAGCACCCGTCGGCAACGGTGCAGGCGCTGATCAGGATCATCCGGGAAGAGGCCGACCGGCTGAAACCGGTGTTGCCGGACTGAAGCGGCGATGGACCTGCTGGCGCTCGAGTACTTCGTGGAGGTCAGCCAGGCGGGCAGCTTCTCGACCGCGTCGACCATCATCAAGGTATCGCAACCGACCTTGAGCCGCCATATCAAGCAGCTCGAGGACACGCTCGGCTCGCGGCTGTTCCAGCGCACCGGCCATGGCGTGGCACTGACCGAGGCGGGCGAGACACTGCTTCGTCATGCGCGGCCGCTGCTGGCCAAGGCGCGCCAGGCGCGCGCCGAGGTGGCCGATTCGGGATCGAGCCCGCCGGAGAGCGTGGTGCTGGGGCTCGCGCCGGCGGCGGGGCGGGTGCTGAACATCGGGGTCGCCAGACAGTTCGTCCGCGAGATGCCTCACGGCAAGCTGCGCATCGTCGAGTGCTTCACCAGCTACGTGCAGGAATGGATCACCAGCGGCCGGATCGACATCGGCATCGTCTACGAGGACAGCGTCCAGTCGCCGCTGGAGAGCGAGCTGCTGTGGGACGAGCGGTATTACCTGGTGACGCCCCGCGGCGCGCTGGGGAACCGGGTGTCGATCGATTTCGCGGAGATCGCCGGCATTCCGCTGGTGCTGTCGGGTTCGCCGCACGGGCTGCGGCTCAAGATCGATCGCACGGCTGCCGCGCGCAACGTGCGGCTGAACGTGATCTTCGACATCGACGGGCTGAACACCCTGCTGGACCTCGTGCGCAAGCGCGTGGCCTGCACGATCCTGACCCGGCCGGCGTTGCATGCGTTCGACGGGGTCGACGAGCTGAGCGTGCTGCCGATCGTCAACCCGGTGGTGACGTCGACGGCGATCCTGATTCGTTCGTTCGAGCGCCCGGTGACCAACACCACGCGCAAGCTGGTGCAGATCATCCGCGAGCAGGCGCGCGAGATCCGTCACCGCTGGCAGCCTTGACGGCATCGTCACGGCACAGGCCGCGGATCATCGCGGCGATCGAGCGTGCGGTGCGGTGCTCGACATCGAGCAGGGCATCGGCCAGCCCGGCCGCCGCGCCCGGTTCGCTGCCCGCGAGGTTCTGCAGGAATTTACTGCGCAGCGTATCGTCGTCCATCGGCAGCTCGGGGGTGCCCCGGTTCACGTCCATCCTGCTGGAGCGTTTGTCGCCGTTGGCCAGCACGACGTCGACCCAGCCCGGGAAGTAGCGCGGGAACGTCGTTTCGCCCGGGGCCGCGACGCGATATCCGACGCGTCGTGCGATCGCCAGCAGGTCCGCGCGCTGGATGCTTCGCGCGGTGAAGCTGTCGGCGTCGATCCGGCCGTCGACGAGACCCAGTGCCACCATGAACGGCAGGCTGAACTTGGCTGCGTACGGCGAGGCGGGCAGCTTCTTCGCATCCAAGGGCTCACAGACCATCGCCACCTCGATCTCCGGCACCACGCATTCGATGCGTTCGATGTCCTGCGGCCGGACGCCCTGGTCGCGCAGCTCGGCGGCGCAGTCGATGTAGGCATGGCCGAAGTGGCAGCACGGATAGGGCTTGATCGAGATTCGCCGGATCTCCCATTCGCTGCCCAGCCCGCGCTCGAGCCGCGACAGGTCGCACCGGCTCAGGTCGCCGTAGGCATTGAGGAACCCGAGCCGGCCTTCCAGGATCGATGCCGGGCCGGTCATGCCGGCCTGCGCGAGCTGCGCGGCGACGATGCCGGAATAGGCGGTCCAGCCGGTATGCACGATCTTCGAGCTGGAACCGTCGGACTGGTACTCGTTGATGCCGGCGGCCAGGCTGCCCGCCAGCGCCAGCGCATTCTTCAACCGTTCCGCATCCAGGCCCATCAGCTTTCCCGCGGCCGCCGCTGCGCCGAACACGCCGGCCACCGAGGTCGTGTGGTAGCCGCGCTGGTGCAGCGTGCCCCGGGCCGCCAGGCCGACGCGCGCCGACACTTCCCAGCCGGCCACGAATGACTCGACGAGCTGGCGTCCATCGGCGTCCAGCGCCTCGCCGAGCGCCAGCACAAGCGGCGCCAGCACCGCGCTGCCGTGCACGATGCCCTCGGAATGGGTGTCGTCGTAATCGAGCACGTGAGCGGAGATGCCGTTGGCCATTGCCGCGTAGGGTGCAGCCAGGCGCCGCGTGCTGCCCCATACGGTCGCGTCGCCGGCGGAGGGCAGCGCGCAGAGGCCGGCGAGGCCGGCACGCGGCATGGCGGCCGACGATCCGAGGAATCCGACGCCCACGGTGTCCAGCAGGTGGCGCGCCGCCGCATGGCGCACCGCTGCCGGCAGGGCGGTGCCGTCGAGCGACGACACGAAGCGTGCGAGGGTCTGTGCCGGTGTCATGGGGCGTCCTGGTCCGATGCAGTGGCCATCTTGCATCCCGCGCCGGCGCGACGGGTTCAATACCAGCTATTCAGGCCGATGCGAATAGCTGATATAGCGCCCCCCGCGGCGACGCCCTTCCTATCATGGTCCCCGTCATCACGACGAGGTTCGACATGAAGGAAATGACCGGCGGCCAGGCACTCGTGGCGGCTCTGGAGCATGCGGGCGTCAGCCATGTTTTCGGTCTTCTGGGGTCCTCCACGATGGAGGTGTACGACGCGCTCTACGAGCATCCGACCATCCGCTATATCGGCGTGCGCGATGAGCGCTCGGGCACGCACATGGCAGACGGCTTCGGCCGCATATCGGGCAAGCCCGGCGTGATCCTCGCGGGGCAGGCCGGTCCGGGGGCCTCGAACCTCGTGACGGGGCTGATCCAGGCGCAGTTGGCCTTCTCTCCGGTGGTTGCGATCACCGGCATGGTGTCGACCGGTCACATCGGACGCGACACGCTGCAGGAGTTCGACCAGCATTCCCTGTTCGCGCCGATCACCAAGCGGGTCTGGGACGTGCATCGTGCGGAACGCATTCCCGAGTATGTGCGCGAGGCGGTCCGCTATGCGTCGGTGGGCCGCAAGGGCCCGGTGGTGCTCAACATCCCGCGCGACCTGTTCGCGCAGGTGGTGCCGGCAGGTGCGATGTGGAACTCCTGGGACCCGGTGCAGCACGGTGCGCCGTCCGCGGCCCAGACGGCGCGCATCGTCGACCTGTTGCGGGCCGCCAAGGCGCCGGTGATCGTGACCGGCGGGGGCATGAAGTCGTCGCGCGGCAGCGCGAGCCTGATGGAGCTGAGCCGCGCCACCGGCATTCCGGTGGCCGCTTCGGCGGGGCACACGGACGTGCTGCCCAGCGACTTCGAGCTCTTCTTCGGGCAGATGGGGCCACGCGGCAATCCGGTCGCTACTCAGCTCGTCAAGCAGGCCGACGTCGTGCTGGCGATCGGTACGCGTCTGGGATTCAACACCACGTTCTTCGAGGAGAGCTTCGGCGCGCAGGCCCGGCTGGTCCACATCGAGCCGCTGGCGATCGGCCGTTACTACCCGATCGAGCTGGGCATCGTCGCCGATGCCGCGCAGACGGTGCTGGCGCTGGCAGCGGCGATCGAGCGCTCGCCGCTCGATCCGGCGGCCTGGCGCATGCGCAACGCCCGGGCCCTCGAAGAGAAGGCCGCGCTGCAGCGGCGCCGCGCGGAGCTCGGCGCGAGCAAGGCGGTGCCGATGCGGGCCGAACAGGTGTTCGCCGAGCTGCGTGCCGTGATGCCTCGCGACGGCATCATCGCGCTGGATGCGGGCACGCTGTGCATGCAGGCGACCGATCAGCTCAGCTACTTCCAGCCGCCGGCGCTGATGACCCCGCTGGACTTCGGCCTGGTCGGCATGTCCTATGCGGCCGGCCTGGGGGCGAAGCTCGCCGCGCCCGGACGGCCCGTGATCTCGGTGATGGGCGATGGCGGGTTCGGCATGGGCATGACGGAGTTCACCACCGCGATCCAGCACGACATTCCGACCGTGACGGTCGTGCTGGACAACGGCTGCTGGGGCGCGGAGAAGGCCTACCAGCGCGACTTCTACGGCA
>DAISWF010000122.1:0-5261 GCA_036826495.1 Burkholderiaceae bacterium
GCCGGACTGGCTGTCGTTCTTCATGTTCACCTACTTCACCGACCGCGACGGCAAGATGCAGCTCGCCGCGCTGGCCGAGAGCAGCTTCGACCCGCTGTCGCGGAGCTGCCGCTTCATGCTGACCGAGGAGGCGCACCACCTGTTCGTCGGCGAGACCGGGGTCGGCCGCACCGTCGAGGCCACCTGCGCGGCGATGAACAAGGCCGGCATCAAGGATCCTTACGACATCGAGGCGATCCGTGCGCTAGGTGTCGTCGACCTGCCGCTCCTGCAGCGCAAGGCGAACTTCCACATGAGCGTGACCCGCGACCTGTTCGGCAGCGAGATCTCCAGCAACGCCGCCGAGGCATTCGCGACCGGCCTCAAGGGCCGCTTCAACGAAGCGAAGCTGACCGACGACCATCAGCTTCAGGACGCGACCTACACGGTGACCCGCGTCATCGACGGCAAGCTGGTCGATGAAGCGGTGCCCGCGCTGCGCGCGATCAACTGCCGCCTGCTCGACGACTACATCGCCGACTGCCAGGGCGGCATCGACCGCTGGAACAAGGTGATCCAGAAGGCCGGCATCGACTTCCGCCTGACCCAGCCCCACAAGGGCTTCAATCGGCGCATCGGCGAATTCGCCGGCCAGCGGATCTCGCCGGACGGGCGCCTGCTGACCGAGGCCGAATGGCAGGCCGGCCATGGCGCCTGGCTGCCGAACGACGCCGACATGCGCTTCATCGATTCGCTGATGAAGCCGTGCACGGCGCCCGGCCAGTACGCGAGCTGGATCGCCCCGCCGGCGCGCGGCATCAACAATCAGCCGGGTGACTTCGAGTATGTGAAGATCGCGTAAGCGGTGGTCACCCTGCGCACCTGACGACCACCGTGCCGAGCTTGGTCCCCGCTTCCACCGCGAGATGAGCCTGTGCGGTATCGGCCAGATCGAACACCTGGGAAACGTTGATGCGCGCGTTTCCCCCACGCAGCCAGTCGCCCACCCCCCGCTGCGCCGCCTTGCGGCTGGCGGCGGGCGTGCCGGGCAGCAGCACCGCGTGCACGGTGATGTTCTTGCGCAGCAGATCGTAGAACGGCAGCCGGGGCGCGCCGTCGCCGCGCGAAGCGTAAGCGACGATCGCGCCGTTCGGCTTCAGCATTTTTCAGATCGGCCGAGAGGTTGCCGCCGAAGTCCACCTCGACGATCCGGTCGACACCGGCGCCGGCGGTCAGCTCGAGAACGCGATCGGCGACATCGTCGGGCCGGAAATCGATCGTCGCGGCCGCGCCGCCGGCCAGCGCGTGACGCGACTTCGGTTCGCCGTCGACGGTCGCCAGCACGCGCGCACCGCCCCACACGGCCAACTGCACCGCGAAGTGCCCCACGGCCCCGGCGCCGCCCTGCACCAGCACCGTCCGACCGGAAACCGGGCCATCCATGAAGACGCAGTGCCAGGCGGTCATGCAGGGAATGCCGAGGCAGGCACCCTCGATGAAACCGACGTCGTCGGGCAACGGCGATACCAGCTCCTCGTCGAGCGCGATGAACTCGGCGGCGGTGCCGAACGCCCGCCCGCGCTGCCCGTTGTAGAGCCAGACGCGCTTGCCCAGCAGGCCCGGATCCGCGCCCGGCCCTGTCTGGTCGACCATGCCGGCGCCGTCGCTGTTCGGGACGACCCGCGGATACTCCATCAGGTAGCCCCTGCCGCCGCGCCGGTTGCAGTCGGCCGGGTTCACGCCGGACGCATGCAGCCGCACCCGCACCTCGCCGGGCCCCGCCTGCGGCTCCGGTTGTTCGCCGACCGTCAGCACGTCCGGCGCCGCCCCGGTCCGCTCGTACCACACCGCTTTCATGATTGCCCTCGACCCTGCGCCTGCTCATCGGGTCTCCGGAACACCGTCGTCAGGCGCCGATGGGCAATCCGCCAGCCATCGGGCGTCCGGCGATAGTCGTCACTGTATTCCCCCACGAGATAGGGCCCGTCCAGACGCACCGCCCGGCCATCGTCGGCGCCGCTGCCGCGATACATGGTCACCAGCAACGATCCGCTCGCGTGATCGGTGGAGCATGCGGCGACCGCGATGTTGGACAGCAGATGCCGGGACACCTGCCGCGGCGGCTGCGCGGCGATCCGGCCGGCTATCGCTGCCCGACCGACGAAGCGGCGACCGCCCGGCATCTCGAGCACGCCGTCCTCGGTGAACAACGCGCCGGCTGCGGCGGCGTCGCCCAGGTCGGTCGCCCGCGCATAGGCGACCACCAGCCGGTGACAGGCGCGCTCGATGGCGGCCAGCTCCGCCCCGGTCACTGCCGCCCCGGTCCCCTCCGGCTCGTCCATCCCCGGCTCGTCCATCCCTGGTTCGTCCATTCCCGGCTCGTCCACTCCCGACCCGCTCATCTTCCGATCCTCCACTGCCGAGGCTCAACACCGCAAGCCCGCCCGCGGGTTTGACATTCGCCAATCAATAGTCTAGCTTACAAGATATTAAATCTTAAATACAGTACGACCATGCACACGGTCTCCACCCGCCGCCGCCTGCTGCTGGCCGGCTCCGCGGCTGCGCTGTGCGGCCTGCCGGCTGCCGCATCCGCACAGTCGTTCCCGGTCCGGCCGATCACGCTGATCTGTCCCTGGCCACCCGGAGGCGGGGCGGACACGCAGATGCGGGCACTGGCACAGGCCGCCTCGCGGGTGTTCGGGCAGCAGGTGATCATCGAGAACAAGGCCGGTGCGGTGGGCACGCTCGGGCCGGTGACGCTGCTGGCCACCCAGCCGGACGGCTACACGCTGTCCCAGGCCACCAACGCGCTGTACCGGCAGCCCTTCATCACCCGGACGCCCTACGATCCGGCCAGGGATTTCACGTTCATCCTCAGCATCACCGGCTTCAACTTCGGGCTGGTGGTGCGGGCCGATGCGCCGTATCAGTCGCTGGCCGATCTGATGCAGGCCGCGAAGGCGGCGCCCGGCCGACTGAACTTCGGCACGTTCGGCATCGGCTCGCCGCCGCATACGGTGATGGACCGCATCGCCGCCCGCCACGGCGCCGAGCTGACGCACGTCCCGTTCAAGGGCACCATCGACGGCATCACGGCGCTGCGCGGCGGCCACATCGATGCGCTGGCCGACGGCACCGGCTGGGCCCAGTTCGTCGATGGCGGACAGTTCCGCCTGCTGGCGGTGTTCGGCGACGGCCGGCTCAGGCGCTGGCCGGCAGTGCCCACGCTGAAGGAGCTGGGGTACGACATCGCCGAATCGTCGCCGTGGGGAATCATCGGCCCCAAAGGCATGGACGACGGCGTCGTCAGGGCCCTGCACGACGGCTTCCGCAAGGCGATGGACGATCCCGAGTTCCTGCGGGCCCTGGACGCGGTGGCGCAGGAGCCGATGTACATGGACACGGAGAGCTATCGCAAGTACTCGCTGGGCCAGATACCGGTGCAGAAGGCGATCATCGAGAAATACCGGCTCGCACAGCGCTGAAAGACCCGGGAACCCGAGAACCCGAGAACCCGAGCCGTACGATGAGCAGCACGATCGCCGAGAAGATCCTGGCCCGGGCGGCCGGCCGCCAGGCTCTGCGGGCCGGCGACGAGCTGCTGGTCAGGCCCGACTTCGTGCTGGCCTACGAACTGCGCGGCTACACCGACGTGTACTTCCGCGACATGCAGTCGTTCGGCGTGCGCGGGCTCGCCCGCCCCGAACGGTTCGCGATCTTCATCGATCACCGGATACCGGCCAAGACGCCCGACGACGAGAAGCTGCACGTGGACACCCGTGCCTGGTGCGCCGAGCACGGCGTGCCGCTGTTCGATCGCGTCGGCATCGGCCATCAGGTCGCGGCCGAGGCCGGCTACGCGGTGCCCGGCAGCTTCTCGGTCCACTTCGACGGTCACATCAGTCAGCTCGGCGCCTTCGGCGCGCTGGCCATGGGCCTGCGCTCCGACGTGTTCGAGGCATTCGTGCGTGACGGCGTCTCGCTGCGGGTGCCCGAGAGCATACGGGTACGGCTGCATGGCCGCCCCGGGCCCGGCGTGATGGCGCGCGACGTCTTTCACCATCTGCTGTACCGGCACGGCTCGCGCTTCGCTGCGTTCCGTGTGCTGGAGTACGCCGGCGACGGCCTCGATGCACTGAGCGTCGAAGGTCTGCAGGTGCTGACCGGCCTTGCGATGTTCGTCGGCGCGGTGACCGCCATCGTGCCGCCGGGCCGCGGTCGCCGCGCGGCGCAGGCCCAGGCTGCTCCACGGGTGCAGGTGCCGCCGATGTGGCCGGACCACGATGCGCGATACGCCGGCACCCTCGACGTCGACCTCGCCGACGTCGAGCCGATGGTCGTGCTGCCGCCCAGCCCCGCCAATGCGGCGCCGCTGGCGCGTCATGCCGGCCTGCCCGTCGATGCGGGCTACCTCGGTTCATGCGCCTCCGGGCGGCTGGAGGATCTGCATGCCGCTGCCGCGATCCTGCGCGGCCGCAAGGTGGCGCCCGGCTTCTCGCTGCACGTGGTGCCGACCAGCCAGGCCATCATGGCCGCCGCTGCCGCCGACGGCACGCTGACCACGCTGATCGAAGCCGGCGCGTTCGTGTCGTCGCCGTCGTGCGACTTCTGCAGCGGCAACATCGCCACGCTCGCGCCGGGCCAGAGGGCGGTGTCCACCGGCACCTTGAACGTACCGGGACGGATGGGCGCCACCGATGCGGACATCTATCTGTGCAGCGCGGCGACGGTGGCGGCTTCGGCGCTGGAAGGCAGGCTCTGCGATCCGCGCCGTTTCGCCGGCCAGGCCGGGGCCGGGGCCGGGCGGCCATGAGCCTCGCCCCCGTTAGCGGCCGCGTGGCGCACGTGTTCGGCGACGACTACGACGTCGACCAGATCGTCGGCGTCGGCAACATCAAGATCCAGGACATCGAGCGGCTCGTCGAGCTGGCGTCGGCGAATCTCGGCGAGGCGTTCCGCGGCCGCGTGCGTCCGGGCGACGTGCTGGTGGCCGGCGCCAACTTCGGCTACGGCCATCCGCACTTTCCCGCGATGCGGGCGATGCGCCGGCTCGGCATCCGCGCGGTCGTCGCCGAGTCGTTCTTTCCGGTCTATTGGCGGGGCGAGATCAGCAACGGCTTTCCGCAGGTGCCGTGCGTGGGCATCACGGCACTGGTGCAGCCGGGCGATCCGATCGAGATCGACTTGGTCCGCAACCGCGTGCGGCTGCCGGCGTACAGCCGCGAGCTCGATTTCCCGCCCTACTCCCGCAGCGAGCTGGCCGTGCTGCAAGCCGGCGG
>DAISWF010000122.1:5271-16279 GCA_036826495.1 Burkholderiaceae bacterium
CAACGAGGAGTCTCGACGATGAACACCCGCACCCGCTTCAAGGAACGTCTGGCCAGCGGCCGGACGCAATGGATTCCCGGCGCCTACGACGTGCTGAGCGCCCGGCTGATCGAGGAGGCGGACTTCGACGCGGTGCTGGTGTCCGGCTTCGGCGTGTCGGCGTCGCTGCTGGGCATGCCGGACACCGAGCTCTACACGATGAGCGAGAACCTGTCGGTGATCCGTGCCACCTGCGCGGCGGTGCGGATCCCGGTGATGGCCGACGGCGATACCGGCTACGGCAATGCGATCAACGTGAAGCGGACGGTCCGCGAGTTCGAGGCCGCCGGCGCCGCGTCGATCTCGATCGAAGACCAGGTGTCGCCGAAGAAGTGCCCGGCGGTCAGCGACGCGACCGACATCCTTCCGCTCGACGAGGCGGTGTCCAAGATCCGCGCGGCGGCCGCCGCCCGCGTCGATCCGGCCTTCACGATCATCGCCCGCACCGATGCCCGCGATCCGGCCGAGGCGATCCGCCGGTCGAAGGCGTTCGTGCAGGCGGGAGCCGACGTCATCAAGCCGATCAGCAAGTGCTTCAACACGATCGACGGGCTGCGCGAGCTGCGTGCCGCCTGCGGCCGGCCGCTGGCGATCTCGGTGCTGGGGCCGATCGAACGGAACCTGACGACGGCCGACATCGAATCGCTGGGCGGCATCGCGACCTTTCCGCTGACTCCGCTGCTGACCGCCGCGCAGGCTCTGCGGGACAATCTCGCGCGGATCCGCGCCACCCGGCGGCCATCCGATCTGCCGGTGGCGACGATGCCCGAGGCGGAGTTCAAGCGCTTCATCGGGTTCGACCGGATCGAGGCGCTGGAGCGGGAATTGCTGCCGCACGACGGCGCCCGACGGTGACGGAGAAGGTGGCGGAGAAGGTGGCGGAGATGGAGATGAGCGAAGACCACGAGGTGCAGACCGGCGAGCTCGACATCCCGCTCGAGTCGGGCCTGATGAACACCTGGCGTTTCGCGCCGGCCGGCGACGGGCCGTTGCCCGCGGTGCTGTTCCTGATGGATGCCCCGGGGCTGCGGCCGGCATTGCACGAGATGGCCCGCACGCTGGCCGCGGCCGGCTATCTGGTCTGGATGCCCAACCTGTATCACCGGCTGGGCCGGGCGGTCAGCGTCGGCCCGACGCGCGCTCATCCGGACGAGGCGGCCAACCGGGAGCGGATGAGGCAGTACATCGCCAGCCTGGACGACAGGACGGTGACGGCCGAGCTGCTGCAGCTTGCCGGCCGGCTGCCCGACGAGCCGCGCTGGGACGGCGGGCCGATCGGCCTGACCGGCTACTGCATGAGCGGCCGCTTCGCGGTGCTGGCCGCGCAGGCGCTGGGCCGGCGCGCAGCCTGCGCCGCGTCGTACTACGGCACGCGGCTGGTGACCGACCGCGACGATTCCCCGCACAGGCTGATCGGCGACTGCTCGGCGGAGCTCTATTTCTCGTTCGCCGAGCACGATCCGTATGTACCGCCCGAGCACATCGAGACGCTGCGCCGCAGTCTGGCCGACACGCCGGTCAGGCATCGCATCGAGTGCTACCCCGGTACCGAGCACGGTTTCGTGTTCGCCGACCGCGGCACCTGGCACGCGGCCGGCGCGGCGCGGCACTGGCAGACATTGTTCGACCTGCTCGGGCGCCACCTGAAGACCGGCGGCTGAATCGGATCACGCCGCCTTCGCGAGAAAGGCCTCGATGCAACCGCGCAGCGCCGCCTCGATCGCCTTCTCGCGCTCCTGCAGACGCTCGACCGGCCCGCCGACGCCGACCGCATAGCTGCGCGTGCCGTCGGCGCTGCGCAGCGGCATCGCGATCATGCCGACGCCCGGAAGGTAGGCATGCTGTGAGAACGCGTAGCCGCGCTTGCGCGTCGCGGCCACCTCGCGTGCGACGTCCCGTTCCTCCAGTTGCTTGTCGCCGGCGAACTGATTGTGACGCTGCACCAGCTCGTGGAGCTGCCCGGCGGACTGCAGCGACAGCAGCGCCCAGCCGACCGCGGACCGGCACATCGGCCGGCGGGCACCGGCGCGCTGGAAGTACAGCACCGGACGCTGCGCGAGCTCCACGTGCACGTACTGGGCATACAGATCGTCCTGCACCGCCAGCACCACGGTCTCGTCGATGTGCCGCGCCAGCGCATGCAGCAGCGGCACCAGCCGGTCGCGATCGCTGCCGATCAGCGCCGCGGCCACCCACAGGCCGGTCTGCGCGAGCTTCATCGTCGGCATGTACGACCTGGCCGCGCGGTCATGGCTCAGGTAGCCGGTCTGCACCAGCAGCGCGACCAGCGCCGCGGTGCTGGAACGCGGCATCTGCAGCGCCTCCGACAGTTCCATGACGCCCACCGGCCGCTCGACCCTGTCGAAGTATTCGAAAACCCTCAGCGTCCGTTCGGCGGACTTGATCGAATCGGTCGTCATGCGCGGAATATAGCAATGCGCCGACGGCAGGCATCGGACTTGCCATCCTCGCACGGCAGTCCGATCCGCCCGAGCACATTCGAATCCGCTCGGGCGCCGTCCTTTCCGACAGCTCCCGATCCCGATGACTGATCGAGTCGCTTCAGTGCCGCCGGTCGAGCAGGTAGTCCGCCATCCGGCGCGCATGCGCATCGGTCACGCCGAGCTCGGGCATCGCGGTGCCGGGCCGCAGGTGCCGGGGGCTCTGGATCCAGCGGGCAAGCTGTTCGGGCGTATTGGGCAGGCCGCCGGCAATGGCGGAACGCCGCCGCAGACCATGCAGCGGCGGCGCGACATCGACGTCCGAGCCGACGACGCCCGGAATGCGGTGACAGGCGACGCAGGCGTACTGGCGCAGCAGCAACCGGGCCGCCTCGTCGTCGTCGCGCGGCTGCAGCGGCTGCTGGTCGGCGGTCGGCTCCTGCGGGCAGCGGCCGGCCAGACAGGCCTGCGAGGCGGTCGGACAGGACTCTTCGCGCAGCTCGTCCATCGTCTGGCGGTATGCCGCCGGCGAAAGCTCCGGAAGCGCCAGCAGGAACGCGGTGACGGCCCACAGTTCACGATCGGCGAGGCGCAGCTCCCAGGCCGGCATGCCGGTCATCTTGATGCCGTGCCGCGTGATCCAGTAGAGCTCGCGCGCCTGCCAGCGCCGCGCCGCATCGACCAGCGGCCCGGGCAGCGGCTGCAGGCTCTTGCCGACGTCGCTCGGCTCGACGCCGGGGCCGCCGTGGCACTGCGCGCAATGGTCGCGGTAGCAGACGGCGCCCCGCGCTGCAACGCGCGTATCCTCGAGCGGCGGGACCTGGACCTCGGCGGCGCGCAACCGCACCGACCGGCGCAGCGCCAGCTCGAGCAGGTCGTGCACGACCTGAGTGTGGCTGACGGTCGCCGACACGTCGTACCAGCCGCGCCACAGCACCAGCGCCGCCGCGGCCAGCCCGGCGAGCGCACAGACGAGAACGGTGACGAGGACTGTCTTCATGCCGGCGGCTGCAGAGAGCGGATGGCCGCAGCGCAGGCAAGCGGCGGGCCAGGCCACCCGGCGGCAACGGCCGCAGGCTTCACCGGACCAGCAGCGATGGCCGCCGGCTTCATCGAACTGGCGGCAATGGCCGCAGGCTTCAGAACCTGTGGACGAACCCGACTTGCCCGCGTTCGCGCCACGACTCCGCTTCGCCGTCTGGCCTCGGCGGCCATCGCAGCGATGACCCTGTCCGCCTGTGGTCCGCCGGCCGTCGAAACCTTCGTCGCATTCGCGCAGCCTGCAGATGCCGACCGTGAGCGCGGTCGGCTGCTCGCCAGCCAGCATCAGTGCGGAAGCTGCCACCAGATCCCCGAGGTCCCGGCGGCGGACGGGCGCGTCGGCCCGACGCTCGAGCGCTTCGGCCGGCGCAGCTACATCGCCGGCCTGCAGCCGAACGGACCGGCATCGCTCGCCCGCTGGATAGAAGACCCGCAGCATCTGCGGCCCGGCACGACGATGCCCGACATGGGCGTGCCACCGGCCGCCGCCCGCGACATCGCGGCGTTCCTGCTGTCGCTGCGATGACGGACGCGGCTTCGCCGTCGGTGTTGTCGCCGGCCAGCCTGGAGGCGGCCGTGCTGGGCGAGCTGATCATCGTGATGACCGTCGGTGCCGTCATCGTGTTCGCGCTGACGATGGGCGCGCTGGCCTGGTCGCTGCGGCGCGGCCCCAAGCCCGAGGTGTCCACCCGCTGGTGGGTGCTCGGCGCCGGCATCGCCTTTCCGGCGGTGGTGCTCACCGCGCTGCTGGCATACGGCACGCTCCGCACGGTCGGCCTCGAGCGCGGCCTGAAGGACCCGGCGCTGGTGGTCGGCGTGATCGGCCGCCTGTGGTGGTGGGAGCTGCGTTATCGCGACCCGGTCAGCGGCCGCGAGGTGGTGTCGGCCAACGAGCTGCGCATCCCGGTCGGCCGCCGGGTGCAGCTCGGGCTGATGTCGGACGATGTGGTGCACAGCTTCTGGGTGCCTCAGCTCGGCGGCAAGATGGATCTCGTGCCCGGACGCGTGAACCGGCTGGTGATCACCGCGCAGCAGCCCGGCCTCTATCGCGGCCAGTGCGCCGAGTTCTGCGGCACGCAGCACACGAAGATGGCGCTGCACGTGCTGGCGATGCCGGCGGATGCATTCGACGAATGGCTCGCCGCGCAGACTGCCTCGCAGGCCGACACGCGAGCCGGCAGACAGGCCACGGACACGCCAACCACCGACCCGCCCGGCCGCCAGGCCTTCGTCGCCAACGGCTGCTCCGCCTGCCATGCGGTGGATGCCGCCCCCGGCGGCCCGCGGCTGGCGCCGACGCTGGCGCAGGTGGCGAGCCGCGCCTACCTCGGCGCCGGCGTGCTGCCGAACGAGGCCGGTGCCCTCCGGCGCTGGCTCGGCGACATCCAGGCACTGAAGCCGGGCGCACGGATGCCCTCCTACGCGCATCTCGACGCGGCGACCCTCGACTCGCTGGCCGAGTATCTGGAGACGCTGCGATGACCGGCGGCTCGCAGCCCCCCTCTTCCTCGCCACCGGCAGCATTGCCGAACACGCTGCCGCGCCCCGCCGACGAGCTGCCGCGGCTGGAAGCGGTCTGGCGCTCGCCACGCGGCTGGCGGCGGATCGGCGACGTCAACAACACCTTCATCGGCAAGCTTTACATCGGCACCGCGCTGCTGTTCCTGCTGCTGGCCGGCGTGCTGGCGCTGCTGATCCGCGCGCAGCTCGCGGTGCCCGGCAACACGCTGCTCGCGCCGGACACCTACAACCAGGTGTTCACGATGCACGGCACGGTGATGATGTTCCTGTTCGCCGTGCCGGTCGTCGAAGCGGTCGCCGTGTTCCTGCTGCCCAACATGCTGGGCGCCCGCGATCTGCCGTTTCCGCGCCTGTCGGCCTATGCCTACTGGGCCTACGCATTCGGCGGGCTGGCCTTCTTCTGCACGCTGTTCGTCGGCCTGGCCCCCGACGGCGGATGGTTCATGTATCCGCCGCTGACGAGCCGCGTGCACTCTCCGGGGCTGAACGCCGACTTCTGGCTGCTGGGCATCGGCTTCATCGAGATCTCGGCCATCGCCGGCGCGATCGAGCTGATCATCGGCATCCTGATGACGCGCGCGCCGGGCATGTCGCTGGCGCGCCTGCCGGTCTACGCATGGTCGATGCTGATCGTCGGCTTCATGATCGTCTTCGCGTTCCCGGCGGTGATCGCCGGCACCGCGCTGCTGGAGATGGAACGGGCATTCGACTGGCCGCTGTTCGATGCGACCCGCGGCGGCGACCCGCTGCTGTGGCAGCACCTGTTCTGGTTCTTCGGCCATCCGGAGGTCTACATCATCTTCCTGCCGGCGGCCGGCATGGTGTCGTCGATGCTGCCTGCACTGGTTCGTACGCCGCTGGCCGGTCAGCGGGCGATCGTCGCCGCGCTGATCGCGGTCGGCGTCATCAGCTTCCTGCTGTGGGCCCATCACATGTTCACCGCGGGGCTGGGCTCCTTGTCGCTGAGCCTCGTTTCGCTGGCCAGCCTGGCGATCGCGATTCCGGCGGGCATGCAGGTGTTCGCCTGGATCGCCACGTTGTGGCGAGGCACGGTGCGGTTCGACACGCCGGCGCTGTTCGTCATCGGCTTCCTGGTGACCTTCGTGGCCGGCGGCCTGACCGGCGTGATGCTCGCGGTGCTGCCGTTCAACTGGCAGACGCACGACAGCTATTTCGTCGTCGCGCATCTGCACTACGTGCTGATCGGCGGCATGGTGTTCCCGCTGCTGGCCGCGCTCTACTACTGGATGCCGCTGGTCAACGGCCATCGGTTGAGCGAACGGTGCGGTCGCTGGGTGTTCGGCCTGGTGTTCGGCGGCTTTCACCTGGCGTTCTTTCCGATGCACGTGGCCGGCCTGCGCGGCATGCCGCGGCGCGTCCACAGCTACGAGCCGGGGCTCGGCTGGGAAGGGCCGAACCTGTGGTCGTCCGCCGGTGCCGCGGTGCTGGGCGCCGGCATGCTGCTGCTGACGATCGATCTGGTCCGCACCTGCCTGCGCCGCCCGCGCCCGCACGACGATCCCTGGCATGCGCCCTCGCTCGAATGGCTGCCGGCCGACACCTACGGCACGCGCAGCATCCCCCAGGTGCGCGGCCGCTGGCCGCTGTGGCAGCAGCCGGGGCTCGCCGCGGAGGTCGAAGCCGGCCGGCACTGGCTGCCCGGCAGTGCGACCGGCCTGCGCGAGACGCTGATCACCAGCCCGCGCGCCGCGCGCATCAGCCACCTGATCACCTTGCCCGACCCGGGGCTCGCACCGGTGATCGCTGCGCTGGGCACCGCCGCCTTCTTCCTGCTGCTGACCGTCAAGTGGTTCGTCGCCGCCGGTGCATTCGGCGCGCTGGCGGTGGTCTGCGTGTGGGCCTGGCTGTGGCAGACCGACCGGCCTCTGCCCGCAGCGCCGGCATCGGTGCGTGCATCAGTGCCGGCATCGGTGCCGATCGGCGATCAGGTATCGGTACCGGTGGGCGCCTCGCTGACCCGATCGCATGCCTGGTGGGCCACCGTGATCCTGCTGGTCGTCGACTTCACGGTGTTCGCTTCGATGGCATTCGCCCACGTCCATCTGTCGATGCGGCTGGACGTATGTCCGCCGCCGGGCGCCGCACTGCCGCCGGTTTCCAGGCCGGCGGCGGCGATCGGGCTCTTCGTGCTGAGCGCGGCGCTGCTGGGGTGGTGCGGACGAGGCCTCGGCAGCCCGGCTGGCCGGGCGCTGAGCCGCGCGCGGCTGTTGCCGCTGACGCTGTCGGCCGCGGCGGCCGTCGCGGCGGCGCTGCTGTTGTTCGATGCGTTCGCCGGCGTGGGCCTCGCGCCGCGGGCCGACGGCTGGAGCGCCAGCATCGCCGCGCTGCTCGGCTACCTGGGCCTGCACATCGCGCTGCTCGGCGTGCTGGCCGTCTATCTCGGCGCGCGCATCTGGCGCGGATGGGTGGCCCCGCGTCAGCGGGCGACTTTCGACAACGTCGCGCTGCTGGGGTGGGGCACCTGCGCGCAGGGCGCGCTGACCGCGCTGCTGCCTCACCTGACGGCGTGGGCGATGCGTTGAAACGATGGGCAGGCGAATGTAATCCGAACGCAACAGTCCGATCCCGCATTGCGCCAAATCAATATCGACAGTAGGGTCAAGGCGCAACCTGATCGGAAGTCCGGGGTCCTACCGGGCTGCGCGTCGGCCGGCAACGGTCGGCCGGCAGACGACAACCGACGTGAACGATCAGGTATCGAAAATGAAGAAACGTATTCTCTCCGTGGCGATCGCCGCGCTGTGCGTGGCGGGTGCGCTCGAGCCTGTACAGGCGCAGACCATCCCCGATGGCAAGTTCATGGTCCGGGCGCGCGCGACCCGGCTCGCGATGGACACCTCGTCCGAAGCCGGCGTGCTGCCGGGCAACGCGATCGACGTGAACAGCAAGTGGATTCCGGAAGTCGACCTGTCGTACTTCTTCACCAAGAACCTGGCCGCCGAGCTGGTGCTGACGATTCCTCAGTCGCAGACCGTCACCGTCGCCGGCAACAGCATCGGCTCGTTCAAGCACCTGCCGCCCACCCTGCTCGTGCAGTGGCACTTCGACGGCATGGGCCCGCTCAAGCCCTATGTCGGCGCGGGTCTGAACTACACCGCGATCTTCAGCAACAACATGGCCGTCGGCACCTCGCCGGTCACGCTGGACAAGCACAGCATCGGTTTCGCGCTGCAGGCCGGCCTCGACTACAAGGTGCGCGGTCCGTGGTGGGCGAACGTCGACGTGAAGAAGGTGCAGATCTCGTCCGACGTCTATCTGTCGGGCAACAAGATCAGCAACGTCAAGCTCGACCCGTGGGTGCTGTCGATCGGCGTCGGCTACCGCTTCTGATGCGAGCCTGAACGCCTGTCGCGATGCCGGCGGCCGCCCCGCCGGCATGGGCCGCCTGCCCTCGTACCCTTCGGCAGCGCTGCCGGTACGGACCGCGACCGGCCCGCGGTCTTCGAGCCCCCGGGCGCGGGTGTCGCTATCATGTCGCCTGCCGCCACGCGCATTTCGCGCCACCGCTCCGTCGGCTTACCGCGGCTTCGATGATCGAATCTTCCTGGAGGATCCTTCCTGATGACGCGTCGCGTCTTTCTCGAGCGTTCGGCCCTGGCCACCGCCGGCGCCGGCATGCTCGCAGCGCCGGCCATCGTCCGCGCTCAACCCACGATCCGCTGGCGCATCGCGTCCAGCTTCCCCAAGTCCCTCGATGCGCTGTTCGGCGGCGCCGAAACGATCGCCAGGCGCGTTGCCGCGCTGACCGACGGCAAGTTCCAGATCACGACCCACGCCGCCGGCGAGATCGTGCCCGGCCTGCAGGTGCTCGACGCCGTGCAGCAGGGCTCGGTCGAGATGGGGCACACCGCGCTCTACTATTTCTACGGCAAGGATCCGACCTGGGCGCTGGCGACCGCGATTCCGTTCGGCCTGAACACCCGCCAGTACAACGCCTGGTGGCACCAGCTCGGCGGCGCGCAGGTCTTCAACACCTTCGCGCAGAAGGCCGCCGGCATCACCTGCATGCTCGCCGGCAACACCGGCGCGCAGATGGGCGGCTGGTTCCGCCGCGAGATCAACTCGCTCGACGAGCTGAAGGGCCTGAAGTTCCGCATCGCCGGCTTCGCCGGCGAGATCTTCGCGAAGCTGGGCGCGGTGCCGCAACAGCTCGCCGGCGGCGACATCTATCCCGCGCTCGAGAAAGGCACGATCGATGCGGCCGAATGGGTCGGCCCGTACGACGACGAGAAGCTCGGCTTCGTCAAGGTGGCGAAGTACTACTACTATCCCGGCTTCTGGGAAGGCTGCGCGGCGATCCACGGCATCGTCAACGACAAGGCGCTGGCATCGCTGCCGCCGGCCTATCGCGCCGCGCTCGAGGCCGCCTGCGAGGAAGCGCATGCGTACACGATCAGCCGCTATGACGCGTTCAACGCACAAGGGCTGAAGCGCCTGATCGCCGCCGGCGCGGTGCTGAAAGCCTACCCGCGGCCGGTGATGGAAGCGGGCTACAAAGCCGCGCAGGAGATCTACGCCGCCACGTCGGCGAAGAACGCCGAGTTCAAGAAGATCTTCGACCACTATTTCAGCGCGCAGCGAGACCTGGCCGCCTGGTTCCGCGTGACCGAGAACACGTTCGACGACTTCATCGCCGGCGTGCGGCGCTGACACGGACAGGTGCCCGCCGTAAAGCGGGCACTCTCCTTGCTCCGCGGCAAGCTCCGCCTGCGGAGAGCACTGGAGTGAAGGCGAACGCCTGGGTTCGATGGCCGGCACGCCACCCGTGGTGGAGCGGCGTGCTGCTGTCCGTTGCCGCGCTGCTGGTCGGCATCGTGCTGACGGACTGGGACTGGATCAGACCCTCGCTCGAACGCTACGTCTCGCAGAAGACGCACCGGACGTTCGCGCTCGATCACCTGCAGGTCCGCCTCGGCTGGCGTCCGACGGTACGGCTGGACGGCGTGTACTTCGGCAATGCCGAGTGGTCGAAGGATGAGGCCATGGCCAAGGCCGAGCGGGTGGAATTCGATGTTTCGATGCGCGAGCTGTTCAACCGCAAGATCCTCATCCCCCGCATTGCATTGACCGGAGCCGACGTCACGCTCGAGCAGTTGAAGGACGGACGAAAGAACTGGCTCCTGTCCGAACCGTCCGACACATCGGAAACGGCTTTCGAAATCGGCTCGCTGTCGATCACCCGCAGCCGCGTACGGTTCCGCGACGAGAAGTCGGCATTCGAGCTGGAAGTGCACGCAGATACCTTCGCGCCGGGCGCCGGACGGCCGGCCAGCCAGGCCGCCCGGGCCGATCAGGAAGCGCAGAACGACCGATACCGCACCCGCTTCGATTTCCGGGGAAGCTATCAGAAGGGGAAGTTCGAGGGCTTTGCCCTGACCGGTGACGTGCTGAGCTTTCAGAAGTCCGGCATCTTCTTCCCCCTGAAGGGAGAGGTCCGGTCATCGACGACCCAGCTTCAGGTGGAAGGACAGATCGCCGACGCTGCAGAGCTGAGCGGAATCGACGTCCGCATCCACGTCGCCGGCGAAACCCTGGCGAGCCTCTATCCGTTCCTGCTGCTGCCCCTGCCGGCGTCGCCGCCGTACCGGCTGTCCGGCCGGCTGCGACTGGCCGATGCCGTATACCGGCTGGAGGACATCGAAGGTTCGATCGGCTCGACCGACATTGCGGGGCACGGCGTCTACACGCCGCGCTCGCCCCGCCCGCTGCTGGAAGCCACGCTGGACAGCAGACAGCTCGTCGTCGCAGACCTGGGCCCGCTGATCGGCATGGAGACGAAGGAATCAGGAGGCAAGCCACGGCCTTCCCCGCAGCAGACCCGCTCCCGCTCCGAGGCCCGAGCGGCGGAACGTCGCATGAGCGGTGACCGTGTGCTGCCGGCCGGCAGGTTCGAGGGCGAGCGGCTGAAGGCCATCGACGCCGACGTCACGCTGCGGGCCGCCCGG
>DAISWF010000123.1:0-14612 GCA_036826495.1 Burkholderiaceae bacterium
CGCGGCTCAGGCCGCCCTGCTTGGCCTTGCGCGCGCAGTACAGCAGCACCAGGTCGGCATGGTCGGTATGGAAACGAAGGTGCTCCTTGGTGCGATAACCGCGCGACGTGGGTGTGTGCAGGCGCACCCCGACGTCGGTCACCTCGCCGAGAAGCTCGCCGTTCTTGCTCTGCGATACCGGGATGCCGAGATGCGCACCGACGCCCCAGACTGCATAGCGCGCCCACTGGTCCGAATACCGCTCGCCGTCGATGCCGCGCAGGAGCACGAAACCACGCCCATGCTCGAGCTCGTGGCCCACCTCCTTGAGACGCGGGGCCAGCGTCGGCAACGGAAAGTCCGAGGGCCTGGTCTGCTCCAGGGCCAGGCCGCGCGCCAGCACGCTCCTGATCGCCCGATCCAGTTCGTCGACGTCGGCGGCGGTGAGATTGACGGTCCACTCATCGCTGCGCTTCTCCATGGCCTTTCCGTTCCACACGAACGGTCCGCTGATCGGCTGAAGTTGTCTCATGCCTTGGCTCCTCGGTGTTCCGGCTCTCTATCGATGGGGATGCTTGCAAACGGTATTCGGGGTGTCAAACGGATCTGCCGAAGCGCTGCTTCGGGAAAACCGATGCACCACGAGCGTGATGAACCAGTCGATCCAGCATGGCATCGCACCGGTTCAATTGTTCGAGCGAAACGAACTCGTCCGGCTTGTGTCCCTGGTCCATGCTGCCGGGGCCGCAGATCACGGCCGGGATGCCGGAACGCTGGAACAGCCCGCCCTCGGACCCGTAAGCCACGGTGCCGAAATCGGCGGTATCGGCCAGCAGGGCCAGGAGCCGGGCCGCATCGCTTTCCTGCGGCGTCGCCAGACCCGGGTACGAGCCCAGCGGCTCGACCTCGATGTCGGTGTCGGCCTGAACGGAACGCATCGCAGGCAGCAGCTCGGTGTCCGCGAAGTGCTTCAGGCGGTCCGGCACCTGCTCGGGATCGAAACCCGGAAGCGCGCGCACCTCGAAGTCGAATTCGCACTCCGCCGGCACGATGTTGAGCGCCCGGCCGCCCCTGATGATTCCCGTCTGCACCGTGGAATACGGCGGGTCGAAGCGCTCGTCGCGCTGCCGATCTCCGAGAGGCGCGACACCAGCCTGGCCGCGTACTCGATCGCGTTCACGCCCGAAGGCGCATAGGCCGAATGACAGGCCGCACCCTTCACGCGGCACCGCATCGCCAGCTTTCCCTTGTGACCCAGGACCGGCTTCATCGACGTGGGCTCGCCGATCAGGCAGACGCGCGGCCTGTTCGGCCGCTTCGCCAGTTCTGCGAGCATGGGGCGCACACCGACGCAGCCGATCTCTTCGTCGTACGAGAACGCCAGATGCACGGGCAGCTTCAGAGGCTGCGCGACGAATGCCGGCACCGCGGCGAGCACCGAGGCGATGAAGCCCTTCATGTCGGCCGTGCCGCGCCCGTAGAGCCGGCCATCCTTCTCGGTCAGCCGGAACGGATCCACCGTCCAGGCCTGACCGTCCACCGGCACGACGTCCGTGTGGCCGGACAAGGCGATCCCGCCGTCATCGCGCGGGCCGATGGTGGCGAACAGGCTCGCCTTCGTTCGCGCATCGTTGTAGAAGAGCTCGCTGTCCACGCCCGCTGCGTGGAGACAGTCGCGGATGAAGACGATCAGGTCGAGATTGGATTCGCGGCTGACCGTGGGGAAGGCGATCAGCCGCTCCAGCATGTGCCGGCTCGCGCCCTCATTCATCGCCGGGCACTCCGTAGCTCGGCGCCGCCGTCGGGTTCAATGCCCGCGTGAGGTAGTCCTGCATCTGGGGCTTGTAGGCTCGCCACAGCGCGTCCAGCGCGTCGATCGGACCCTGCTCCGCCCAGTCGACGCGCAGATCGACGATGGGCCAGACCACCTCGCCGACCACCTTGAGCCCCGCCGAGTGCACCGGGCCGGCTTCGCCGCCGGCCGCCACCGCCGCGTGCATGGCGGCCATCAGGCGATCGGCCAGGCTGTCCGTGGTTTCCTCGAATGCACGGACCATCGCGTCGATGACCTGCGGATCGGCGAGCAGGTTGCCGGCTGCCACGCAGTCCCGGCCGGGCACTGCGTTGCAGAGGCCGAGCGTCTGCTTGCCGCTGAACAGGGCGGTACGGCCTCGGGCATCGATGACCGTCACCTGCCGATAGTCGTGCCACGGGTCGGTGCCGAGCGCACGGTTCAGTGCCGCCGGCGCGTCGGCCTCCTCCGCCGCCAGCAAGTCGAGGATCCGGGGGCCCAGCGCCGGCAGCGTCACGTTCTGCGTGGCGACGGCGCCGACGCCGGCGCGAACCCACGGGCAACGCGCCGCGACGGCGATGCTGGATGAGCTGATGGCAACGCCGAGCTGCCCCGTCCGGCTGCAACGACCGATGATGGAGAACGTCATGCCGGCCTCTCAACTGCGGTTCGGTCGCCAGTCGTCCGGGATCACGGCGATCACCTCGATCTCCATCAGCCATTGCGGCTGGCCGAGCCCGCTCACGACAAGGCCGGTGGAGATCGGGAAGACGCCCGCCAGCCATCTGCCGATCACCTGATACACCGGCTCGCGATAGCGCGGATCAATGATGTACGTGGTCGTCTTGACGATATGCGAGAGATCGCTGCCTGCTTCTTCCAGGAGCTGCTTCACGTTCTTCATCGCCTGCTCGGCCTGCGCGGCGGGGTCGCCGAGTCCGACGAGCCGTCCCTCGAAATCGGTGCCGACCTGGCCGCGCACATAGACGGTGTTGCCGGCCCTGACCGCCTGACAGAGATCGTTGTTCAAGGACTGGTTCGGGTACGTGTCCCGGGTGTTGAACATCCGGATGCGCGTGTGCGTGGGCATCGTGGGCTCCGTTCGAGGCATCAGGCTTGCGCGGTTTCGCGCGGCTCGGCGAGCGTGACGCCGGCCCTGCAGCGCTGCGAGGCGTCGTGGTAGGCCAGGTACTTGCGCTGGATCAGGATCTGATCGGCGACGTGCCGGGCGTCATGCCACACGCCCCAGATGAATGCGGAGCCGCGGCGCGAGAGCCAGGGCAGGCCCAGGAAGTAGATGCCCGGCTCCTTGCCGACACCGCGCTGATGCTGCGGCTTGCCCTTGGCATCGAACGTGTCGACCTTGAGCCAGGAATAGTCGACCGAGTAGCCGGTCGCCCAGATGATCGACGTGACGCCGGCCGCGGCCAGATCGAGCCGCAGGATCGGGTTCTTCACGCACTCCGGCTCCGGGAACACCTTGCGCGCCTCGGGGTCCGACGGCAGGTCGAGCCCGTTGCGCTCGGCATAGGCGTCCGCCGCGTCCAGCACGGCCAGGTAGTTCGCGTCGCCGCGGTCGAGATTCGCGACGAGGTCCGGCTCGAAGTGCACGAGACCGCCTTCGAAGGACCGGGTCATGCCCACGAGGGTGATGCCCTGGTGGGCCAGCTCACGGAAGTTGATCGTCTGGCCGCCGCGGGCGCCGCTCACCGCGATGGTCACGTGCTCGCGTCCCGGCTTGGCGATCTCCTGGTCCCATTCACCGAGAACGCCCAGCCACCAGCAGTAGTCGAGCGTGCGGTAGGCGCGAGGCGGCCGGTCATGCGGGCCGACCGAAAGATAGAGCTTCCTGCCGGCACGCTGCAGCTCGTCGGCGATCTGCACGCCGGAGGAACCGGCGCCGACCACGAGGACGGCGCCAGGCGGAAGCTGCTGCGGATTGCGGTAGTCGACCGAGTGGATCTGCTTGATCCTCCCATCGGTCGGCGCGTTCGCCGGGATCAGCGGCTTCTCGAACGGGCCGGTCGCGACGACCACACGCAGGGCCTCGAACAGGCCGGCGGACGTTTCGATGGAGAAGCCGGGCCGCCCCGGGATGCGCTCGACCTTCTTCACCTCCACGCCGGTGCGCACCGGTGCCTCGAACTTGCGGGCATAGGCTTCGAAGTAGTCGGCGATGCGGTCCTTCGATGCGAAGGCGTCAGGGTCCAGATCATCGAACTCCATGCCGGGGAACCGGTCGTGCCAGGCAGGCCCGTTGGCGACCAGCGAGTCCCAGCGCGCGGTGCGCCAGCGCTCGGCGATGCGGTCGCGCTCCAGCACGATGTGCGGCACACCGAGCTTGGTGAGGTGCTCGCTCATCGCGATGCCGGCCTGCCCGGCGCCGACGACCAGCGTATCCGTAACCGTCTTCTCTGACGTCATGACTGTTCCTGTCGCAAGATCGATCTCTGCGCGCATCAGCACTGCGGGTGGAATGGCCCCGATTAGAGCGAAGAACGCGCAGGCAGTGCGTCGAGTTTGCTGACGACCCCCTTCGGAAAAGACGAATCAGCCACCGAGGGTCGCGCCGCCACGATTGCCGTCGGCCCCTCGGACGGAGATGCGTCCGGTAAACTGAAGTCCCCCATTGCCGAAGTCCGATCGCCGGAGCACGCCGACATGCTGACCCGTCTGACGTTGCGCCAGCTCGAGTACTGCATGGCCGCCGGCGAGTTCGGCAGCATCGCGGAGGCCGCGGAACGCATCCACGTCTCGCCCTCCTCGATTTCCGCGGCGATCACCCAGGTGGAGTCCGAGCTGTCGGCGGCGCTGTTCGTGCGCCACCACGGGCAGGGCCTGTCCCTCACCCCGGTCGGCGTCGAAGTCCTGCGGCAGATCCGCCAGTTGCTCGATCAGGCCGCGAGCCTGTACGACGTCGCGAAGAATTCGCAGAATTCGGTGCGGGGGCCCTTGCGCGTCGGCTGCTTCACCACGCTCGCGGCGATGGTGGCGCCCGAGCTCTGCCAGGGTTTCGCGCGGGCGCACCCGGGGGTGGACGTGACCCAGGTCGAGGATCACCACGAAGGCCTGATCGAGCGCCTGCGCCATGCTCAGATCGACGTGGCGATCGCGTACGACCTCAACGTCGCCGAGCCCGACATCGCCTTCGAGCCGCTGGCATCGCTGCCGCCCTATGCGATCATGAGCGAAGGCGACCCGCTCGCCGCCCGTGGCGTGGTGACGATCCAGGAACTGGCGAGCCGGCCCATGGCGCTGCTCGACCTCCCGCTGAGTCGCGACTATTTCCTCTCGCTGTTCCGCGAGGTGGAGGTCGCGCCCCTGGTCGGCGCACGTTCCGCCAGCCCCGACGTCGTGCGTTCGCTCGTCGCGAACGGCGTCGGCTATTCACTGGTCAACGTCCGTCCGCGAGCGGTGCATTCGCTGGACGGCAAGCGGATCGTCAACGTCCAGCTCGAGGGCAGGCACCGGCCGATGAAGCTGGGGCTCGCCTGGCTCAAGAACCAGAAGGCGCGGCGCGTGGTGGAGGCGTTCATGGACCGGTGCCGGTCGTTCATCTCCAACGAGTACATCCCGGGGATGACGGCGCCCGGCAAGTCGGGCCGGGTGACGGGAGAGCCCGGCCACCCGGTGCGCTAGCGGCTCCGCTGCTCGCCACGGGCTGGGAGCCGCAAGCGGACTCTCTCTAGGTCCGCTTGCGGACCGTCCCTAAGTCCGCTTGCGGACCGGCGGCAGGTCGGTGCAGACGCCCTCGTACAGCTCGGCGGCCATGCCGATCGACTCGCCCAGGGTCGGATGCGGATGGATCGTGCGGCCGATGTCGGTGGCGTCGCAGCCCATCTCGATCGCCAGCGCCAGCTCGCCGATCATGTCGCCGGCATGCGTGCCGACGATGCCGGCGCCGACGATCCGATGGTTCTCCTCGTCGAAGATCAGCTTGGTGAAGCCTTCGTCGCGGCCGTTGGCCACCGCCCGGCCCGAGGCGGACCAGGGGAAGCTGGCCTTGCCGATCTTGCGGCCCTGGGCCTTGGCCTCCTCCTCCGTCAGGCCGACCCAGGCGACCTCGGGATCGGTGTAAGCCACCGACGGAATCACCCGGGCGTCGAAGAAGCTCTTCTGGCCGGCGGCCGCCTCGGCGGCGACGTGCGCTTCGTGCACCGCCTTGTGCGCAAGCATCGGCTGGCCGACGACGTCGCCGATCGCGAAGATGTGCGGCACGTTGGTGCGCATCTGCTTGTCGACGTCGATGAAGCCGCGGGCGGTCACCTGCACGCCGGCCTTGTCGGCGCCGATCTTGCTGCCGTTGGGGCTGCGGCCGACCGCCGACAGCACGAAATCATAGACCTGCGGTTCGCTGCCGCCCTGCTCGCCCTCGAACCAGACCTTGATGCCGTCGTCCGACGCCTCGGCCTTCACCGTCTTCGTCTTCAGCATGATCCGGTCGAAGCGCTTAGCGTTGAACTTCTGCCAAACCTTGACCAGGTCGCGGTCGGCGCCCGGCATCAGCCCGTCGAGCATCTCGACGACATCCAGACGGGCGCCGAGGGTCGAATAGACCGAACCCATCTCCAGCCCGATGATGCCGCCGCCGATGATCAGCATCCGCTTGGGCACCGCCGGCAGCAGCAGCGCGCCGGTGGAATCGACGATGCGCGGATCGTCGGGCAGGAACGGCAGCCGCACCGCCTGACTGCCGGCCGCGATGATCGCCTGCTCGAAGCGGATCACCTTCTTCTCGCCGGAGCGCTGCTGGCCGGTGCCGGTGGTCAGCTCGACCTGCAGATGATGCGGATCGAGGAAGCTGCCGTAACCGCGCACCACCTCGACCTTGCGCTGTTTCGCCATGCCGGCCAGGCCACCCGACATCCGGCCGACCACCTTGTCCTTCCAGGCGCGCAGGCCGTCCAGATCGACGGTGGGCTCGCCGAAGCGGATGCCGTGAGCGGCCAGGCTCTTGACCTCGTCCATCACCGCCGCGGTGTGCAGCAGCGCCTTCGACGGAATGCAGCCCACGTTCAGGCAGACGCCGCCCAGCGCCGCATAGCGCTCGACCAGCACCGTCTTCATGCCGAGGTCCGCCGAGCGGAACGCCGCCGAATAGCCGCCGGGGCCCGAGCCGAGCACCAGCATCTCGCAGGTGACGTCGGCCTGGCCGGTGTAGGAGCCGGCAGTGGGCGCCGGCTCCCGGGCGGGGGCTGAGGAGCCGGACGCCGCCGCGGGCGCAGCCGCGGGCGGGGACGCACCCGTGGATGCACCCGGGGACGCACCCGGGGACGGCGACCGCGGTTCAGAGCCGCCCGCCGATCGCCCTGCCGATCCACCCGCGCCGGCGGGCGCACCCGATGCAGCCGGGGCCTGACCGGCACCGGCCGCGCGATCTTCCGAGCCGGCCTCGTTCGAGCCCGCCTCGGCGGCCTCCATGACCAGGATCGTCGAACCCTCCGACACCTTGTCGCCGACCTTGACCTTCAGCTCGAGCACCTTGCCGGCCGCCGAGGCCGGGATCTCCATCGATGCCTTGTCCGACTCCACGGTGATCAGCGACTGCTCGGGCTTCACGGTATCGCCCGGCTTCACCAGCACTTCGATGATCTCGACATCCTTGAAGTCGCCGATGTCGGGCACTTTCAGTTCGGTGGCGCTCATGTCGATCGATCCTCGGGGGGTTCGGTTGAAGGCTGCGCGGCGCGCAGCGTGTGGATCCGGGGCGGGCCGCTGGAGCTCTTGTCAAACTCGCTGCCGGCAGCGACGCCGATCTCGGCGATCGCGGCGGCGCTGTCCAGCCGGTCATAGCTTGCATACATCGCGCCCAGCGCGAAGTTGCGGCCGGAACCGATGCCCCAGAAGCGGTCGAAGGCGAACACCTCCCGGTACGAATAGACGCCGTAGATCCCGCTCGGATTGGCGATCAGCGCGGTGATCTGCGACGACTCGTACGGATCGGCCTCGTCCTCCTTGGTGTTCAGATAGTACTGTTCCTTCATCAGCGCATGCACCCGCAGGAAGGTGTCGAACACCTCGTCGCGCGAGTTCAGATGCAGCGGCTCCATGGTGGCCAGCAGCCGGCGCATCACCGCGAAGTGCGCGGTGGTGCCGGCCAGCCCGATGTAGGAATCGCCGGCCACGACGATCTTGTCGTTGGCCTCGTAATTGCCGGGCAGCCGCGTTTCGCCGAACGTGACCAGCGTGTCGGCGGCGATCGCGATCTCGCCGCCCTTCCTGACGACCACGATGGTTGTCATGGGGCGGTCAGAGCATCGCGCGACGGAAGTCGGCCAGCAGGCTGCCGAGGAACGCGTTGAAGCGGGCCGCGGCAGCACCGTCGATGACCCGGTGATCGTACGACAGCGACAGCGGCAGCATCAGCCGCGGCACGAACGCCTTGCCATCCCAGTGCGGCCGGCGCGCCGACTTCGACACGCCCAGGATCGCCACCTCGGGCGCGTTGATGATCGGCGAGAACGAGGTTCCGCCGATGCCGCCGAGGCTGGAGATCGAGAAGGTGCCGCCCTGCATGTCGGCCGGGCCCAGCTTGCCGTCGCGCGCCTTCGCGGCCAGCGCCGCGGTCTCGGCGGCGAGCTCGAAGACGCCCTTGGCGTCGGCGTCGCGGATCACCGGCACCACCAGGCCGTTGGGCGTGTCCGCCGCGAAGCCGATGTGGTAGTAGCGCTTCAGCACGAGCTGATCGCCGTCCAGCGATGCGTTGAACTCCGGAAACTTCTTCAGCGCCGCCACGCAGGCCTTGATGACGAATGCCAGCATCGTCACCTTGGCGCCGGACTTCGCGTTCTCGGCGTTCAGCAGCACGCGGAAGTCCTCGAGGTCGGTGATGTCGGCCTCGTCGTTGTTGGTGACGTGCGGGATCATCACCCAGTTGCGATGCAGGTTCGCAGCGGAGATCTTCTTGATCCGCGACAGCGGCCGGGTCTCGATCGGGCCGAACTTCGCGAAATCCACCTTCGGCCACGGCAGCAGCCCCAGGCCGGCACCGGCGTCGGCCGCTGCCGCGGCTGCGGCCGGCTGCCCGGTCTTCGCCACCACGCCCTTCACGTAGAGCCGCACGTCCTCCTGCGTGATCCGCTGCTTCGGCCCGGTGCCGCGGACCTGCGACAGATCCACCCCCAGCTCGCGGGCGAACTTGCGCACCGACGGCGACGCATGGGGCTTCACGATATGGGCGTTGTCGCGCATGTCGGCCGGCACCGGATGGCCGGAGGACGACGCCGGCGCGGGCGCGGCGCCCGCCGCGCCGCCGGCAGGGGCCGCAGGGGGCGCGGGCGACGCCGGCGCCGGAGCGGCGGAAGGCGTGGGAGCGGGAGCGGGAGCGGGCGAGGCCTCCCGGGCAAGGCCTGTCGCGGCCCTTCCGACACCTTGTCGCCGACCTTGACCCGCATCTCCTTGACCACGCCGGCGGCCGAGGCCGGGATCTCCATCGATGCCTTGTCCGATTCCACGGTGATCAGCGACTGCTCGGGCTTCACGGTGTCGCCGGCCTTCACCAGCACCTCGATCACCTCGACCTCCTTGAAGTCGCCGATGTCGGGCACCTTCATCTCGATGACGCTCATGTCTGCCTGCCTTCGTACGTTGTTCTGCGACACCCGGCCGATGTCATGGTTGGTCTACCGCGCGGCGGCGGGCGCCGCGCGCGATCGCCGCGCGCCGTCCGCGAGCGGAGCGGCCGCGACGCTGCCCGCGCATCACGCGTTGGCGGGGTTCTGCTTCTCGGGATCGATGCCGTACTTGCGGATCGCGTCGGCCACCTTCTTCGCCGGCACCGCCTTCTCGTCGGCCAGCGCCTTCAGCGCCGCCACGACGACGAAATGCCGGTTCACCTCGAAGTGTTCGCGCAACCGCGAGCGGAAATCCGAGCGGCCGAAGCCGTCGGTGCCCAGCACCTGATAGGAGCGTCCCTTCGGAATGAATGGCCGGATCTGGTCGGCGAAGAGCTTCATGTAGTCGGTCGACGCGACCACCGGCCCCGGATGGTCCTGAAGCTGCGCCGTCACGTACGGCGTCTTCGCCTTCGCGGTCGGATGCAGCAGGTTCCAGCGCTCGACGTCCAGCCCTTCGCGCCGCAGCTCGGTGAAGCTGGTGACGCTCCAGACGTCCGACGAAACCCCCCAGTCCTTCTCCAGCAGCTCGGCGGCGGCCAGCACCTCGCGCAGGATGACGCCCGAGCCCATGAGCTGCACCCGTGCGGTGTTGGCGCTGCCCGGCTTCAGCAGGTACATGCCCTTGACGATGCCCTCCTCGTCACCCTTCTTCAGGCCCGGGTGCGGGTAGTTCTCGTTCATCACCGTGAGGTAATAGAACACGTTCTCCTGGTTGCCGACCATCCTTCTCAGGCCGTCGTGGATGATCACCGCGAGCTCATGCGCGTAGGTCGGGTCGTACGACACGCAGTTCGGAATCGTCGCCGACAGGATGTGGCTGTGGCCGTCCTCGTGCTGCAGGCCCTCGCCGTTCAACGTCGTGCGGCCCGAGGTGCCGCCCAGCAGGAAGCCGCGCGCCTGCATGTCGCCGGCCGCCCAGGCCAGATCGCCGACCCGTTGGAACCCGAACATCGAGTAGTAGATGTAGAACGGGATCATCGTGCGGTTGTTCGTCGAGTACGAGGTGGCCGCCGCGATCCACGAACAGAATGCGCCCGCCTCGTTGATGCCCTCCTCGAGGATCTGCCCCTGCTTGTCCTCCCGGTAGTACATCACCTGATCCTTGTCGACCGGCGTGTACTTCTGGCCTTCCGGCGAATAGATGCCGAGCTGGCGGAACATGCCCTCCATGCCGAAGGTGCGCGCCTCGTCGGGCACGATCGGCACGACCCGCGGCCCCAGGCTCTTGTCGCGGATGAGCGCCGTCAGCGACCGCACGAATGCCTGCGTGGTCGAGATCTCGCGCCCCTCGGCGGTCGGCTCCAGCAGCGCCTGGAACACCTCCAGCCCGGGCACGTCGAGCTTCTCGTCGGCCAGCCGGCGGCGCTGGGGCAGGTAGCCGCCCAGCGCCTTGCGGCGCTCCTGCATGTACTTCATCTCCGGCGCATCCTCGCTGGGCTTGAAGAACGGCAGGTCGTCGAGCTTGTCGTCCGGAATCGGGATGTTGAAGCGGTCGCGGAACTCCCGGATGGTCTGGGTGTCCAGCTTCTTCAACTGGTGCGTCGGGTTCTTGGCCTCGCCGGCGCGGCCCATGCCGTAACCCTTGACGGTCTTGGCCAGCACCACCGTCGGCTGCCCCTTGTGATTGACCGCCGCGTGGAACGCCGCATACACCTTGTGCGGATCGTGGCCGCCGCGGTTCAGCCGCCAGATGTCCTCGTCGGTCATCCGCGACACCATCTCCAGCAGCTTGGGATGCTTGCCGAAGAAATACTTGCGCACGAACGCGCCATCGTTGGCCTTGAACGCCTGGTACTCGCCGTCGACGGTTTCCTCCATGACCCGGCGCAGGATGCCGTCCTTGTCGCGCGCCAGCAGCGGATCCCAGTAGGACCCCCAGATCAGCTTGATGACGTTCCAGCCGGAGCCGCGGAACTCGCCTTCCAGCTCCTGGATGATCTTGCCGTTGCCGCGCACCGGCCCGTCGAGCCGCTGCAGATTGCAGTTGACGATGAAGATCAGGTTGTCGAGCTTCTCGCGCGCCGCCAGGCCGATCGCACCCAGCGACTCGGGTTCGTCCATCTCGCCGTCACCGCAGAACACCCACACCTTGCGGTTGCTGGTGTCGGCGATGCCGCGGGCATGCAGATACTTCAGGAACCGGGCCTGGTAGATCGCCATCAGCGGCCCCAGCCCCATCGACACGGTGGGGAACTGCCAGAACTCCGGCATCAGCTTCGGATGCGGGTACGACGACAGCCCCTTGCCGCCCACCTCCTGGCGGAAGTTCAGAAGCTGCTCCTCGGTCAGCCGGCCCTCCATGAACGCCCGGCCGTAGATGCCCGGCGCCACGTGCCCCTGGAAGTACACAAGATCACCGCCGTGACCTTCATGCGGCGCATGCCAGAAATGATTCATGCCGGCGCCGATGAAGGTGGCCGACGAGGCGAAGCTGGCGATGTGCCCGCCCAGGTCGCCGCCGTCCGGCGGGCTGTGGCGGTTGGCCCTGACCACCATCGCCATCGCATTCCAGCGGATGTAGGAACGGATCCGTTCCTCGTATTCGGCATTGCCGGGCGAGCGTTCCTCGAGGTGCACCGGAATGGTGTTCACGTACGCGGTGTTCGCCGAGAAAGGAATGTAGGCACCGGAGCGACGAGCCAGGTCGATGAGCTGTTCCAGCAGGAAATGCGCGCGTTCCGGCCCCTCGCGATCGATGACCGCCTCCAGCGCGTCCATCCATTCACGGGTTTCGGTCGAATCCTGATCGGCCGGATCGTTGGCGGCGGGCGGGTGGCTGGGTACCGCTGACATGACGTCTCCTGGTGGGATCCCGGTTCGGGGATATGAACACTGCTTGTGTTTGATCGCATTCTAGAAAGGCTGGCGATCGAAGACAAGGAAAATTTGCGTATTACGGCATGACATTCCACATCGTGATATGTATGTCGATCAACGCGCGCTCGATGCGTCGCCGGTTCGCATCGTCCGGATGCCTCCCGGCGGGCATATGACAAACCCTCCCCGGGTTCCTGCGCATAGACTTGCGGAGTCGCCACTCCCTAAACTAAAGAACCTGTGAACGAACCCAACGTGCCCGCGCAGGGGGGAATCCGGGCACCAGGCAAGGCGCGCCGCGCAGCCCAGGCTGGGTGCCTGAGCAAGCGGCGCAACGCGGCCTGGTGCCCGGATACCCCCCTGCCCGAAGGGTTCGCGCCCCAACGGCCTGTGGCCGCGTTGCAAATGCTCGCCATAGCACCGCTATGGCTGCGCTTTGCGCCTTGCCACAGGCCGTTGGGGCGCGAACGCGGGCACGTTGGGTTCGTTCACAGGTTCTGATGCCTCCCCCGAACAACACGCCATCGCCGCGCCCGTCTGCAGCCGCCGGTTCCATGACGAGTCAGAAGTTGTCCAACTCCAGCAGTGCCGAGCTGCGGGCGATGAAGTGGTTCACCGTCACGCACGGCCTGGGCTTGGCGGCGTTCGTCGCGCTGCTCGGCACGTTCTTCTGGTACCTGCATCGGATCGAGTACGACACGCAGCGCCAGGCGATGTACCGCGACATCGAATGGGCCCAGCAGTCGATGCGGCTGCGCTGGCGCGAGATGCAGGAGGAGCTGCAGACGCAGGCCCCCACCTGGATCGGGCCGATCGCCAGCCGTACCGAGGCCACGACGTCGATGCCGGATTTCGTGGCCCGCCACGCCGACGTCGCCTACCTGGTGCTGCTGGATTCGCATCGCAAGGTGCAATGGGTGCAGCATGTGCGTGGCGGCGGCCCGGTGGCCAACCGCCGGCTCGGCGACGAGATCGACGATTCGGCCGGGTATGCGGCGCACCTGGACGCACGCAACGGTCAGCGGCCGACCTATTCGTCGCCGTTCCTGAGCAACGACAACGAGATCACCGTCGAGCTGCACACCCCGGTGCTGATGCACGGCGCGTTCAACGGCACGCTGGCAGTGGGCATCTCGCTCACCCGCAGCCTGACCTATTCGCTGCCGCACGAGGTGCGCGCGCGCTATCAGCTCTCGATCATCGATGCCGGCGGCAACACGATGGTCAGCTCGTCGCCGCGGCAGATCTTCGATGCCAGCACCAGCTACGAGCTGCCGCTGGATCCGCCCGGCCAGGGCGTGCGGCTGCGCGCGATCGCGTTCGACGTCCAGCCCAAGCTGATCGACCGCACCCTGCTCGCCGCGGTGATCGGACTGTCGATCGCCAGCGTCGTGGGCCTGACCTTGCTGTGGCGCAGCGCGCGCCGCCGGGTGGCGGCCGAAGCCGAGCGTGACCGGCTGTTCACGCTGTCGCTGGACCTGATGGCGGTGATGCGTCCGGACGGCCACTTCGTGCGGGTCAATCCGGCTTTCGAGCAGGTGCTCGGCGATACCGCCGCCGACGACGCGACCTTGCTCGAGCTGATGCATCCGGATGACCGCGAACGCGCGGCGGCCGAGCTGCGGCGGCTCAACGCCAACCCCGGCGCGGTCAGCGCGGTGGAATTCGAAGCACGCGTCGGCAATTCCGAACCGTGGCGCTGGCTGCGCTGGTCGATCCGGCGCGATCCCGAACCGTCCACCCGGGCGCTGTATGCGGTGGCGCACGACACCACCCAGCGCAAGCTGGCCGAGACGGCGCTGGCCGCCGAAACGGCGTTCCGCCGGGCGATGGACGATTCGATGCTGACCGGCATGCGGGCCTTCGACATGGAGGGGCGGATCACCTACGTGAACCGGGCGTTCTGCCAGATGCTGGGCTTCCAGGAGGCCGAGCTGGTCGGCCGGCGGGCGCCGTTCCCGTACTGGCCGCCCGATCACGAAGCGAACGAGGAATTCCTGCGGCTCGCGCTCGCCGGCGAAGCGCCGCCCGCCGGCTTCAAGACCAAGGTGCGCCGCAAGGACGGCGTGATCCTGGACGTCAGGATGTACGTGTCGCCGCTGATCGACAGCCACAACCGGCAAAGCGGCTGGATGACCTCGGTCACCGACATCACCGAGCCGAACCGGATCCGCGAGGAATTGGCCGCGGCCCACGAACGGTTCACCACGGTGCTGGACGAGCTCGACGCCGCGGTATCGGTGGCGGCGCTGGCGCCGGCCGATCAGGAACCCACCGCCGACCTCGAGGCGATCGCCTCGGTGGCCGGTGACGCCGCCGGGGTCGCCAGCCGGGTGATCGCCCGCCGGATGGCCAGCGATGCCCCGGCTGCCACCGCCCCCACCGAGCTGCTGTTCGCCAACCGCTTC
>DAISWF010000123.1:14622-16058 GCA_036826495.1 Burkholderiaceae bacterium
GCTGGTGCTCGGGTACACGCTGGCGTTCTCCGGAGGCGGTGGCTTCATCGGCAACCTCGAACACCTCGGGATGGCCGGCATCAACCCCGGCACCGCTCACGGCGCGATCCCCGAGCTGCTGTTCGCCACCCGCTTCTACCGGCGCATGTTCGGAGCCTCCGGCAAGGGCCATGCGGCGCTGATCGCCAGCCGCCCCACCCGCGAGGAATGGGCCGCCTTCGAAGTGTTCGACGAGACCGTCTGCCGCTGGTTCGAGGTGCGCACCCGGCGCATCCGCTGGGTCGACGGGAACCTGGTGCAGATGCTGGTGGCCACCGACGTCACCCGCCGCCGCGAAGCCGAGGCGCAGCACCAGCAGCAGGCCGATGAGCTGCAGCGCACCTCGCGGCTGGTGACGATGGGCGAGATGGCCTCCTCGCTCGCCCATGAGCTGAACCAGCCGCTGACCGCGATCAACAACTACTGCATGGGGCTGAACGCACGCGTGCGTGCGCGACTGGCCAGCGACCAGCCGCTCGACGGTCCGGAGCTGCTGGAGATGCTCGGCAAGACCGCCGCCCAGGCCGACCGCGCCGGCAAGGTGATCCGCCGCATCCGCGAGTTCGTCAAGCGCAGCGAGCCGGAACGCCGGCCGTGCGACGTGTCGACGATCGTCGCCGATGCGGTCGGGCTGGCCGAGATCGATGCGCAGCGCCACTCGGTGCGCATCAACGTCGAGCTGGCCCGCGACCTGCCGGTGCTGCAGGCCGATCCGATCCTGATCGAGCAGGTGCTGCTGAATCTGCTGAAGAACGCCGTCGATGCGATGCGCAACAGCGTGCGCCGCGAGCTGGTCCTGACGGTGATCCGCCGCAGCGGCCAGATCGAGTTCTCGGTCCGCGACACCGGCGCGGGCCTCAGCGCCGAGGCCCGTGAGAAGCTGTTCGAGCCGTTCTTCACCACCAAGGCCGAGGGCATGGGCATCGGCCTGAACATCTGCCGATCGATCATCGAATCCCACCAGGGCCGCCTGTGGGTCGACGACAATGCGCTGCAGACCGACGGCTCCAGCGGCTGCACCTTCCGCTTCACGCTGCCGGTCAGCGTCGCCAGCGAGGCGGCGATCGCCCGCGCGGCCTGACGCACGGGCCGCCGCCGCTTTCCGACCGTTCGATTCTCGACCCCCGCTTCTCGCACCGCCGTTTCCCGCTATCCTCCCGACATGAGCACACCGAACAACACGCAGTCCTGAGTCTACGTGGTCGACGACGACGAGGCGGTGCGCGACTCGCTGCGCTGGCTGCTCGAAGCCAACGGCTTTCGCGTGCAGTCGTTCGCCAGCGCCGAGGACTTCCTGGCCGATCCCGCCCGCGACCAGACCGGCTGCCTGGTGCTGGACGTGCGCATGCCCGGCATGAGCGGCCTGGAACTGCACGACGTGCTGCGTGTCCGCGGTT
>DAISWF010000124.1:0-2561 GCA_036826495.1 Burkholderiaceae bacterium
CGACACGACCATGATGCCGATCATCGCGCGGCCCCTTCGTCGCGCCGCCGGTGACGCGCGCCCCGCCGCCCCCGACGGCCGCAGCGAGGATGCCCGCGCGCGCGCATCAGGCCGCCCCGGGCGGCCAGTGCGGCGCGCCCGCCGCCTGCTCCAGCGCATCGATGAACAGGCCCGCCACGTCGCAGCCGGTCTGTTGCATGATCTCCTGGAAGCAGGTGGGGCTGGTCACGTTGATCTCGGTCAGACAGGGGCCGATCACGTCGAGCCCGACCAGCAGCAGGCCGCGCGCATGGAGCAGCGGCGCCAGCGGCTCGGCGATCCGCAGATCGTCGGCCGACACCGGCTGCGCGCGCCCGGTGCCGCCGGCCGCCAGGTTGCCGCGCGACTCGCCGGCCTTCGGAATGCGGGCCAGGCAGTACGGCACGACCCGGCCGCCGATCAGCAGCACCCGCTTGTCGCCGTCGCGGATCTCCGGCAGATAGCGCTGCGCCATCACCGACCGTTCGCCGAACCGGTTCATCGTCTCGATGATCACCGACAGGTTCGGATCGGCGCGGCTGGCGCGGAAGATCGACGCGCCGCCCATGCCGTCGAGCAGCTTGAACACCGCCTCGCCGTGCTCCTCGACGAACGCGCGAAGCTGGGCGGCGCTGCGGGTCACCAGCGTGGTCGCGGTGAACTGCGGGAACTCGGTGATCGCCAGCTTCTCGTTGTGGCTGCGCACCGCCGCCGGGTCGTTGAACACCCGGGCGCCGGCCGCCTGCGCGCGCTCGAGCAGGAAGGTGGTGTAGATGTACTCCATGTCGACCGGCGGATCCTTGCGGTTCAGCACCGCGTCGAACGCCGTGAGCGGCTGCACAGCCGGCTCGTCGAGCCGGTACCAGTCGTCCGGGTCACCGGTCAGGTGCAGCCTGCGCAGGCTGGCCGACACCTTGCCGGCCAGCAGCGACAGGTCGTGCTGCTCGCACACGTGGATCGAATGGCCGCGGCGCGCCGCCTCGACCATCATCACGAAGGTCGAGTCCTTGTAGGTCTTGATCGACGGCAGCGGGTCGAGAACGATGGCGATCTTCATGTCGTCGGACGGCCCGGTGCTCAGCCGTACAGCGACTGGTCGGGGTCGGTGCGTTCCAACTCCACCGACGCGGCCAGCAGCGCCAGCCGCGCCACCACGCCATACGAATAGAAGCGGTTGGCCGCGTGATCGGGCGCCGCGCTGGCGTCGGGCATGTTGCAGCTCGCCGCGAACGGCAGCGGCACGAACTCCATGCCGGGCGCATGCAGGTTCTCGTCGCGCCCGCGTTCGCTGTTGACGCGATAGAAGCCGCCGACGACGAAGCGGTCGATCATGTAGACCACCGGCTCGGCCGGCCCGTCGCGCATCGTCTCCAGCGTCGGCACGCCTTCCTGCAGGATCACGTCGTGCACCTCGACGCCGGCCTTGACCACCGCCATCCGGCTGCGCTGGCGCGCATCGAGGTTGCGCAGCTCGGCCGCGTCGCGCACCGACACCACGCCGCGCCCGCAGGTGCCGGCATCGGCCTTGACGATCAGGAACGGCTTGTCCTTGATGCCGTATTCCTTGTACTTGCTGCGGATCTGGCGAAGCAGCATGTCGACGCTGCCCATCAGGCTTTCCTCGCCCGAGCGGTCGTTGAAATCGACGTCGCTGCAGCGCAGGTGCAGCGGATTGACCAGCCACGGATCGATGTCCAGCGCCTTGGCGAACTTCTTCGCGATGTCGTTGTAGGCGCGCAAATGATTGCTCTTGCGGCGCACCGCCCAGCCGGCATGCAGCGGCGGCAGCAGCACCTGTTCGTGCAGGTTCTGCAGGATGTCGGGCATGCCGGCCGACAGATCGTCGTTCAGCAGGATCGAGCAGGGATCGAAGTGCTTCAGACCCACCCGGCGCCCGGCGCGCTCGAGCGGCTCGAGCAGCAGCGACTGGCCGTCGGGCAGATCGACCCGCGTCGGCGTGACCACCTCCGGGCTCAGCGACCCGAAGCGCACGTTCAGCCCGGTCTGGCGCAGCACCTTGGCGAGCCGCGCCTCGTGCTGCAGCCGGCACGCGTGCGTGCGGGTGTGGTCCTGCGGAATCAGCAGCAGGTTGCGCGCATCGGGACAGTACTTCTCGATCGCCGCCATCGCCGCCTGCACGGCCAGCGGCAGCACGTCGTTCGAGAGGTGGTGAAACCCGGCCGGAAACAGGTTGGTGTCGACCGGGGCGAGCTTGAAACCGGCGTTGCGCAGATTGACCGACGCATGGAAGGGCGGCGTGTGTTCCTGCCATTCCAGCCGGAACCAGCGCTCGATCTGCGGCGTGGAATCCAGGATGCGCCGTTCGAGGTCGAGCAGCGGCCCGGACAGGGCGGTGACGAGGTGAGGGACCATGGAACTGACCACCTGCGGGAGCGGTACCTGGGGGAGTGGTACCTGGGAGATCGATTGTACTGACGCGGCGCAAAAAGAGAAAAGGCCCCGTCCGGTGGACGGGGCCTCTCACGGAGAACTCCTCATCGGGGCCGTCGCTGCGGCGGGCCGCACTGCCGGCAGCCCGCCCC
>DAISWF010000124.1:2571-15919 GCA_036826495.1 Burkholderiaceae bacterium
GCGGCCGCCGGGGTGGCGGGCCGCTTTCTGCCGCGGCCCGCCCCGATCGGCGGGCCTGAACCGGCAGACGATGATCAGTCGGGCGTCAGCTTTGCCGACTTACTCAGGAGTGATAGGCGGACTCGCCGTGCAGCACGATGTCCAGCCCCTCGCGCTCCTCGTCCTCGGCGACCCGCAGGCCGATGATCATGTCGACCAGCTTGTAGGCGACGAAAGCCACCACCGCGGTCCATACGATCGTCAGCGCCACCGCCTTGAACTGGATCCATACCTGGGCACCGATCGAGTACTCGGCGGCTTCGACGACCTTGCCGGTGACCCAGTCGGTGACGTAGCCGGGGCCGCCCAGGTTCGGCGAGTTGAACACGCCGGTCAGCAGCGCCCCCAGGATGCCGCCCACGCCGTGCACGCCGAAGACGTCCAGCGCGTCGTCGGCGCCCAGCATCCGCTTCAGACCGTTGACGCCCCACAGGCAGATGATGCCCGCCAGCAGGCCGATGATCAGACCGCCGACGACGCCGACGTTGCCGGCCGCCGGCGTGATCGCCACCAGGCCGGCCACCGCACCCGACGCGCCGCCCAGCATCGACGGTTTGCCCTTGCTCATCCACTCGCCGAAGGTCCACGACAGGGTGGCCGCGGCGGTGGCGAACAGCGTGTTGGCGAAGGCCAGCGCCGCCCCGCCGTTGGCTTCCAGCGCCGAGCCGGCGTTGAAGCCGAACCAGCCCACCCACAGCAGCGAGGCACCGATCATCGTCATCGTCAGCGAGTGCGGCGCCATCGCCTCACGGCCGTAGCCGACCCGCTTGCCGACCAGATAGGCACCGACCAGACCGGCGACCCCGGCATTGATGTGCACCACCGTGCCACCGGCGAAGTCCAGTGCGCCCCATTGCCAGATCAGACCGGCGTTGGCGTTGACCTTGTCGACCACGTCGGCGGCGGTGTAGGCATCCGGCCCGTCCCAGTACCACACCATGTGGGCGATCGGCAGATAGGCGAACGTGAACCACAGCGCCATGAACAGCAGCACCGCCGAGAACTTCATCCGCTCGGCGAATGCGCCGACGATCAGCGCGCAGGTGATCGCGGCGAACGTGCCCTGGAACGCGATGAACGTGAACTCCGGGATCACGACCCCCTTGCTGAAGGTCGCCCCCACCGATTCCGGCGTGACGCCCTTCAGGAAGATCTTGTCCAGATTCCCGAAGAAGGTGCCGCCGCCGCCGAAGGCGAGCGTGTACCCGTAGATCGCCCACAGCACGACGATCAGCGAGAACACCACCATCACCTGCATCAGCACCGACAGCATGTTCTTGCTGCGGACCAGGCCGCCGTAGAACAGCGCCAGGCCGGGGATCGTCATCATGATCACCAGCAGCGTGGACACGCTCATCCAGGCCACGTCGCCCTTGTTGGGCACCGGCGCGGCCGGCGCCTCGGCCGCCTTCTCCGCGGCGGCAGCAGGCGCTGCGGCGGCGGGTGCCGCCGCTTCGGCCTTGGGCACCTCCTTGGCGGCCTCGGCCGCTGGCGCGGTGGCCTGCGCATGTACCGGCGCGACGGGCGCCACCATCAGCGCCAGCCAGACGGCCAGCGCGCTCATCATTCGTTTCATCTCGGGTCTCCAGGACACTTGGGAATTCAGATGGCGTCGTCGCCGGTTTCACCGGTGCGGATGCGGACGACTTGCTCGAGGTCGTAGACGAAGATCTTGCCGTCGCCGATCTTGCCGGTGCGGGCGGAGGTTTCGACCGCCTCGATCGCACGCTCCAGCAGGTCGTTGGCCACGGCCGCCTCGATCTTCACCTTGGGCAGGAAATCGACGACGTATTCGGCGCCGCGATAGAGCTCGGTATGGCCTTTCTGGCGACCGAAACCCTTGACCTCGGTGACCGTGATCCCCTGTACGCCGATCGCCGACAGGGCCTCGCGGACCTCGTCGAGCTTGAAGGGTTTGATGATCGCAGTGATGAGCTTCATGATTTTCTCCGGATGGCCGGCCCGTCGGGGCCGGCCGGGTGCGACGAGGCGCTGAGCCGATCAGAACGTCTTGGTCACCGACAGCACGACGGTGCCCTTGCCCAGGTCCTTGTCGTACACGTTGCGATAGCACTCGCCGAGGCCGCCCTTGGCGTTGGTGTCGATGTACGACGCGCCCCAGGTGAAGCCCGCCGCGTCATAGGTGACGCCGAGTTTCCAGTCGGTGTAGGAGCAGGCGTCCTTGGCCGGACCCTTGATGTTCTGCTTGCCGACGTGGGCGACCAGGTTCAGGCCGGCGGCCAGCTCGTGCGTGTAGCTCAGGTCCAGGTAGTTCGAACCCTTGCTGTCGAAGTAGCCGAAGGTGTCGGTGGTCGCGTGCGAATACTTGAAGGTCAGCGTCTTCCAGCTTATCGCTCCGTAGATCTCGAACGTGTTCGGCTTGACGAAGCCGTCCGGATACTTGCCCGGGTAGTAGTAGTACAGGCCGCCGACGTCGTAGCCCAGATCGCCGGAGATCGCGCCCTTGTAGCCGCCGTAGAAGTCCCACTCCAGGCTGCTGCTGACGCCGGGCGTCTGCGGATCGCTGATCCAGCTCACGTTGGTCGCCCAGGTGCCCAGATAGATGCCGCTGGCGTGCGCATAGTCGAAGCCCCCCTGCACGGCCGGCTTCTCGTTGGTCTGCCCGATGCCGCGATAGCGGTACTGACTGACGAACGCCAGGTTGCCCGTCACGGTATGCGGCGACGTGGCCGCCGGCGCGGACTGGGCCGAGGCGAACCCCGGCGCCAGCAGGCAGGAGGCGGCGAGGCAAGTCACCGGGACGAGTTTCTTCATTGTGAACTCCACGTTGGTCCTGTAAGGAATTGGTTGTGTTCGAGGCACCGCCCCTCTCTGCATTTCCCATGCCATCGCAGGGTTACCCGGAATCCGCCCCCTCGGCGCACAGATGCTGTGTATGCGACGGGGGCCGGCGCACCCGGCCGGTGCAATGTCGGGCCGTGCACCAGGACGGGGCAGTCTTCCTTCTAGGCTCCTTCGTCCCAGGCCCTCCTTCCTCCTAGGCATTCGGGATCAGCCATGAGGAGCAGTCCCGCCCGACCGAGGGCGGCGACGGCCGTGGTAACGTCCGAACATCGATCCGCGACGGAATCCGGCCATGTCCTCCCCCACCCAGACCCTGCTGACCGACCTGCAGCAACGCGTTTCGGAACTGCTGCGCGCCAGCCCGGCCGCCGACATCGAGCGCAACGTGAAGGCGCTGCTCGGCCAGACCTTCCAGCGCATGGATCTGGTGACCCGCGAGGAGTTCGACGTGCAGGTGGCGCTGCTCGAACGGCTGCGCGCCCGCGTCACGGCGCTGGAATCCCGGCTCGCCGAGCTGGAGGCGCGCGGCCAGCCGCCGGATCCCCCGGCCGCCTGAGAAGCGCACCGGCCGCCGGCAGCGTCCGTCCCCTCCCCCTACATCGGCCCGCGCGATGCACCTGGCGGTGGTCCACAGCCGCGGGCTGCTGGCGATGGCGGCCCCCGAGGTGGCGGTCGAGGTCCATCTCGCCGGCGGGCTGCCGGCCTTCCACATCGTCGGCCTGCCGCAGACCGAGGTGCGCGAAAGCCGCGACCGGGTACGCGCGGCGATCCAGCATCTGGGCTTCGAGTCCCCGAACCGGAAGATCACGGTGAACCTGGCGCCGGCCGATCTGCCGAAGGAATCCGGCCGGTTCGACCTGCCGATCGCGCTGGGCATTCTGTGCGCAAGCGCGCAGTTGACGTCCGCCCCGCTGGCCCGTCATGAAGCAGTAGGTGAGTTATCACTTACCGGGGAACTCAGGCCTATCCGTGGTGCCGTCGCAATGGCGCTGGCGGTGCGGCGCCGGGGCGAGCATCGCACCTTGCTGCTGCCGCGGGCCAATGCCGCCGATGCGGCGCTGATCCAGGGGGTCGGGTTCGCCGGCATCGGCTCGCTGGCCGACGCCGCCCGCCTGTTCGAGGAGGACGAAGAGAAGCTGCCCGCAGCGGTCCGCGAGCACCCCCTGGCGATCATCGGGCCGGCCGACATTGCGATGGGCCGGACGGGCCTGCCGGGCCTGTCGGGCCAGCACGGCCGGCCGGGCCGGCGGCCCTGGGCCGCTGCACGTCCGCCAGCCACCGGGGGTGGGATGGACTCCGGCAGCGCCGAAGGTCCGGGCTCCGGCAGCACCGAAAGCCCGGGCTCGGGCCCGGCCCGCTACCCGGATCTGGCCGACGTGCGCGGCCATGAGCTGCCCAAGCGTGCGCTGGAGGTGGCCGCGGCCGGCGAGCACAGCCTGCTGTTCGTCGGCCCGCCGGGGTCGGGCAAGTCGATGCTGGCCGAACGGCTGCGCTCGATCCTGCCGCCGCTCGACGATGAACAGGCCTGCGAGACGGCGGCCGTCGCCAGCCTGACCGGCCCCTTCGATACGGCGGCCTGGGGCCGGCGGCCGTTCCGCTCGCCCCACCACACCGCGTCGGCGGCCGCGATGGTCGGCGGCGGCCGCGGTCCCAGGCCCGGCGAGATCAGCCTCGCCCATTACGGCGTGCTGTTCCTCGACGAGCTGCCGGAGTTCGCCCGGCCGGTGCTCGAATCGCTGCGCGAACCGATGGAAAGCGCCCGTGTCACGGTGTCGCGGGCGGCGCGCCAGATCGACTTTCCGGCCCGCTTCCAGCTCGTCGCCGCGATGAATCCGTGCCCATGCGGCTATCTGGGCGAGCGCAATCCGGCCGATCCGTCCCAGTCGCGCTGCCAGTGCAGTGTCCGGCAGATCCAGCGTTACCAGGCCCGCCTGTCGGGGCCGCTGCTCGATCGCATCGACCTGCGGGTCGAGGTGCCCGCCAGCCCGGCCGACGCGCTGCTCGATCGCGGCGAGCGCGAGTCGAGCGCCGTCGTGCGCGCCCGGGTCGCCCGCGCGCTTCGGCGGCAGCAGCAGCGTCAGGGCGAATCGAACGCGCGGCTGCCCGAGCAGCTTGCCGCCGAGGTCTGCGCGACCGACGATTCGGGCCGGGCGCTGCTGCGGGCGGCGGTCTCCCGGCTGGGCCTGTCGGGGCGCGCGGTGCAGCGGTCGCTGAAGGTCGCGCGCACGATCGCCGACCTGGCGGATGCGCCGCTGATCACCGCCGATCACCTTGCGGAGGCCCTGCAGTACCGGCGCGCGCCCGTCGCGGATTGCGTATGATCGGAGGCTCACATCAAGGAGACCGCGCGCTGTGTCAACTACTGAAACCGGGCCCCTGAGCGGCCTGAATGTCATCGAGCTTCATGCGATCGGTCCGGTGCCGTTCGCCGGCCAGCTTCTGCGTTCACTGGGTGCAACCATCACCCGGGTCTCGCCGCCCACCGACCCCGGGCTGGGCGTGCCGGGCAAGGAGAAGTACGACATCCTGAACGGCGGCAAGCAGAAGGCGCTGCTGGACCTCAAATCGGCCGCCGGCATGAAGGCATTGGGCGAGCTGCTGTCGACTGCCGATGTGATGCTCGAAGGCTTCCGTCCGGGCGTGCTCGAACGGCTGGGGCTGGCGCCGGCCACGCTGCTGGCCAAATATCCGAAGCTGGTGATCGGGCGGCTGTCGGGCTGGGGCCTGAAGGGCCCGCTGGCCCACCGCGCCGGCCACGACATCAACTATCTGGCCCTGGCCGGCATCCTGAACGCGATCGGGCCGGCAGAGAAGCCGGTGCCGCCGCTGAACGTCGTGGCCGATTTCGGCGGCGGCGCGATGCACCTGCTGGTCGGCGTGCTCAGCAAGCTGGTGCAGCGCGGCATCACCGGCCGCGGCGGCACGGTCGAGACCAGCATCCTGGCGGGCAGCGTGGGGCTGACGCCGATGTTCTTCGGCATGATCGCCAACAACGCCTGGAAGCTGGGCCGCGAGGTCAACATGCTCGACGGCGGCGTGCCGTTCTACAAGGTCTACAAGACTGCCGACGGCAAGTTCGTCGCGGTCGGCGCGATCGAGGCCAAGTTCTACAAGGAGCTGCTGGAGCTGACCGGCCTGACCGGCCAGATCGACCCGGCCCAGCAGATGGCGCGCGAATCGTGGCCGGCCACCGTCGAGAAGTTCACCCAGGCATTCGCCAGGCGCACCCGCGACGAATGGGGCGAGCTGGCGGCCACCCGCGACTGCTGCGTGGCGCCGGTGCTCGACTTCATCGAGGCCGCCGGCAATCGGCACAACCTGGACAACGGCCTGTACAAGAACGACCCGTTCCCGCAGACCGCGAAGATCTTCGACTTCGATCGCGGGCTGTGACCCGAATCGGCGCCGGCCGTCAATGCGGCGACGGCGCCGGCTTCGCACGCCAGCTCAGGAAGACCGCCAGGCCCGTGACCTGCACCCCGATCGCACTGAACATCGTCGCCCGAAAGCCGTCGGCGCCGGCCCGGCCCGCAGCGGTCCACAGGTCCACGCCGACGCCGAACAGCCACTGCCAGCCGAACATCGCGACGAACAGCAGCAGGTTGTAGGCGGTATAGGCGCGGCCGGTCAGTGCCGGCGGAAACGACAGGCTCACGTGCGGCTGGACCATCGAGAAGAAGGTCGACACCAGCGCCAGCAGCGGCCACAGCACCCAGGCGCCGGCGCCGCCCGGCCACAGCGCGATCGCCAGTTCCGCCGTCAGCAGCAGCGCCGTGCCGGTGGCAGTGAACGTGGTCATCGGCCAGCCGCGCCGGGCGATGGTCGGCGCCAGCGCGCCGACCACCATGAAGCCGCCCATCAGCGCCACGTTGAACACCAGCAGCACCTGCGCCGCCGCCTCGGCCGACAGGCCGTCGACCTGCATCAGCCAGGGCCCTGCCCACAGCGTCTGCAGCGATACGAAACCGGCGTGCGACAGCATCGATACCAGCGCGAAGCGCCAGAAGTAGGCGCTGCGGAACACCTCGGCATAGCCGCCCCACAGCGGCGCGCCGTCGATCTGCCCTCCGGCCGCCGAGCGCTCCTCGTCGCGCGGCAGCAGCCACAGGATCAGCAGCGAGGCCAGCACGAACAGCGCCGCGGCGATCCAGAACAGCCCCCGCCAGCCGACTGCCGGCATCGCCAGCCGGGCCGGCACCGTGGTGGCCAGCGCGCCGCAGGAGCCGGCCATCAGCATGAACGCCGCGAGCTGCTGCTGGCGATGCACCGGGAACCAGAACCGGTAGCCCTTCAGCGCCGACATCAGTGCGCCCGCCACGCCCATCCCCGACAGCGCGCGGCCGATCCACAGCGTGCCGGCCTGCGCGGCCAGCGCGAACACCGCGCAGCCGACAGCGGCGAGCAACAGCAGCAGGCCGTGGGTGCGGCGGGCGCCATAGCGGTCCAGCCACACCCCCAGCGGGAGCTGGATCGCCGCGAACGCCAGGAAATAGGCGCTGCTGAGCGCGCCCAGTTCGGAGTTGGTGAGCCCGAAATCCCGCGTCAGCTCGGGCGCGATCACCGCGCCGATCGAGCGCAGCGCGAACGACATGAAATATGCGAGCGCGAAGCACGCGAACACCTTGATGCCCGCCGCGCGCCGCAGCCGCCCCCCCGCCCCGGGTAAGATCATTCGGTCAGCCTGAGCGACTCGACGAACACCTTGGCCTCGTCGTCATCGACATCGGTGGCCGGCCCCATCACGACGAACTGCACGACCCGGTCGCCGTGACCGACGAAGCCGGCGATCATCCGCGCCGGCGCCTCGCGGATCGTGCCATCGGCCCTGATCACGGTGGCCGGCGCGGTGTCGCGCCGGTTGCCCTCGCGGTCGAGCACCCTCACCGGCAAGGTGATCACCGACGTTTCACGGCCGGCGATGTTGCGGACCATCTGCGCCCGCATCGCCGCCAGGTACTTGTCGCGCCGCGACCGGTCGGTCAGCCGCACGACGCCCACCGCGAAGTTGCTGCCGCCGGCGGCGGTGCCGTGCATCGTCATGTCGACCGGCTCCCCGTCGAGGCTGATGCGCCGGGTCAGGCTGGCGGGCTTGCCGGGCAGCATCACGATGACGCCCTGCTCCGGATAGCGGACCTCGCGCCAGTTGTATTCCGGCGTGCAGCCGCTCAGCATGCCGCCGGCGGCCGGCATCGCGACGGCCGCAAGCGATGCCAGCAACCGTCGACGAAGGTACGATCGCTTCATCGACATCTCTTCGAACCGGGAGCAGGCAGATGATCTACGAGTTCAAATCGATGGCCACGGGCACCGTGGTGATGACGCAGCGGGTCGGCGACGTTCTGCTCGAGCTGATCGGCAAGACCCCGGGCCCGCAGGGCATCATCACCGTCGATCAGATGCCGGCGGCGATCCGCACACTGGAGGCGGCGGTGGCCCGGGAACGGGCGGCCGGCCAAGCGCCCGCCCAGTCCGACGAGGAGGCGGAGGAACCGGCCGAACCGGCGGTGACGCTGGGTCAGCGGGCGTTTCCGTTCATCGACATGCTGCGCGCGGCCGCCGCCGCCAAACGCGACATCACCTGGGGCGTCTGACCCGCCCTCCGACCTTCGCTCCGACCCCGGCGCTGCCCGCGGCGCCGGCCTCGGCGCGACGGGCCGGGCGCCCAACAACCGCCCTCGCAGGCCGTCGGTCGGCGCGCAGGCGGCCGCCGCCGGCCCCGCTGCTATCGTGCACGGGTCGATCTCCATCCTCGGCGCCCCTCCCGGCTCGCCCTCGTTCGGTGAGCCGTGCAGCTTACACGAGCATACGTGCTGCAACGGGCCGGCCGCGAGTGGACGGACCAACCGACCAACGGAGTTGCAGCGTGCCTACCAATAAATACCGCCTCGTCACCCGTTCCGACTTCGACGGCCTGGTCTGCGCCGTCCTGCTGAAGGAATTGAACCTCGTCGACGACATCCTGTTCGTCCACCCGAAGGACATGCAGGACGGCAAGATCGACATCGGCCCACGCGACATCACGACGAACCTGCCGTATGTCGCCGGCGCCCACCTGGTGTTCGACCATCACCTGTCGGAGACGCTGCGCAACACCACGAGCCGCGCGAACCACGTGATCCGCCACGATGCCCCGTCGGCGGCGCGGGTGGTCTACGACTACTACGGCGGCGCCGCCCGCTTCCCGATGGTGAGCGCCGAGATGATGGCCGCGGTGGATCAGGCCGACTCGGCCCGCTACAGCATCACCGACATCCTGAATCCCGGCGGCTGGACCCTGCTGAACTATCTGATGGATGCGCGCACCGGCCTCGGCCGCTTCCGCGACTTCCGGATCTCGAACTACCAGCTCATGATGCAGCTCATCGACGCCTGCCGCCGGCTGTCGATCGACGAGATCCTCGAGCTGCCGGACGTCAGGGAGCGCTCGGCGCTGTACGCCGAGCACCGGGTGCCGGCCGAGGAGCAGATCATGCGCTGCGCCCGGGTCGACGGCAACGTCGTCGTGCTGGACCTGCGGCGCGAACAGACGATCTATGCCACCAACCGGTTCCTGATCTACGCGCTGTTCCCGCAGTGCAACGTGTCGATCCACGTGATGTGGGGCCTGAAGCAGCAGAACACCGTGCTGGCGATCGGCAAGTCGATCGTCGACCGCTCGGCCGCGATCAACGTCGGCGAGCTGTGCCTGCGCTTCGGCGGCGGCGGTCACGAGGCGGCCGGCACCTGCCAGGTCGAGCACGGCTGGTCGGAGCGCATCCTCGGCGAGGTCGTCGGGTCGATCCAGCAGGCCGAGACCCGCCGCAGCCGGGCGCAGCAGACGGTCTGAGCCGGTCGCACTCCCCGCCCGCGCGCCGGCGGCCACCCGCCGGCTGCGGTAAGCTCGCCGCCTGATCATTGCAGCGTTCCCGGTCCGCATGCGGCGCCTGCCGCCGCGACCATACGGCGCGCAGAACCTGGCGATGCGGCTCGAACGACCGGAGACACCCCCACCGACCCTGCGCGAGATCGTCCGGGATTTCGGCGCCACTTACGCGATCAACGGCCTGATCGGCTTCATCTTCGCCGCCACCGGCCCGGTGGCGGTGATCCTGTCGGTCGGTGCGCAGGGCGGGCTGTCGCAGGCCGAACTGGCGTCGTGGATCTTCGGCAGCTTCCTGCTGAACGGGCTGCTGGGCATCGCCTTTAGCTGGCGCTACCGGATGCCGCTGGTGTTCTTCTGGACGATTCCGGGCACGGTGCTGGTCGGCCCGGCGCTGGGCCATCTCAGTTTTCCGCAGGTGATCGGCGCCTTCCACGTGGCGGGCCTGCTGATGCTGCTGCTCGGCCTGTCGGGCTGGGTGCGCCGCGCGCTGAGCGCGGTGCCGATGCCGATCGTGATGGGCATGGTGGCCGGCGTATTCCTGAAGTTCGGCCTGAACGTGGTGTTCGCGATCCGCGACGACGTGTGGATCGCCGCGCCGATGGTCGCGGCGTTCGTCGTGCTGAGCGTTCGCCCGCCCGGACTGCGCTGGCTGCCGCCGCTGATCGGCGCGCTGCTGCTGGGGGTGGCCATCATCCTGGCCACCGGCCGCTTCGACCCGGCCGAGCTCGGCGCCCAGGTGTGGGCCCGGCCGCTCCTGCGGGTGCCCGAATGGAGCTGGCAGGCGATCATCGAGCTGGTGGTGCCGCTGGCGATCACCGTGCTGGTCGCGCAGAACGCGCAGGGCTTCGCGGTGCTGTCGGCGGCCGGCCACCGCGCGCCGGTCAACGCGGTGACCACCGCCTGCGGCGCCTGGTCGATGCTGTGCGCGGTGGTGGGCGGGGTGTCCACCTGCCTGACCGGGCCCACCAACGCGATCGTCGCCTCGTCCGGCGAACGCCACCGTCACTACACCGGCGCGATCTTCGTCGGCTTGCTGGCGCTGCTGTTCGGCGCGCTGTCGCCGCTGTTCACCCGCTGGATGCTGGCGACGCCGCCGGCGTTCATCGCGACCCTGGCCGGGCTGGCGATGCTGCGGGTGCTGCAGACCGCGTTCGTCGCGTCGTTCAAGGACCGCTTCACGCTGGGTGCGCTGGTGGCGTTCCTGATCACCGTCGCCGACGTGTCGCTGTGGTCGATCGGCGCGCCGTTCTGGGCGCTGGTGTTCGGCTGGCTGATGTCGCGGCTGCTGGAGGGCGGCGACTTCGACAAGCCCGCCTGACGACGGATGCGCCGCCGCTCGGGGGGTTTCCCCGAGGTGGCGCCGCCCTACCCCCGTGCTACGTTTGCGCCTTCCCCAACCAGACAGCCCGGCGGCGCAGGGCGGCGCGCGCCTGATCGAAGGAGCCATATCTTGAATCGGACCCTGCTGGCCGGCGCGATGACCGCTGCGTTTGCGCTGTCGCTCGCCCTGCCCTCGTCGACCTCGACCGCGCAGCCCAAACCGGGCATCTCCGACGACGTGGTGCGGATCGGCCTGCTGCTGGACATGAGCAGCCTGTACGCCGACCTGACCGGCGAGGGCACGGTGCATGCGGCGCGGATGGCGGTCGACGACTTCGGCGGCAAGGTGCTGGGCAAGCCGATCGAGATCCTGTTCGCCGATCACCAGAACAAGGCCGACATCGCGGCGGCCAAGGCGCGCGAGTGGATCGACACGCAGAAGCTCGACATGATCGGCGACGTCGCCGCGTCGGCCACTGCGCTGGCCGCCGTCGAGATCGCCAAGCAGAAGAACAAGATCATCATGATGACCGGCCCCGGCACCAGCCGGCTGACCAACGAGAACTGCACGGCGGTCAGCGTGCATTACGCGTGGGACACCTATTCGCTGGCCGCCGGCACCGGCCGCGGCGTGCTGAAGACCGGCGGCAACACCTGGTTCTTCCTGACCGCCGACTATGCCTTCGGGCACTCGCTGGAGAAGGACACCTCCGACGTGGTCAAGGCGGCCGGCGGCAGGGTGGTCGGGTCGGTGCGCCATCCGCTGAACGCGTCGGACTTCTCCTCGTTCCTGCTGCAGGCGCAGGCGTCGAAGGCCAAGGTGGTGGCGCTGGCCAACGCCGGCGGCGACACGATCAACTCGATCAAGGCCGCCAACGAGTTCGGCCTCACGAAGAGCCAGCGGCTCGCCGGGCTGCTGGTGTTCATCAACGACGTGCATGCGCTGGGCCTGAGCACCACCAAGGGCATGCTGCTGACCGAGTCGTTCTACTGGGACATGAACGACGAGACTCGCAAGTGGTCGCGCCGCTTCTTCGAGAAGATGAAGAAGATGCCCAACATGCTGAATGCCGGCGTCTACTCGTCGACCCTGCACTACCTCAAGGCGGTGGCCGCCACCGGCACCGACGACACCGAAACGGTGATGAAGAAGATGCGCGAGACGCCGATCAACGACGTGTTCGTCAAGCACGGCCGCATCCGCGAGGACGGCCGGATGATGCGCGAGATGTACGTGTTCGAGGTCAAGCAGCCGTCGGAATCGAAGTACCCGTGGGACTACTACAAGCTGCGCGCGACGGTCCCCGCCGACGAGGCGTTCATGCCGCTGTCGAAGAGCACCTGCCCGCTGGTCAAAAAGTGATCGGGACGTAGCCGGGGCGTGACCGCGACGTGACCGTGGCCCGACGGTCAGCCGGTGTTGCGCAGCCCGGCGGCGACGCCGTTGATCGAGATGTGGATGCCGCGCTGCACCCGCTCGCCCACCGGCTCGCCTTCGCGGCGGGCCCGGTAGCGCCGCATCAGCTCGACCTGCAGGTGGTTCAGCGGATCCAGGTACGGAAAGCGGTGCTCGATCGAACGCGCCAGCGACGGATTGGCGGCCAGCGGCTGCATCTCGCCGGTGATTCGCACCAGCGCATCGCGGGTGGCCTGCCATTCCGCCTGGATCAGCGCGAAGATCCGCCGGGCCAGCTTGCGATCGGTGACCAGCTCCAGATAGCGCGCGGCGATGCCCAGGTCGCTCTTGGCCAGCACCATGTCGAGGTTCGACAGCAGCGTGCGGAAGAACGGCCACTGCCGGTACATCCGCCGCAGCAGCGCCACGCGCTCGCCGCCGGCATCGTCGGCGAGGAACGACCCGACCGCCGAGCCGAAGCCGCACCAGCCGGGCAGCGCGATCCGGCACTGGCCCCAGCTAAAGCCCCACGGAATCGCCCGCAGGTCCTCGATCGCGCGAGTGGCCTTGCGTGAGGCCGGCCGCGAGCCGATGTTCAGCTCGGCGATCTCGCGGATCGGCGTGGCCGCGAAGAAGAAGTCGGTGAAGCCCGGCGTCTCGTAGACCAGCTTGCGATAGGCCGCCATGCTGGCCTGCGACAGCTCGCGGGCGGCGTCGACGAACGCGCGCGGCGCCGCCTTGGCCGGCGTCAGCAGCGTCGCCTCCAGCGTCGCGGCCACCAGCGTCTCGAGGTTGCGCAGGCCGATCTCGGGATTCGCGTACTTCGATGCGATGACCTCGCCCTGCTCGGTCAGCCGGATCTGGCCGTTCACCGTGCCCGGCGGCTGCGCGAGGATCGCCTGATAGCTCGGGCCGCCGCCGCGGCC
>DAISWF010000125.1:0-15904 GCA_036826495.1 Burkholderiaceae bacterium
GCCTCGATGCCGCGGAACAGCGCCGGCACCTGCCGGTAGGCGAACTCGGGCAGTTCGGCGGCTTCGCCGGTGGTCGTCGTGCCGGGGTTCGCCGGGTCCTCGAACGAACCGTCCTCGCCGCGCAGCCGGCCGGTCGGCGCCAGGGCCAGGTAGTTGCTGAAGCGGGTCTGGTAGACGCCGATGCTGTACTGGTTGTCGGCGACGCGCCGGCGCAGGCTCAGATCGATCGACGTCGAGCGCTCGACGTCGAATGCCGGGTTGCCGACCTCCCATGAGCCGGTGGCGGCATGCGGGCCGTTGGCGAACAGTTCGTAATAGGTCGGCACCCGCTGCGTCGACGCGGCGGTCAGCGCGATCAGCGTGCGCGAGTCCAGCGCGTACGTGCCGCCTGCCGACAGGCTGCGCGCCGAGAACGAACGCGACACCGGCGGGCCGAAGCGGTCGAGGCCCGGGGTCGAATCGTCGCCGTCGGAGTCGACCTTGGCCCGCTCGGCGCGCGCGCCGGCGTTGAACTTCCAGGGGCCGGCGGCCAGCTCCTCGTAGATGAACAGCGCGCTGCTGCGCGACAGCGCGCGCGGCACGTAGGCTTCGTCGCCCAGCGCCGAGAAGTCGCTGCGTCCGTGCTGCACGCCGAACGATCCGCGCAACGGGCCGAGCGGCGCATGCACCGCCTCGATCCGGCCCTCCAGCCCGCGGTTCTTGAACGTCGTGTTGACGGTGCCCAGCGTCTTGTCCTGCTCTTCGTGGCGATAGTCGCTGTGGTTCAGCCGGAACTTCACCATCTCGATGAACGACGGCAGCGCCCGCGCCTCGCCGGCCAGATCGATCGTGTCCTTGCGCATGTCGATCTTCACGTCGTCCTCGGCCGGCGTGCCGTAGACCGAGCGGAACGAGCCGACCGAAAGCCCGGCATAGCCGTCCTTCCAGGTGAAGGCGCCGCCCAGCGCTCCGCCCTCGGAGCGGCTGAAGGTGTTGGGCAATCGCCGTTCGGGCTGCTCGCGGTCCGGATCGGTCTGCGCGTCGATCGCGCGCTGGCGGGCCGAGCGGGCGAAGCCCGGAATCCGCAGGTCGTCGGTGTTGCGCTTGTACGCGTCGGCATGCAGCGCGAAGCGGCCGTTGCCGGCGGCGACCACCGCCACGCCGGCGTTCTCCCGGTCGGCACCGCCGGCCCGCAACTCGGCGCGGCCGCCGATGCCCTGCGTCGGCGTCGTCGGGATCCGGTAGTCGATCACGTTGACCACGCCGCCGATCGCGTTGCCGCCGTACAGCAGCGCCGCCGGGCCGCGCACCACCTCGATCCGCTCGGCGACCAGCGGCTCGATCGTCGTCGCATGGTCGAACGACAGCGACGAGGCATCGATCGATGCGCTGCCGTTGTTCATCAGCCGGATCCGGTCGCCGTCCAGGCCGCGGATCACCGGCCGGCTGGCGTTCGGGCCGAAGCCGGTCGACGTGACGCCGGGCTCATCGGCCAGCGTCTCGCCGAGCGTGGAGGCCCGGCGGGCGTTCAGCGCCTGGCCCGACAGCACCGACGCCGGCTGCGAGAACTCGAACAGGCCGCTGCCCAGGGGATTGCCGGTGACGAAGACGTCGCCGAGACCATGGGGGGAGGAGGAGGGGGTGGAGGAGGCGGGAGGGGCGGCGCCAGGGGCCGCGGTTCCGGGCGCGGACGGGCGCTCGGCCGGTTGGACGGGCTGCGCGTGCAGCGGCGCGGCGCCCAGCGCCAGCGCGACGGGCGCCAGCCTGGCCAGCATCGGCAGACGGCGCTGCGCTGCCGGCCGAGGCCCGGGACTGGAGATGATTCGATTGCGAGGATTGGACGTGTGGCTGCAGTCCGCGACAGCGGGCACTGACTTCGGGAAGGGCATGACGGCTCCGTTCGATCCGGGTTGCGCACGGCGACGGCCGGGCGCGGGGCCGGTCGCCAAGGTTCAGACGGCGTGGAACGGAACCGGTGGAGCGCGCGAAGGGTGGTGAACGGGCGGACGGGCGTAGCCGTCGCTCAGGTCGATCGGCGTGGCCGATCCGATGGCGGGGGGAGCCGGCAACGAGATCGCCGGCCATGGAATCAGCGCCAGGGCACCCTGATAGAGGGCTCCGCACAGGCCGCAGCCGTGTTCGGCCGGCAGGTTGCCGCCATCGCCGTTGACCGGCTCGCCGCGGTCGGCGCCCGAGCCCGCCGACAGCTCACTCGCAGGCGGGGTGGGTTGATGCAGGTGAGTGAGCGCATGCGTCGACCACCCGATCGCCTGCGCGACCAGCAGCCACGCCAGCCCCGCCGCGATCAGGCGGCGCCAGCGGACGGAGATCGCGGGACGGACGGGCATGGATCGAACAGAGTGCGGGGCGTTTCCGCGGAAACGCGATCGGCTCGGACCGGACGGGGCGCGATTATCCTATGCGCCGGGGGCTGATGCAATCGAATTGCATGTGCGCCGGACCGGCGCGGCGAAATCAGGCGGCTGCGAGCTCGCCGGTTTCGATCCGCTTGACGCTGAACGGGACGACCGCGGCGCCATCGGCCTCATGCCGCATCTGGCCCGGTTCGCATTCGACCATCCGGGCCCGGACCGGCCGGGGCAGCTCGATGCGCTGCGCGCCGGTCTGCTCGCGCAGCCGGCCGTCGACCGGTGCTCGCAACTCGTCGGGCAGAGCATCCAGAAGCTGCTCGAGCGCATGCAGGTCGAAGTCCAGCGTCAGGGCATGCAGCCGGCGCTGCCGGCCCCACGGAAGCTGGAGGGTCACGCTGTACTGGCCGGGCCCCCGCTGCTCGATGCCTGTGAATTCCAGGCCCAGGAAGCAGACGGCTGCATCGGATTCGCATCCGTTTCGCCGGTACATCAGACCCAGATCCGGACCGGCCGGGCACGCGCGGGGAGGAAGCGGCGGAGTCATCGCTGGCAATCGATCGAGGAATTTCGATGCTCGCGCGCGTCAGTCGCCAATGAATTGACATACGTCATGCTGCGGCCGATCGTGGGTGATCGATGCGTGTCGCTTCGTGAACTGGTTCACGGAAACCGGCATCATGCGGAAACCTGTCCGACAGCGAGCCCGCGATGATCGACCATCTGGACCATCTGGTGCTGACCACCTTCGACCTGCCCGCCTGCCTGCGCTTCTACGTCGAGGTGCTGGGCATGGAGCAGCAGACCTTCGGCCAGGGCCGGATCGCGCTGAAGTTCGGCGGCCAGAAGATCAACCTGCACGAGCGGGGCCGCGAGCGCGAACCGAAGGCGCACCTGCCGGTGCCGGGCGCGCTGGACCTCTGCTTCATCGCGTCGATCCCGCTCGACGAGGTGATCGCGCGGCTGAACGCCGCCGGCATCACGATCCTCGAAGGCCCGGTGATGCGCACCGGCGCCACCGGACCGATCCGCTCGGTCTATGTGCGCGACCCCGACCTGAATCTGATCGAGATCTCCGAGCCCGCCTGACGGGCTCGGTGACAGGGCGCCAGGGGCCGGCGCCGTCCCGGTCGATGCCTCAGCTCACGAAGATGCCGCGCCCGACGGTGCGGATGTCCTTGTGGCCGCAGAACGCCATCGTCAGGTCCAGCTCCTTCGCGATGACCTGCAGCGCGGCGGTCACGCCGGCTTCGCCCATCGCGCCCAGCCCGTAGACGTACGAACGGCCGATCATCGCGCCGCGGGCGCCGAGCGCCACCGCCTTCAGCAGGTCCTGGCCGCTGCGCACGCCGCCATCCATCAGCACCTCGATCCGCGAGCCGACCGCGTCGGCGATCGCCGGCAGCGCCTCGATCGACGACATCGCGCCGTCGAGCTGGCGCCCGCCGTGGTTCGACACGATGATCGCGTCGGCGCCGGTGTCGACCGCCAGCCGGGCGTCCTCGACGTCGAGGATGCCCTTCAGGATCAGCTTGCCGCCCCAGCGCTTCTTGATCCATTCGACGTCGGCCCACGACAGCGCGGGGTCGAACTGCTCGGCGGTCCACGACGACAGCGACGACAGGTCGCCGACGCCCCTGGCATGGCCGACGATGTTGCCGAAGGTGCGCCGCTTCGTGCCCAGCATCGCCATGCACCAGCCCGGGCGGATCATCATCTGGTACAGCGACGCGGCGGTGAACCTGGGCGGCGCCGACAGCCCGTTCTTGATGTCCTTGTGGCGCTGGCCGAGGATCTGCAGGTCCAGGGTGAGCACCAGCGCCGAGCAGCGCGCCGCTTTCGCGCGGTCGATCAGCCGCTCGATGAAGTCGCGGTCGCGCATCACGTAGAGCTGGAACCAGAACGGCGCCGTGGTGTTCGCCGCGACGTCCTCGATCGAGCAGATGCTCATCGTCGACAGCGTGAACGGCACGCCGAACTTCTGCGCGGCGCGGGCCGCCAGGATCTCGCCGTCGGCATGCTGCATCCCCAGCAGCCCCACCGGCGCCAGCGCCACCGGCATCGCCACCTCGTGACCGACCATCGTCGTGCGGATCGAACGGCCCTCGAGATTCACCGCGACCCGCTGGCGCAGTTTCAGCTTGTCGAAGTCGGTCTCGTTCGCGCGGTAAGTGCCTTCGGTCCACGAGCCCGAATCGGCATAGTCGTAGAACATCTTCGGCACCCGCGCCTTCGCGAGCAGACGCAGGTCCTCGATCTCGGTGATCACCGTCATGGGTTCCCTTCTCCCTCCGGCCGATCCGATGGCGAACGCTGCGGCATCGGCGAGGCTGGGATTGTCGCAGAGATGGTGGGCGGGGCGGCGAACGGCGGGCGGTCGGATGAACGCCGCGATTGTGCCGGCGCGGCCTCGCTATTCGGCGGATGGGGCCGGTCCGGGGCGGCGCAGACTGGTGTCTGGCCAGTCCTCCTCCTGGCCTTGAAGCGATGCTTCGAACTGCTTCGCCCCGGTTCCCACCGAGCCGGGGCGTTTTTTTCGCCAGCTCCCGGTCGTGCGCCCGGCCGGCTCGCGTGTCACCCGCCCGGCCGACCGGTCATGCCCGCTGCACGGGCGGGACGCGGTAGCCGCGCGACAGCAGCTCGTCGCGCGGGTAGTACATGCGCAGGATCAGATAGAACGGCCCGGCCGGCGCCGGCAGCCAGTTCGACGGCCCGTCGGCCGGCTGCTCGTGCTGCACCAGGATGTCCAGCGATCCGTCGGGCCCGTAGCGCAGGCCGGCGGTCCGGTCGCCGATCGCATGGCGGCCGATCGGGTTGGCGACGAAGAAGCGGTCGGGGCCGTACAGCGACACCGACCAGAACGCGTCGCAGGGCGGCAGCTCTCCCGGCGCGAACGACAGCCGGTAGCGATGGCGGCCGTCGAGCGGTTCGCGAGCCGCATCGAAATCGGCCATCGCATACAGCGCTTCGTCCGCGGCCACGCCGCCCAGGCCCTTGGCCGCGGTGCAGGCGCGGCTCAGGTAGTCGGTGTCGAAGCGGCCGAGCCGGTAGTTGATGCCCCACGGGTTCGCCTGGCGGCTGCGGGTGTGGGCCTCGACGATCGCGGCGCCGGTCGCGAAGCCGCTGCGCAGCCCCTCGGCCACCGCCGGCTCCAGCGACTGCGTGGTCACCGGCGCGCCCGGGCGCAGGCCGGCGGCGGCGAAGCTGGCGACCAGCCCGCGCTCGCTGTCCGGCGGCGGGTTCTGCGCGAGCCCGCGGGCCAGGTTGTCGAAGAAGTCGAGCGGGTCGTCGCCGGCCTGCCAGGCGGTGTAAGGGTGGGCGGTCGAATGGTGGGCGGTCGCGCTGCCGGCCGATGCGGGGCCGCCGGCCATCCACGCCGACAGTGTGAACCGCTGCTGCAGCGCGCGGGCCTGCATGAGGTTCGCGGCATCTTCGACCAGCACGCGGCCGAGTATCCATACCAGCGGCGTCGCGCAGCGCACCTGCTCGATCGGCGCCGGCACGTCGCCGGACCAGCCGGGCGCGGTCAGCAGGTACTGCTTCGCCGCGCCGCCGGTGAGCCGCGGCCCGATGTTCAGGAAATTGTTGGTGTATGCATCGAGCAGCGCCATCACCCAGTAGCGCCGGCCTTCGGGCGGCACTGTCAGCAGCATCGGCGACTCGCTCAGGTCCAGCCAGGCCATCGAGTACAGCAGGTCGTTGGCCGGCGTCACGACATCGCGGTCTTCGTGCGTCCACGGCCGCGCCGAGTGGCCGAAGTGATTGAGCGGTGCGCGGCCGTTCGATTGCGGCGCGGCCACCGCCGTCATCTGCGCGGCGGTGCGCATCGACTCGACCAGCGGCAGGCCGTACAGACAGGCCTGCACGCCGATCGCATGGGCCAGGTCGCGGCGTGCGTCGGAGATGACCCGGCCCTGATCCGCGGCGCTGCCCGTGCCCTTGCTCACGGCTTGATGCCCGCGGCCTGCACGATCGGCGTCCAGCGGTCGATCTCGCGACGGATGTAGGCCGCATACTCGGCGGGGGTGCTCGCGTGGACCTCGTAGCCCTGCTTGACCAGCCGGTCGCGCATGTCGGTGCCGTTGACCGATGCGACGGTCGCCTTGTGCAGCTTGTCGATGATCGCGGCCGGCGTGCCGGCCGGCGCGAGCAGCCCATAGAAGCCGGCGCCGGTCAGTTCCGGGAAGCCCTGCTCGACCACCGTCGGCGTGTCGGGCAGCACGGCCAGCCGCCGCGTCGACGCCACCGCGATCGCCCGCAGCTTGCCGGCCACCGCCTGCACGCCGGTCGGGATGTAGGCATCGATCATCACCGGCACGGTGCCGGCGATCGCATCCTGCAGCGCCGGCGCCGCGCCCTTGTAGCCGATGTGCTGCAGATTGACGCCGGTCTTCGCCTTCAATCCTTCACCGATCAGATGCGGCATCGAGCCCGCGCCGGCGGTCGCATAGTTCAGACCCGCCGGCGAGGTCTTGGCCGCCGCGACGATGTCGTTCAGGCTCTTGTACGGTGTCGACGGATGCGCGAACACGATGATCGGCGCCGCGCAGACCAGCGAGACCGGCGCGAAGTCCTTGTTGATGTCATACGGCAGCTTCATGCCGAGCGCGACGTTCAGCGCGAACGGCGCGGCGGCGAACAGCAAGGTATAGCCGTCGGGCGCAGCCTTGGCCACCGCGTCGTTGCCGATGATGTTGTTGGCGCCGGCCCTTGTTCTCGACGACGACCGGCTGCTTCAGGCGCTCGCTCAGCCGCTCGGCGAGCATACGCGCCGCGGTGTCGGTGGCGCCGCCCGGCGCGAACGGCACGATCAGCTTGACCGGCCGGGTGGGGTAGTCGTCGGCGCTCTGCGCGGCGGCGGGCAGCGCGACTGCGGATGACAGCAGCGCGGCGACGCTGGCACCGAGCATCGCGCGTCGGCCGGCGTGGCGGGCGCAGTCGGCGACCCGGGCGCGCCGGGCGATGCCTTCGTGCGGGTGGCTTGCGGACTGCGTGGCGTCCGCTGTCTCGGAGGCGGAAATCGCGGCTGGCTTGGGCATCACGGAATCGCTCGTTCGGCTCTGATGGTCGCCGGACGATACGGGCGGATCGGATTGCCGTCCAGGGTTTCGATATGCGGAACGGTCATGCCGGCGGTGGACGCCCGTGCGCGCCACCGCCGCTGTCGGTTTGCGACGATCAGCCCTGTGCGCTCTTCAGCGAGATGCGGTCGCCGACGTTGAAGGCCGGCGGCGTCGTGTAGTGCAGCACGCGGGTCGAGCCGTCGTCGCTGCGCACATGGACGTCGTACCGCCAGGTCTTGCGCTGGCGCGACTCGACCGCATTGCCGGCGATCGCGCCGCCCACGGCGCCCAGCACCGTGGCCACGTCCTTGCCGCGGCCGCCGCCGACCTGGTGGCCGGCGATGCCGCCGAGCACACCGCCGGCCACCGCGCCGACACCGTTGTTGGACGGCGAGACGTCGATCTTGTCGATCGACACCACGGTGCCCACCGACGGATCGATCGCGGCGCGGGGGGCAGGTGCGGGCACGTGCGCCTCCGCGGCCGGTGCGACCGGTGCGGGCTTGATCACGCGGACCGGCGCCGGCTGTGGGGGCCGTGCGGGTGCGTGCGGCGTCGCGGCACCGGCTGCGACGCCGGCAGCAGCGGCGGTGCCGGCAGCCGCTTGCACCGGCGGGGCATTCGGCGCGGTCTGCGCGGCCGTCGTCTCCGGCGCGGCCGGAGTGCCCGCCGCATTCGGCGTCATCTGCGCGGCCGCCACCTGGGCTGCCGGCGCGGTATCGGCCTGCGAGCCGCCGATCAGCCCGGTCATCGCGGCGATGCCGGTCAGGCTCAGCGCGGTCACGGACACGGCGGCGACGGCCACCAGCGGATGAATGCGGCGCGCGGCGCCCATCACTTCAGTCGACATCAACGTTCTCCACAGTTCAGGCTCAGCGCCTGCGTACTACCGTAACGGCTGGACGCGCGCGCCGACCTCTCGAATGTGTAATTGGACCGTGACGGATGTAACGATGGGTTAACGAGACGGCCGATGGCCGATCGGCGGTCGGATCGCGGTCACGAGCGGCGGGTGCGCCGCTTCCCGGCGGGCGTCTCGGTCGGCCGCGCCTGCGTCGGCCGGGCCTGCGTTGGCCGCGCCTCCGCCGGTCGCGTCTGCGCTGGTCGCGTCTGCGCCGGTCGCGTCTGCGCCGGTCGCTCCGCGATCGCCCGCTTCGCCGCTGGCACATAGAGCGCCACCGCCGCATCGAGCCGCTGCCGGATCCGCTCGCGCAGCGCCGGCGGCGACACCACCTCCACCTGCTCGGCATGCCGCAGGATGTCCATCTCGAGCTCCGGCGTCGCCGAGTAGGGCAGCCGCAGCTCCCAGCGTCCATCGTCGAGCTCGCGGCCCTGCTGCAGCGGATGCCAGATCTCGGACTTCACCCAGCGCGCCGATTCGGCCGAGAAGCGCAGCACCGCCTGCCGCAAACGCGTGCCGCGGAAGATGCCGTAGCCGGTGCCGACCTTGCGGTCGACCTCGGCCGCCGTGATGTCGAGCGCCTTGCGGTCGAGCGGCCGCGCCTCGCCGACCGCGTCGAGCGCGAACACCCGCATGTCGTCGCTGCGATGGCACCAGCCGTCCAGATACCAGGCATTGCGGTAGTGGACCAGCCGCTGCGGCGATACCTCGCGCCACGAATGCTCGTTGCGCGAACGGCTGAAGTAGTTGAGCTCTAGCCGCCGCCGCTTGACCAGCGCCGAACCGATGACCTCGAACAGCTTCGGTGTCACCGGCCGGTTGTGCGCCGGCATGATCCGCACCCGCTTGCGGATCTCGTCGGCCGAGCCGTCGGGTTCGGCCAGCAGCGTGTTCAGCCGCGCGATCAGCGGCGCGATGTGGGGGCCGAGCAATCCGCCGGTGTCCAGGTCCTCGAGCATCCGGTGCATCGTCAGCAGCGCCAGGATCTCGCGATCGCTGAACCACAGCCCCGGCAGTTCGTACTGCGGCCCCAGGTTCGCATCGGCGAAGCGATAACCGCCGGCCTCGCGATCGAATACGATCGGCGCGTTCATCCGGTCACGCAACATCGCCAGATCGCGATTCAACGTCGCGCGCGACACCTCGAGCGCCTTCTGCAGCGATTTGAAGCCGATGGTGCCGGCGCTGCGGATCAGCGTATCGATCTTGTACAGGCGTTCGGTCTGGTTCATGGCATCGCGCGGCGGAGCCGTCGTCCGGGCATGCGAGATGCTAAATGATCCGGACCATGAAACCGAATCCGTCCTTCGCCAGTCTGCTGCTGGCTGCCCTGCTCGCCCTGTCCTTGGCCGGCTGCGGCTCGCCGGGCGCGGTGGTCGGTGCCGGGGCGTCGGGCACCTGCTCGCCGCTGCCGGGTCATACGTTGCCGACGGGCTGCGGCGGGTATTGAGAAGCGGTGCCGCGATGGGCCGGAGCCGGCAGGCGTCGGTCCATCGCTGCCGACGGCGGGCCGGATTGCCCAGCGTGATTCAGCCGATCGCGCCGTCGGTGTCGCCGCGCACGACGGCGATGGTCGTGTTCAGGATCGGGTCTCCCCCAACGGCAGCGGGCCGCCTCGCAGACTGCGCGGATCGCGCGGTCTCCAGGTGCCGCCGTCCACCGACGCCAGGAACTGTCCGACGCCGGCGTTGAACGCGGCCGGCTCCTCGAGATTCACCGCATGCCCGGTGGCCGGCAGCATCCAGAGCTGGGCCGTCGGCATCGTGCGCTTCAGGAACAGGTTCGCATCGAGACACGGTTCGTCCTCATCACCGACCACCAGCAAGGTCGGGATGCGCACGGCTGCAAGCTGTTCCTGCAGGTCGTACAGCGACGGGCGCAGCGCCTGATAGTTGCGCAGGGTCATGGCCGAACCGAGCGCGGAGTGCTCCGTCAGATGCTTGACGAACTCGGCCCAGCCCAGCGGATCCTTGATCTTGAGCTGGATGCGCGTGGCGCCATGGCCCGTCTCGTCGGCGATGCGGCTCGTTCCCTCCGCGACAAAGCGGGCGGCCAGCGCTTCGGCCTGCTCCTTGAACGCGGTGCGATCGCCGCGGGGCGCGCCCGAGCCGGCGCCGGCCACCACCAGCGCGCTGGCCATCTGCGGATGGCGCAGCCCGAAGTGCAGGGTCGCGAAGCCGCCCATCGACAGGCCGACCACATGGGCCCGTTCGATGCCCGCGGCCCGCAGCACCGCGGCGATGTCGTCGGCCGCATGCGCCTGCCCGTAGAGCGCATCCTGCTCGGGAACATCGGACGGCGGATAGCCGCGCGCGTTGAAACGCAGGCAGCGATAAGACCGCGCGAACCAGCGCATCTGGCTTTCCCAGGCGCGCAGATCGGCGCCGAACTCGTGCACGAAGATGATCGGATGGCCGCTGCCGCATTCCTCGTAGTAGAGGCGGGCGCCATCGGACTGGGCGTAGGGCATCTGAGCGGTCTCCGGATCAGGGTTGGAATCGGATGATGGCAGTGGTGGCGACTGTAGGCGACGGGGGGGTTACAGTCGGATCCTCGGATGATCAGCGCGACAGCATCAGCAGGTCGACGAACGCCGCACCGCCACTCGTGATGTGGGCGATCGCCGCCTTCTGCGCCCGGTCGCCGTCGCCGGCGGCGACGGCCTCGCAGATCTCGCCGTGCTCGCCGTGCGACACGCGCGGGCGCTGGGGGTTCTCGAACACGTCGTCGTGCCGGTACATCGCCACGCGCCGGCGCAGATCGCGGATCTGCCGGGCCAGCAGCTCGTTGGCGCAGCCTGCATAGATCGCCTCGTGGAACGCGGTGTTGCCCAGGCGGTAGGCGTCGACATCGTTGCGCTCCACATGCGGTCCGTTCGACAGATGGACGGCCTGCAGCCGGCGGCGCGCGTCGCCGTTCATCCGCCGCGCCGCCAGCCGCGCCGCCACGCCCTCGAGCTCGGCGGTCATCTCCATCATCGAGATCAGCTCGCGGTGGTCCAGCCGGGCCACCGACATGCCCGAGCGCGGCACCACGTCGACCAGGCCCTGACCGGCGAGCTGCAGCAACGCCTCGCGCACCGGCGTGCGCGAGGTCTGGTACCGCCGCGACAGTATCCGGTCGTCCAGCGGCTCGCCGGGCTTGAGCTGGCCGGTGAAGATCGATTCGGCGATCCGCTCGCGCAGCATCTCCGTCAGCGTGGCGGTTTCCTTCGGCTGCATCATCGGGGCGAATCAGTCGAGCTTGATGTTGGCGGCGGTGATCCGTTCGCGGCGCTTCTCGGCATCCTTCGCCAGGAAGGCGCCGAACTCCGCCGGCGTGTCGCAGACGGAAACATAACCGAACGGATCGCTGTTGCGCTCGCGGAAGGCCGCTGAACATGCCACCTTGCGGATGTCCGCCGACAGCTTGTCCAGCACCGGCTTCGGCGTGCCGGCCGGGGCCACCACGCCGAGGAAGAACGTCATGTCCAGCGTGCCGTCGCCGGTCTCGAACACCGTGGGCACGTCCGGCAGCAGCTTGATGCGCTGCTGTCCGGTGACGCCGATCGCGCGGATCTGTCCCGATTTGATGAACGGATCGACCAGCCCCAGCGGCGCGATGGTCGCGTCGATGATGCCGGCGATCATGTCCTGGACGACCGGCGCCAATCCCTTGTAGGGCACGTGCGTGAACTCGGTCTTCGAGCTCAACCCCACCCAGGCCATCGCGATGTGACCGGTGCCGCCGGTGCCCGAAGAACCGTAGTTGGCCTTGCCGCCGGAACGTTTGCCATAGGCGATGTAGTCCTTCAGCGAATTGACGCCGATGCCGTTGCGCGCGACGTAGACGAGCTGGCCGTCGATCATCCGGGTCACCGGTGCGAAGTCGCGCGAGGGCAGATACGAGAGCTTGGAGAACAGCATCGGATTGTTGACCAGGCCGGCCTCGGAGGCGATGTACAACGTGTAGCCGTCGGGTGCTGCCTGCTTGACCAACTCGGCGGCGAGGATCTCGTTGCCGCCCGGCCGGTTCTCCACCAGCACCGGCTGCTTCCACAGTTCCGACAGGCCGGGTGCCATCGCGCGCGTGAAGATGTCGAAGCCCCCGCCCGCGGCATAGGGCACCACCAGCTTGACCGGGCGGCTGGGGAACTCCTGTGTCGTCTGCGCGTGGGCCGACACCAGCGGCAGCACCGTGGCGAACAGGGCCGCCGCCCCCAGCAGTTTCGTCGAACCGGACTTCATGATGTCTCCTCGTTTCGGTGAACGTCAGACCACGCCGGCCTGCCGCAATGCCGCGACCCGTGTCGCGTCGTAATCAGATCGGCGAGCACCTCGTCGGTGCTCGCGCCCTTGTCCTCGAACGGTGCGGCGATCGTCGCCGGCGTGCGGCTCAGCGCGGCTTGGAGGCGCTGGTGATCAGGACGCGTTTGCCTCGAAGCCTCAAGTCCATGAACCGTCTCAAAAATATTTTTCTGTATGATTTAAATATAACAAAAATGGATTGATATATTCAAGTGCGACGAAGGATGATGCCTGGAAGCGGGTCGAGATATCGCAGGAGGACGTCCGCCGACCTGCGAGCCGGTGGCGCGGTATGCTGCTTTCGACGCGGGTCCGCCGGCCCGAAGGAGGATTCCCGATGCTCGACCCCCAGGCGCGCGCGCTGCTCGATCTGATCGAGGCGCGCGGCATGCCGTCGTATCACACGATGACGCCGCCGGAGGCGCGCGCGTTCTATCGCGACCGCCGCTTCTTCACGCAGCCCGAGCCGCCCGAGGTCGCCGCGGTCAGCGAGCTGACCGCGCCCGGCCCGCATGGTCCGATCCCGATCCGCGGCTATCGCCCGCAGGGATCGACCGCCGGACAGCCGCTGCCGGCGCTGGTCTATTACCACGGCGGCGGCTGGACGATCGGTGACCTCGACACCCACGACGTGCTGTGCCGGCAGATCGCCAATGCCGCCGGCTGCGCGGTGTTCTCGGTCGATTACCGGATGGGGCCCGAGCACAAGTTCCCGGCCGCGGTCGACGACTCGTTCGCCGCGCTGAAATGGGTGGCGGCGCAGGCCGGCTCGCTGGCGATCGACCCGCAACGGCTGGCGGTCGGCGGCGACAGTGCCGGCGGCAACCTCGCGACGGTCGTGTCGCTGCTCGCACGCGATGCCGGCGGTCCGGCGATCAGGCTGCAGGTGCTGATCTACCCGGCCACCGATCTGCACGGCAAGACGCCGTCATACACCCGCAACGGCGTGGGCTACCTGCTGACCGGCGAGGTGATGGCCTATTTCAACCGCTGCTACCTGACCGGCGAAGCCGACAAGGCCGACTGGCGCGCATCGCCGCTGCTGGCCGACGATCTGTCACGGCTGCCGCCGGCGCTGGTGCTGACGGCAGGCTACGACCCGCTGCTCGACGAAGGCGATCAGTATGCGCAGCGCCTGCGCGCCGCCGGCGTGCCGGTCGAATACCGCTGCTTCGACGGCCAGATCCACGGCTTCATCACGATGGGCAAGGTGATAGCCCAGGCCAACGAGGCGGTGGCGCTGTGCGGGGAGCGGCTGAGGGCCGCGCTCTGACAGTGCGCCGGCCGGGGCCGCCCGGCCTCCGGCGCGGGCGCGAACGTGGCGTGAACAGGCCTAGATGCCCGCGCAGCTCGCCGGTACCCGCGCCTGCGGCAGCGTCGCGCACAGCCCCGACGTGCCGATGCCGCCGCTGAGCGGCACGCCGCCGGGCGTGGTGTCCGCCGCATCGGTCGCCCCGGCGCGCGGCCCGGTCGCGCAGGCCGACAGGGCCGCCAGCATGACGCCGGCGGCGAGCAGCATCGTGATCCGATGCGGGCGCGGGGCAGAATGTCCGGATGCGATGATCATCGCGCAACGATACACCGGCGTGCGTATCAGCGCACCCGCTGCAGCTCCTCGCTGCCCGGCGGTCTGTAGTACGGATCCCGCGTGCTGGTATAGGTGCCATCGGGATTGCGCAGCACCCGGTCGCCGCCATGGATGCTGGAGCGCACCTGCTGGCCGCTGGAATCGCGATAGGTGTTGTACTCGCCGATGCCTTCCATCGTGCGGCGATGGATGCGGTCGTTGGTGGCCTGGGTGTTCGCGTAGGTCTGCGCATTGATCCGGCTCACCTCGCGCGCGGCATCGGCGCGGATCGCCGCCCGGTCGGCCGCGCCCTGCGCGTTGATGCGCGCCATCTCGCTGGCATGCCAGCTCGCGATCCGGCGGCGCTGGTCGTCGGAGAAGCGCCGCTCGGCGCTGCTGGTCGATTCGCGCGCCATCGCCAGCCAGTGCGGATTGATCTTCAGCGACTTCGTGAACTGCTCGCCGAGCGCGACATTCAACTGCCCGGCGGGCGCGCGCTGCGCGAGGACCATGCCGGTGCCGCCCATCATGGTGCCGCCCACCTCGGTGAACGCCACCGTCGCCGACAGGACCTCGTGATAGGTCTGCCCGTTCGCCTGCCAGGCGATGAAGAGCTGACCCGAGTCCTGACGCTGCCGCATCTGCTGCTGCCCCGCGTTCGGGGGCGGCGCGGCGCGGGCAGCCGCTTCGGCGATATCGGGGCGGTCCCGGTACTCGAGGATCTGGGCACCCTGACGCCGCTGTTGCACCACCGCCTGCAGGAAGGCGCGCGTCGTCGATATCGGCAGCACCGGACAGGGATTCATCGGTATGGAGGCGCCCTGCACCTGCCAGTTGAAGCCGTGCATCAGCTCCAGCGCCTGCCGGTCGTCCGGCGCCGACGCCCGCCACTGCAGACGCATCTGATTGGCGACGCAGTTCGTGCCCCGGTTCCAGTCGACGCCGCCTTCGGTCCGCCACTTCGCCGGAATTTCTGCAGTGGCCGCCGGCACAGGCTGACCGAACCCGCGATGATCGATGATCTCCGCCGCCTGGAAGCCGGGCGCAGATGGCTGCGCGGCGGCCGGTGAGGACAGCACGCCGGCGCCGGCCGCCACCAGCACCGCCGCGAGCGCGCGCCCGATCGCCGCGACCGGAACGGATGACGCGCTGCGCCGATGCAGTGCGCGATGATGCATTTCACGGGCCCCGACCATGGCATGCTCCTCTTAGCCGCGGGTCAGTTTAGCCTGACCTCGAAAGAATCCGTGACAACCTTGTCACGCGATTCGATCGCCGGCCGCAGCGATCGGTATCAGTCCAGGCGCTTCAGATGCGCACCGCAACCCGCGCGGCAGTCCGACGCGCCGAAGCCCGCCGCAACGATGCATCCGTCCACGCCGCGGTTCAGCGCGCATTCGCCGCGTCGCGAACGGACGACCTCGACGATGCGCACGCCCGGCGCGGCGAGCAGATAGTCGATGTGCCAGCGCAGCGTCTTGTGGCTGCGCAGGTGGCGGGCGATGCGCGCCTCGAAGGCGCGTCTGGCCGATCCGGTATAGACGTAGCGGCCGGCGGGGAACGAGAACGAGCCCAGTCGGCCGACGGTGCACTGCACGGTCCGCGGAATCTCGATGAGCAGTTGATAGCTGGTGAACGGACGGGGCATCGAACGCTGACTGCTCGAGGAGGGAAGGTTGCGAGTCTAGGAGTCTGTCGGGGTTGAAACCTGCCCGCGCCGGTGCCTGCCAGGCCCCCAG
>DAISWF010000126.1:0-3842 GCA_036826495.1 Burkholderiaceae bacterium
GCGCGGCGATCGCCGCCGGCGGCGACGGCGACAACATCATGGTCTGCGAGCGCGGCGTCTCGTTCGGCTACAACAACCTGGTGTCCGACATGCGGTCGCTGGCGATCATGCGCGAATGCGCGGCGCCGGTGGTGTTCGACGCGACCCACTCGGTGCAGTTGCCGGGCGGGCAGGGCACCTCGTCGGGCGGGCAGCGCGAGCATGTGCCGGTGCTGGCCAGGGCCGCGGTGGCGGTCGGCGTGGCCGGCGTCTTCATGGAAACTCACCCCGACCCGGCGCGCGCGCTGTCCGACGGCCCGAACGCCTGGCCGCTGGACCGGATGGCCGAGCTGCTGGCCACATTGACCGAGCTCGATGCGGTGGTCAAGCGGCGCGGGTTCGCCGAAACGTCGGTGCGCGGCTGACCCTCAGTCCCCCCTTTTTTTCCGAGGAGCCCGCGATGCCCGCCGCGTACGTGATCACCAACATGAAGATCAGCGATCCCGAGAAGTACAAGGGCTACCAGGCGCTGACTCCGGCGGCGATCGCCGCCGGCGGCGGGCAGTTCCTGGTGCGCGGCGGCCGCTTCGAGTCGCTCGAGGGCGATCCGGCCGACGGCCGCTGGGTGGTCGTGAAATTCGACAGTTACGAAGCGGCCAAGGCATTCTATGATTCGCCGCTTTACCGCGAGGCGCGTGCCAGGCGCGCCGGAGCCACCGAGTTCTTAAACATGATCGTCATCGAGGGCGTGGAATGAGTTCGATCGTAGACATCGTCGGGCGGGAAATCATCGATTCACGAGGCAATCCCACTGTCGAATGTGATGTGCTGCTGGAATCGGGCGTGATGGGCCGCGCGGCGGTGCCCTCGGGCGCCTCCACCGGCTCGCGCGAGGCGATCGAGCTGCGCGACGGCGACAAGGCGCGCTATGGCGGCAAGGGCGTGCTGAACGCCGTCGAGCACATCAACACCGAGATCTCCGAAGCGATCATGGGCCTGGATGCGTCCGAGCAGGCCTACATCGACTACACGCTGATCGATCTGGACGGCACCGAGAACAAGTCGCGGCTCGGCGCCAATGCGATGCTGGCGGTGTCGATGGCGGTGGCCAAGGCGGCGGCCGAGGAATCGGGGCTGCCCCTGTACCGCTACTTCGGCGGCTCCGGCGCGATGTCGCTGCCGGTACCGATGATGAACGTCATCAACGGCGGCGCGCATGCGAACAACAACCTCGATCTGCAGGAATTCATGATCCTGCCGGTCGGGGCGCCGACGTTCCGCGAGGCCATCCGCTACGGCGCCGAGGTGTTCCAGAGCCTGAAGAAGCTGATCCACGACCGCAACATGTCGACCGCGGTCGGCGACGAAGGGGGCTTCGCGCCCAGCGTCGAGAACCACGAGGCGGCGATCCGGCTGATCCTCGAGGCGATCGAGCGGGCCGGCTACGAGCCCGGCCGGCAGATCGCGCTGGGCCTGGACTGCGCGAGCTCGGAGTTCTTCCGCGATGGTCGCTATCACCTGGCCGGCGAGAACCTCACGCTGTCGCCGGCCGACTTCACGAACCTGCTGGCCACCTGGGTCGACAAGTACCCGATCATCTCGATCGAGGACGGCATGGCCGAGAACGATTGGGAGGGCTGGAAGATCCTGACCGACCGGCTGACCGACAAGGTGCAGCTCGTGGGCGACGACCTGTTCGTCACCAACACGAAGATCCTGCAGAAGGGCATCGACGAGGGCATCGCCAACTCGATCCTGATCAAGATCAATCAGATCGGCACGTTGACCGAGACGTTCGCTGCGATCGAGCTGGCCAAGCGCAACAACTACACCGCGGTGGTGTCGCATCGTTCGGGCGAAACCGAGGACACGACGATCGCCGACATCGCGGTGGCCACCAACGCGTTGCAGATCAAGACCGGCTCGATGAGCCGTACCGACCGGATCGCGAAATACAACCAGTTGCTGCGCATCGAGGAGGATCTGGGCGACGTCGCGTCCTACCCGGGGCGCAGCGCGTTCTACAACCTGCGCTGAGCGCGTTTCGTTCGATCCCTCAACTCGATCTCTCCTCAGGTGGTGTAGAGTCCGTCCGATGCGCTGGGTGTTCTATTCGCTTGCCGGTCTTCTCGTGCTGATCCAGTACCCGTTGTGGTTGGGCAAGGGCGGCTGGCTGCGTGCCTGGGAGGTCGACCAGCAGGTCTGGGCCCAGCGCCAGACCAACGCGAAGCTGGAACTGCGCAATCGTTCGCTGGAAGGCGAGGTGCGCGATCTGAAGCAGGGGCTGGTGGCGATCGAGGAACGCGCCCGCTATGAGCTGGGCATGGTCCGCCCCGACGAGATCTTCGTGCAGATCAATCCGTCGGGGGGGGTGCCGCCGTCCTCGCCGCGGGAACCGGCGCTGCCGCAGTTGCGCGGCGAGGCGTCGGACATGAGGGCGGCGCTGCGCTGAGCGGTCCGGCGCGACGCGGCCGCGGCGCGGGCCACCGAAATCGGCCGGTCGCGTCGGCCGATCGCGCGCAGTCAGTGGCGTGACGTGGAAGAGGGCGGTGCCACGCCCTCGATGAACAGCCCGGCGCTGTCCACCGGGTCGAACGTATAAGGCAGGTTGCAGAACTCGCAGCGCACCTCGATCGAACCGGTGTCGGCCAGGATCGCCTCGATCTCGTCGCGGCCCAGCATCTGCAGCATCGCCGCGACCTTCTGACGCGAGCACGAGCAGGCGAACGCGCAGCGTCGTTCGTCGAAGCCGTGCAGCTTCTCCTGCCAGAAGAGCCGCGTCAGCAACTGCCGGTCGTCGATCTGCAGCAGTTCCTCGGTGGTCAGGGTCGCGGCCAGGTGGCCGACGCGGTCCCAGGCATCGGCGTCGATCGCGCCTGTCTGTGCGGCGCCGCCCTCGTCGGGCAGTCGCTGCAGCAGCAGGCCGGTGGCGCGGTGCTCGTCGGCGGCCAGCCACAGCCGCGTGGGAAGCTGTTCCGAGCGCAGCATGTAGCGCTGCAACGCCGCGGCCACCGAGCCGCCCTCGAACGGCACGATGCCCTGGTAGGGCTGACGGCCGCCGCTGCGCTGCTGCGGGTCCAGGGTCACGACGAAACGCCCGCCGCCCTGCGCATTGACCAGTTCCTCGAGATCGGCGCTGTCGGGCACGGTGACGCCGTCGCGCAGCTTCACCGTCGACCGGAAGCTGCCGCCCGCGTCGCACTCGACGACGAACAGCGCGACCGGGCCGTCGCCGTGGATCTGCAGGATCAGCTTGCCGTCGAACTTCAATGTCGCGGCCAGCAGCAGCGCGGCCGCCGTCAGCTCCCCCAGCCGGTTGCAGACGCAGGCGGGCAAGCCCTCGTGACGGCGGACCACTTCGCGCCAGGCACCGTCGAGCGACACCACCTCGCCGCGCACCGGCGCATCGCGCAGCAGGAATCGTCGCAGGGTATCGGCCACGCGCGTCAGAGCCTGATCAGCTTTTCGCGGAACTGCATCGCACGCTGCACGTACGACGCGGCGCTCGCCCGCAGGCGCTGGATCGCGGTTTCGTCGAGCTCTCTGACCACCTCGGCCGGCGCGCCCAGCACCAGGCTGTTGTCGGCGATCTCCTCGCCTTCGGTGACGATCGCGCCGGCGCCGATCAGGCAGTTGCGGCCGATCTTCGCGCCGTTGAGCACCACCGCCTGGATGCCGATGAGGCTGTTGTCGCCGATCGTGCAGCCGTGCAGCATCGCCTGATGCCCGACCGTCACCGATTCGCCGATCACCAGCGGCGAACCCATGTCGGTGTGCAGCACGCTGGACTCCTGCACGTTGCTGTTGGCGCCGATCCGTATCGGCTCGTTGTCGCCGCGCAGCACCGCGTTGAACCAGATGCT
>DAISWF010000126.1:3852-15868 GCA_036826495.1 Burkholderiaceae bacterium
CGCCGATCACCTGCGCCGAGTCGGCCACCCAGGCGCTGGCGGCGATCGACGGGACACGGTCTGCGAGACGATAGATGGCCATTGCGGCGGTTCCTTGCGCGGTCGTTGGGCGGGAAGCACCGAAGTGTAGAGGATATGGGCGGACGGCCGCGGCTGCGGCCGCGCGCACGAGAGGGCCGGCAGCCGGGGCCGCCGACGCGCCGCCTCAGCGAGCCAGGGGCACCGACGGAGTCGCAGGCGTCGACGGCGGCGCCGGCATCATCGGCAGCATCGGTGCCCGCGAGAGCTGCAGCCGCCGTTGGCCGGGCACGTGGCAGATGGCGCCGCGCGCGGTGTTCACGTTGTTGCCGGCCAGCGCCACGAGCTGGCAGTCGCACCCCGATTCCGCGCGGCAGCGGGCCAGCGCGGCCAGCTTTGCAGCCTCGGCATCGGCGGCGCAGGCCCCCCAGCCCCAGCCGGCACCGTGCACCGACGCCGCCGCCGACGCCTGGCCGGCGCGGCAGCCGCCCAGGCTTCGGCAGCTTCCCCCTTCGCGTGTGCACGAGGCCAGCGACGCACGGCGCGCCTCGTCCTGGTGGCAGGCTTCGCCGCTCAGCGCCGAGCGGGTGATGCCGGAGCGGCTGTTCAACGTGTACCAGTCGCCGGGCGCGTGCTTCAACTGCGTTTCGGGCGGCGCCTTGAACGAGCGCGTGCGCAGCGCGCAGGCACCGGGCGGGCCGGTATGCAGCGTGGCGGTCAGCGTGGCGCCTGCCTGCAGGCCCGCGCCCGGCGGCTGCCCGTCGATCAGCGCCCGCGCCATGTCGATCGACATCGGCACCCGCGCCACCGCCGGCTGGCCGGGCGACACCTCGTAGTCGTCGACGGGGTGGAAATCGGTGCACTGAAGGTTCACCCGCGAGGCCTGCAGCGAGCGGCTCTCGCAGCGGGCCGAGAACTGTGGCGAGCTCACGAAGAAGCGCAACCGCCCGTCGTCGAACACCCAGGCGACGAACGCGTTGTCGGCGCGGCGGGGCGCGCCGCGCGCCGGACCGAACCGCAGCAGCTCGCCGGTGCCGTCGGCATGGAAGCGAAAGCCCGCCACCTCGCCGGTGCGGATCACGTCGGGGGGTGCGGCGATCCAGCTATCGGCGAACAGGAACTCGGGCGTTGCCGGCGCTCGTGCGGGCAGCGACACCTTGACGGCCGCCGCTCCCGCCGCTTTCCCGGCCTTCGCCTCGGCGGCCGGCGGCCGTCGGCCCGAGCGGTCCGCGGGGCCACGTGTCGCGGCAGTCCGGCGAACGATGCCGGTCTCGAAATCCGGCATCCAGCGGGCGGCCGCCGGCGTGCCGTTGACCAGCGAGCGGTCGCTGCGCATGCCCAGCGCATCGTTCATCAGCGCGAGCAGCCGGCGTTCACCGCGCCGTCGCGCCAGCGTCGCGGCGTCGGTGCCGTTCTTGTCCTGCAGTCGCGGATCGGCTCCCAGCTTCAGCAGCACCGACACGATCTCTTCGCGGCTCGCCGCCGGTGCCGCGGTGACGCTGCGCAGCAGCGGCGGCGTGCCGTCGAGATCCAGCGCGGTGTTGGCGCCCGCCTGCGAGGCGTAGCGGGCGACCGCGTCGACCTTGCCCAATGCGATCGCCATGCTGACCGCCCGCCGGTCGTCGAGCAGGCTGGGATGCGCGCGGATCAGCGCGTTGGCCCGCTCGTAGTCGCTCTCGCGGATCGCGGTGCGCAGCTCGTCGAAGCGCACCAGATCGTTGCTGCCGGTGGTCGCGCAGCCGGCCAGCACCGCCGCGGTCAGCAGCGCGAGGGAAGCGCGCAGCAGGCGGCCGGTGAAGCGGCTGAATCGGTTCGGCGCGATCATCGGGCGAGCAGGAAGGACCTTGGTGGAGGCGTTTGTGCCGGATGCTCCCACCCGCCCAGGCGGGTCGGCGAGGAATTCTGTCACGCCGGCGGTCCCCGCACGGCGACCACCCGATCCGCAGAATGGGCCGCCCGTCCGGCTACCAGCCGCCGAAACGGGTCCAGGCGGCCGTCGCGCCGGTATCCATCAGTACCTGATATTCCGCGTACTGGGCGCCGGTTGCGCAGGCATGATTCGGCAGGATGCGCAGCAGGGTGCCGACCGGAAAGGTCCGCTCGATGTCGGGGTCGGCGGCGCCGCTGCGCGACACGATGCCGTGCTCCTGGTTCGCGCCGCTGACCAGGTAGCCGTCGAGCGGGCGGCCTTCGACGTCGCAGACCTGTCCGTAACCGAAGTCGTGCGGCTGGCTCTGGGTGCCGCGGTCCCGGCTCATCGCCATCCAGCCGGCATCGACGATCGCCCACCCCTTGTCGCGCTGATGGCCGATCACCGTGGTCAGCACGCTGAGCGCCAGTTCGTCGAGCGCGCAAACGCCGACGTTGTGCATCACCAGGTCGAAGAACACGTAGACCCCCGCCCGCACCTCGGTCACCCCGTCGAGGTGGCGGGCCGACAGGGCGGTCGGGGTGGAACCGACGCTGACCGTGGGGCACGGCAGACCGGCGGCGCGCAGCCGCTCGGCGGCCCGCACGCAGCCGGCCCGTTCCTGTTCGGCGACCGCCTCGAGGGCTTCCCGGGAGCGGCATTCGTAGCTGGAGCCGGCATGCGTCATCACGCCGGCCAGCCGCATGGCGCCGTCGTGCAGCGCCCGGCCGACCGCCAGGAGATCGGCGCTCTCCGGCGGGATGCCCGAGCGATGCTGGTCGGTATCGATCTCGATCAGCACGTCGAAGGCTTCGCCGTGGTCGCGGCCGAACGCGGCGATCGTCCGGGCGGTCTCGACGTTGTCGGTGATGATCTTCAGATCGCAGCCGCGGCGCCGCAGCGCCAGCACCTGCGGCAGCTTGCCGGCCGCGATGCCCACCGCATAGAGGATGTCGGTGATGCCGTCGGCGAAGAACCGTTCGGCCTCCTTCAACGTCGACACGGTGATGCCGTGCGCGCCGGCCGCGAGCTGGGCCTGCGTGACCTCCGCGCACTTGCTGGTCTTCACGTGCGGCCGGAAGCGCACGCCCAGCTCGTCCATCCGCCGCTGCATGCGCGCGATGTTGCGCTGCATCCGGGCGTGATCGATCAGTGCAGCCGGCGTCGGCAGCGCGGCCAGCGGGTTGGAAGCGGGTGATGCGTCGGTTGGTGAGGCGGGCGAAGTCATCGCGATCGCTCTGTCGTGCGGATACCTCACCGATGTTGCCAGAAATCGCCGGCGCTGCCGTTCGCATGGACGACATGCCCCGCTTCGCTGTACAAAGAGTGGGCTGATGCCAGCGTGCCGGCCGGCGCGATGCATAGCCGGTCCGCGACAACGACGTGCGACAAGGAGGAGACTGACATGCCCATCGAACTGAAGATGCTCGTGTGGTCCGTTGTGTTAACCCTCGTGCAGATGCTGATCCACGTGAACGGGGCGACCTTGCAGGTCGGCCTGCCCAAGCTCGCCGGCAACCGCGAAGGCGTGCCCGAGGCGACCGGCTGGGTCGGCCGGGCCCGGCGGGCCCATCTGAACATGCTCGAGAACCTGGTGCTGTTCGCCGCGCTGGCGCTGGTGGTCGTCGTCGCCCAGCGCGCGAATGCCACCACCGCGCTCGGCGCGCAGCTCTTCTTCTGGGGCCGGCTGGCCTATGCGCTGGTGTATCTGGTCGGCATCCCGTGGCTGCGCACGGTGGTGTGGCTGGTGTCGATTGTCGGCCTGGTGATGATGCTGTCGCAGGTGTTCTGAGGCGCTTGGACACGGCCTTCTCGGCCGGCTCGAGCACGCCGGGTCGGGCGCTGTGACTGCCATCATTCCGGCAGCCGTGACCGCGCTCGCTCCGGGCGCCGTGACCGGGGCTGCCTTTGGCGCGGCCGTCGTTCGCGCGGCTGTCGCCGGGGCGCGGTGACGACCGTTGCACTGCCGGTCGGGCTGTTGCTGGCGGCGATCGACGGGCTGGATAGCGCGGCGTTTCGGATGATGCCCTGGGCAGCTCGAACGCCTTAGTCGAGCAGCACGGGCTGCCGCTTGCCCGGTACCGCAATTTCTGAGGCATGGTGCGCTTTCACGACGCTGCTCAGTCAGTCCCGCCCAGACCGTTGGCGCGCAGCGTTGCGCCGTCGAGCTGCCGTTTGGCTATCGCGTAGCGGTCCGGTCGCCCGTAACGAGCGTGCAGCAATTCGCGCTGCCGGCCATCGACGTTGCAGCGCAGGACCACGTCATACGCCGGAGCGTCATCGCGGTCGCCGAGGTTCGCGAGCGTCACGGCATACCAGATGCCGTCGATGCGGTGCCACTGGCAATCGGCTGCCATGCCGGGCAGCCCGCTGCGGCGGTCGGGGTGCGGCTGCGCCGCGCGCGCGGCGCGTTCCTGGCGGCGCCGGCGCTCGGCGATCTCACGACCCCGGTTGACCAGCAGCAGGCCGGTGCGCGGGTGCACGTAGAAGTGCTCCCAGCAGCGCTCGATGGGCTCCAGGGCGCTCCAGCGCGTTTGCGCGTACACCTTGCCGTCCTGCCAGACGGTGTGGATCACGACCCGGTCCCGCAGGTGCTCGAACAGATGAGCCTGCACGACGTTGCGGCGATCCAGATGTGCGCACAGCTCGCTCCAGACTTTCGTCCAGGGCCGGTTCGCCTGGCGGGCCAGCCAGCGGTACAGCGGCGCGAGGTGCTCGCCGAAGTGCTTGAGCGACACCGCGTCTCGCCGCATGCCGACATGCTGTGGGCCGCCTTCGCCGTCGGGATCCAGCCGGTGCCGGCGAACCCGACGCGTGCCTTCGGTGGCGCGCGCCCACGCACGCCCGACGCGGGGCGACTCCACCAGGACCTTGCTCATATCTTGGCGCATGCTTGCGCTCCCCTGCGACGAAGCCGGTCATTGTCGCGAGCGGCTGCCGAAAAGTAAAGAGTGTTTACAAAACGAAACGTACGCTGACGTCTCTCATGTCCGGTCGCGGGGAGCCCGGCGACCCGGCGGTGGCACGCCTGCTAGACTTTCCGGATCCACTTTCGCTGACCCTGCCATGAACCTCGTCGATGCCTTCGCCGACGTCGCCCGCTTCGTCGATCTGCGACGCGACATCCATGCCCATCCCGAGCTCGGCTTCGAGGAGCATCGCACGTCGGCGCTGGTTGCCAAGCTGCTTGCCGAATGGGGGATCGAAGTGCATGCCGGGATCGCCGGTACCGGCCTGGTCGGCGTGCTGCGCAACGGCGGCTCGGCGCGCACGATCGGGCTGCGCGCCGACATGGACGCGCTGCCCCTGCAGGAATCGAACGGCTTCGCCCACCGCTCCCGGCACGACGGGAAGATGCACGCCTGCGGCCACGACGGCCATACGACGATGCTGCTGGCGGCCGCCTGGCATCTGGCGCAGACGCGCAACTTCGACGGCACGGTGCATCTGATCTTCCAGCCCGCCGAGGAGATGGGCAAGGCCGGCGCGCGCAAGATGATCGACGACGGCCTGTTCGAGCGCTTCCCCTGCGACGCGGTGTTCGCGCTGCACAACTTCCCGACCGGCACGGTCGGCGGCTTCGCGCTCAACGAAGGGGCGCTGATGGCGTCGTCGAACACCTGGAGCGTCGAGATCCGCGGCAGCGGCACCCATGCGTCGATGCCGCACACCGGCATCGATCCGGTCGCAGCGGTGGTCGCGCTGGCGCAATCGCTTCAGGGTCTGGTGGCGCGCACGATCGACAGTCGCGAGCGCGCGCTGCTGGCGATCACGCAGTTGCGCGGCGGCGATGCGCCGAACGTGATCCCCGACGTCGCCTCGCTGGGCGGCACCGTGCGCACCTTCTCGGTCGAGGCGACCGACCGGATCGAGCGGCGGCTGCGTACGCTCGCCGAGCACGTCGCCGCGGCCCACGAGTGCGCCGCGTCGGTATCGTTCCGGCGCGCGTCGCCGCCGGTGGTCAACCACCGCGCCGAGGCGCGCTTCGCAGCCGAGGTGATGCGCGAAGTGGTCGGTGCCGACATGGTCGACACCGACTATCCGGCGGTGATGGGCGCCGAGGACTTCGCGCACATGCTGCTGGTGCGCCCGGGATGCTATGCGTTCATCGGCAACGGGGAGGGGGACCATCGGCTCGAAGGCCATGGCCCCGGCCCCTGCATCATCCACAACACGTCCTACGACTTCAACGACGCGATCATTCCGATCGGCGCGAGCTACTTCGTCCGGCTCGCCGAGCGCTGGCTCGCGTCCGGACGCTGAGCGCTGCCTCGGTCCGCCGCTGAGCACCGCCTCGCGTCCCGCCGCCGAGCACCGCCGATTCGTCCCGCAGACACCACTCCCGCACACGCCACTCCCTCAGACACCAGGAAGCTCACCATGTCCCGATTCCATCCGCTGCGCCGGTGCATGATCGGCGCGCTCGGCCTCGGCCTGGCGCTCGCCGCCGGCACCGCTGCTGCCGCCGACCGCACGATCCGCATCGTCGTGCCATTCGGCGCCGGCGCGGTCCAGGACACGATCGCCCGGGCGATCAGCACCGAGCTCGGCAGCGCGCTCAATGCGACGGTGATCGTCGAGAACCGCGCCGGGGCCGGCGGCTCGGTCGGCTCGCTGCAGGTGGCCCGCGCCGCGCCCGACGGCAACACGCTGGTGCTCGCGGCAGCCAGCCACCACATCGTCGGCCATCTGTATCCGAAGCTCGGCTACGATCCTTTGAAGGACTTCGTCGGCGTCGCCTATCTCGGCAACTCCGGCTATGTGCTGCTGACCTCCGCAGCGCTGCCGGTGACCAACGTCGCCGAACTGGTCCGCGAGCTGAAGGCCAATCCGGGCAAGTACAACTACGCGTCGGCCGGCAACGGCAGCGCGACGCATCTCGGTTCGGCCGCGTTCCTCGCGCGTGCCGGCGCGGACATGGTGCACGTGCCGATGAAGTCGACCGGCGACGCGGTCAACGAGGTCGTGGCCGGCCGCGTGCAGATGGCGACCGCCGCGACGATCGGCGTCATCGGCTTTCGCAACGATCCGCGGGTGCGGCTGCTCGCCTATACCGGCCGCACGCGCTCGAAGTTCCTGCCGGACCTGCCGACGGTCGCCGAGAGCGGCCTGCCGGGTTTCGAGTTCGACTCCTGGATCGGCCTGCTGGCGCCGGCGGCCACGCCGAAGGCCGAGGTCGACAAGATCAATGCGGCGGTCGCCAAGGTGCTCGCCGATCCGGCGGTGCAGGAACGCTTCACCCGACTCGGCGTCGAGACGTCGACCCTGCCGCAGCCGGAGTTCCAGCGGCTGCTGGCCGCCGACTGGGACAAGGCGGGCGTGCTGGTCAAGTCGTCCGGGGCCAAGGTGGATTGATACGGTTCGGGGACAGAGGGATTGAAAATGGACCATTAGATGGTCTAAAATAAGCTCGTCCATTTGGGTAGAGGTGCTGCCATGCGTATCTCCGTGACCGAGGCGAAGGGGCAACTGACTGAACTGGTGCGGCGCGCTGAGGCCGGAGACGAGATCGTTCTGACCCGTCACGGCCATGCCGCCGTGCGGCTGGTTCCGGTCAGATTGGCGGCCGACGCCAAGTTTCGCAAGGCCTTGATCGCTGAGGTCCGCGCGTCTGCCGCCACAAAGGCTGCAGCCGGTCCGAACGCTGCGCGGAGCCAGGATTTCCTCTACGGCGAAGACGGCCTGCCGGGATGATCGCGGTCGATACGTCCGCGTTGATGGCCATCGTTCTGAACGAACCGCAGGCTGATGCCTGTGCCGCAGCGCTCGAATCCGAGGACCGACTGCTGATCTCAGCCGGCACGGTGGCCGAGGCGCTGATCGTCGCTGCGCGGCGCAACGTTGCGGAAGAGATGGATCGCCTGATCGACGGGCTCAGCTTCGAGGTGGTCAGTGTGACGCCTGCTTCGGCGCGGCGTGTCGCCGCGGCCTATCAGCGGTGGGGCAAGGGCCTTCATCCGGCTGCGCTGAACTTCGGCGACTGCTTCGCCTATGAGGCGGCGATTGAGCATGGCTGCCGGTTGCTCTACGTTGGAGAGGATTTCGCGAAAACCGATGTCGAGGGGATGCTTTGAAACCCGGATTGGAACCATGAAGCTCTCCAAGGTGAATCTGGCCGAGGCTTTCCGGACGTTCGACGACTACTGGTCCCCGCGCATAGGCGGTGACATCAACGACTTCCAGATCAAGCTCGCCAAGTTCAAGGGCGAATTCAACTGGCATCACCATGATCACGAGGACGAACTGTTCCTGGTGGTCAAGGGCGAGCTGCTGATGCGGCTCAAGGCCGAAAACGGAGGCGACCAGATCGTGCGCGAGGGGGAGTACATCATCGTGCCCCGCGGCATCGATCATTGCCCCTCGGCGCTCGGCGATGAAGTGCACTGCCTCCTGTTCGAGCCGAGAAGCACGCTCAATACCGGCAACACGATCAATGAACGGACGGTGAACGATCTGCAGCGACTGGCTTGACGGACCTGGCGACGGATCCGGCGCGTGGTGGATCGTGAAGGCCCGGCGCCGATCCGGACTCAGCTCCTGGAACCGACGAGTGCCCGCATCTGCTCGCGCAAAGCCTTGCGGCCGGCAGCGTTGGTCGCTCTGTAGGCAGCCAGCGCGAGCTCGAGAAACGCCATCTCCGCGGTGGACGGACCCGCCGTCGCTCGTGCCGTGTCGAGCCAGCCCGCCGGTCTTGAGCACAAGGTCTCGATCTGCCGGGCCAGCTTGTCGCCGATGGGGCGCGATGACTTGATCTGGCTCCACATGCTGGGCGAGATCTGCAGCCTGGCGGCGAAAGCCTGTTCCAGCCCCTTGGGCGGCGCGCCCGAGGCGAGCGCCTTCTCCGCGTAGTCCTGGAACAGGGCCAGCGCGTTCTGTCTTCTCGTGACGGTAGTGTCGGACACGGTGTCGTATGTTCCCTGCAACCTGCTCAGCCTGCATTGTCGCAGGGGGTTGACGACAGGGTAAAGACTATTTACAGTGCGCTCCATCGCTTGAAGAAGCAACTTTTCCTGGTTCCAGGCTTCATCCATGAAATCGCAACACGCCGTCAGAACACACCGACCCGGGCCGGGTCTGGTCGCGTTCGCGCATGCTGCTGCGATGAAACCGCAGGGAATGTGCGCGGCCAACCTGAGCTCGTTCGCCTCCATCGGCTATCGCTGGCCTGATCGGGGCGAGGACCAGGTGCATCCGGGAGAGGGAGGCGCGTAGGCGCATACCCTCCAACTCTGTACGCAGAGGCCCGGATTCCGAAAGGATCCGGGCCTTTTTGATTTCCGACCCAACCGGCCTGCGCATCGGCGCAGGCCAGCGATCGGTGGATCGCACCGCCGGCTTTCGGCGGACGCTCTTTAACAAGTTGCCGCAAGACGACCTCGGTACTGGCCGAGGGTTCGTCTTGCACCTGTCAGGCAGGGGACTTGTCCGCAGGGACGGCCCCGTGCCTGGCTGGCGAAACCACTTCGGGTGTGTCCCTGCACTCCGAGGCCACGCGACATGGTGTTGGTGGCCCGGGATGTGCGCGGCCACTGGCCAGGTCACGTGCAGCGAGACACCACGTCCGACGGGACGCTCGTGCTCGGGCACAGCCGAAGTGGGTTTCTCTCACATGCCTCGTTGACTCAGTGGCAGAGTGCCGGCCTGTCTAGCCGGAAGCCGCGGGTTCGATTCCCGCACGAGGCGCCAGATCAGTCTTGCCGGACTAGCTCAACTGGCAGAGCAGCGGCCTCCAAAGCCGAAGGTTCGCGGTTCGATCCCGTGGTCCGGTGCCAGCTCATCACCCGCAGGCCGCAAGAAAGGAGGCCGCTCATGCAAGATCCGCCCCGCAGTCATGTGCTGCAACTCGACATCCAGGGCACGCCGCAGGCGTGGATCTCGCTCGAGCATGCGGCCGTTCACCTGGCTACGCGCTCGGTGGCATGGGTCGACGGCGACGGTCCGCTGGCCACGCTGCGCGGCGGTTTCAACGTCGCGCGCGGCTGTCAGTCGGTCATCGACGTGCACCCGATCATCGCGTTGCACGGCGCCTCGAAGGTCAATCTGTTCGACATCGTTCCTGCATTCAGCAAGGCGAAGGTGTTCCGCCGTGACCGCCACACATGTGCATATTGCGGACAGCGCTTCGCCGAGCGCTTGCTGTCCTGTGATCACATCGTGCCGCAGGCCCGCGGCGGTGCGTGGACCTGGATGAACCTGGTCACCGCCTGCGGCCCGTGCAACGGTCGCAAGGCCGACCGCAGGCCGGAGGAAGCGGGCATGCCGCTCGTCTACCTACCGTACGTGCCGAGCCGCTTCGAGGACTTCCTGCTCGAAGGCCGGCACATCCGCGCCGATGTGCACGAGTGGCTGGCAGCGCGCCTGCCGAAGGGATCGCGCCTGAGCTGAGGAGGGTCCGCATAACCTCATGGAGTCCGGCAGGTTACGCGGAGCCTCCCTGACGCTCGGGCGCCCAAGAATCTGCTGTGAAAGGCGAACGCTCACAGGCCAGGGGTTCGTGAACCCCGCCGGTGGGCGGCACCCGGATCCGTTCCGTCGGTGCCGTCCATGCCGCATAGCTGGAAGCAGCCGATACCCGGTCATCGATGGATCGCACCGCGAGGTGCCAGGTTCGATTCCTGGATGACCTCCAACGGGATAGCTCAATCGGAAGAGCAACGACCTGATAAGTCGTGTGTCGCGGGTTCGACTCCCGCTCCCACATGGAACCGGTCGAAAGACCACCCGCCGGACGTGGATCGGACTGCCGGGCGCTGCAAGGCGCAAGGTACGAAGGCCCATCAGCGGCGGCCGCCCGCGCGCCGAGCACGCGGGGCTTCGCATCCACGGCCAGCCGAGGCGCTTCCGCGAGGGAAGGGCCGACGCGCACCGTGGTTCCGGGCCCAGGCATTCGTCGTCCGCGGCCGTCGCTGTAACGGCCCCCTTTCCAACCTTTCCAACCCGCACGCTTCAACGAAGAAGGAGAACTCCCATGATGCTCAAGCGTGTCATCGTGAAGAAGAACGAGCGCGGCCTGCTGCTGCGCAATGGCGATTTCGTGCGCGTGCTGCAGCCTGGCACGCACCTGCTGTTCGCCGGTCTGGACACCTTGCGCGTGGAACTCTTCGCGCTGGAGCAGCCGGCCTTCACGCACGGCCTGGCCGACTACCTGATGGCGAGGGAGTCGGCGGTGGTCGCCGCCGAGTTCGTGCGCGTCGAGCTGACCGAGAACCAGGTCGGCCTGCGCACCGAGAACGGCGCGCTGGTCGAGGTGCTGGCGCCGGCCACCCGGCGCCTGTACTGGAAAGGCCTGGTCGATGTGCAGGTCGAGGTGATCGACATCGGTGCATCGCCCGAGGTGCCGCAGGCGCTGGCCGCGCGGCTCGTGCAGACGCAGCTTCGCCAGCGCGCGGTGGCGGGTCTCGCCGGCGTGCTGCAGGTGCAGGTGCCCGAACACGGCGCCGGCATCCTGTGGATCGACGGCAGGATCGAGCGGCTGCTGCCGACCGGTTCCTACGCGTTCTGGAAGTTCAACCGCAACGTGTCGGTGGAACTAGTGGATCTGCGGCTGCAGGCGCTGGAGGTGACGGGTCAGGAGATCCTGACCCGCGACAAGGTGGCGTTGCGGCTGAACCTGTCGGCGACGTGGCGCTACACCGATGTGCTGAAGGCCTACAAGGAGCTGGCCAGGCCCGTGGAACACCTGTACCGCGAGCTGCAGTTCGGCCTGCGCGCCGCGGTCGGAACGCGTTCGCTCGACGAGCTGCTCGAGAACAAGACGGTGATCGACGAGGTCGTGACCGCCCAGGTCACCACCCGGCTCGCGGGCTACGGCCTTCAGCTGGACGGCGTGGGCGTGAAGGACATCGTGCTGCCGGGCGAGATGAAGACCATTCTCGCCCGGGTGGTCGAGGCCGGGAAGTCGGCCGAGGCCAACGTGATCCGTCGGCGCGAGGAGACGGCGGCGACCCGTTCGCTGCTGAACACCGCCAGGGTGATGGAGGACAACCCCGTCGCCCTGCGGCTGAAGGAGCTCGAGACGCTGGAACGCGTGGCCGAGCGCATCGACCGGATCTCCGTGTTCGGAGGTCTGGACCAGGTGCTCGACGGGCT
>DAISWF010000127.1:0-15864 GCA_036826495.1 Burkholderiaceae bacterium
CCGCTGCGAATTCGAGACCGACGACTTCGTCGGGCAGTGCCGCCAGGCGCTGGACAACGTGGCGGCGGTGCTGCGCGAAGCCGGCGGGCATCCGGGCCACATCGTGCGGATGACCTGGTACGTGACCAGCCGCGACGAATACCTCAATGCCGGCAAGGCACTGGGCGCGGCCTATCGCGAAGCGATGCGGGCGCCGGACGGAACCATCGCCTATCCGGCGATGACCGCGGTGCAGGTGGTGGCGCTGATGGAGGCGCGCGCCCGCGTCGAGATCGAGGCCACCGCGGTGATCCCCGACTGACGCGTGTAGAGCCTGTTCACACAGCTCGGCGGGCTCGCGCAGGTTGTCGACGGCCTGCTGGACGCCGCGTCCGGCCGCTGCGGAGCGCTTCGCGATCGCGTCCGTCGTCTCAAGCCGCCGCCAGCCGGCCGGCGGGCGCGGGCGCGGGGCGAACCACCCACATCAGGATCACGGCGGACACCAGCCACAGGCCCATCACCAGGTACATGCTGGCGGTGGTGCTGCCGGTGACCGTCGAGACCCAGGTGGTGAGCACCGGCATCACCGACGGCCCCAGGTTGCCGAGGCTGCTGATCAGCGCGATGCCGCCCGCGGCCGATTTCCTCGGCAGGTACTCGCTGACCGCCGCGAAGAAGAGCGGCGTGTTCGCCGACTGGCCGATGGACATGATCGACAGCCCGATCAGCCCCACGACGAGGCTGCCCATTCCGAGCAGGCCGATCAGCAGGCCGGCGGCGGCCAGCACTGCGCAGAGGAAGAAGTGCCTGCGACGCTCGCGATGCCGGTCGGAACTGCGACCGACGAATATCATGCCGATCGCGCCGACGACGGCCGGAATGGCGGACAACAGGCCGATCATGAACACGTCGTTGACGCCCCAGCTCTTGATCAGCGTCGGCGCGAAGAACACCAGCGTGTAGTTGGCGCCGAGGAACAGGAAGTAGATGAACGCCATCGTGAAGACCTTGGGGTCCTTCAGCAGCGCCCAGAACGAGCCGTGCCTGGCCGTCTCGGCGCCTTGTGCGTCGTTGTCCAGATGGCTTCGCAGCGAGGCTTTCTCGGCAGGGGTCAGCCAGTTGGCCTGTTCGGGCTTGTCCTTCAGATAGAGGTAGCAGACGATGCCCAGCACGGAGGCGGGCAGGCCCTGCACGACGAACAGCCACTGCCAGCCGTGATGACCGCCGACGCCGTTCATGTACTTCATGATCGCGCCGGAGGTCGGGCCCGCGAGCAGGTAGCCGATCGCGGTGCCCGTCATGAAGATCGCGATGACCTTTCCGCGCCGCGCCGACGGATACCAGTAGGTCAGATACAGGATGATGCCGGGGAAGAACCCGGCCTCGAAGGCACCCAGCAGGAAGCGCAGCACGTAGAACTGCGTGGGCGTCTGCACGTACATCATCGCCGCTGCGACGATGCCCCAGCAGAACATGATGCGCAGCAGCGTCTTGCGCGCCCCGACCTTCTCCAGCATCAGATTGCTCGGCACTTCGAACAGCAGGTAGCCGATGAAGAAGATGCCGGCGCCCAGCGCATAGGCCTCGTTGCTGAACGACAGCGTCTGCTTCATCTGAAGCTGCGCGAAGCCGATGTTGATCCGGTCGATGAAGGCGACGACATAGCAGACGATCAGCAGCGGCAGAAGGTGCCAGCTCACCTTGGAGAACAGCGCGTCGTCTGCCGCGCTGTACTGGTGGCTCGCGGCGGGTGCGGAAGATGGGTTCATCGGTGTCTCCGGTTGTTCGAGGGTCAGTGCAGGCGCTGCGCGGTTCCCGCTCGCTTGCGTCGCGGCGACGAGGCCGAGGTCTTGGCGGCCTTTGAGGGCTTGACGGCCTTCCTGCCGGCCTTGGCAGGCGTGGCCTGCGCCGGCGGCCCGTTCGCGCTTCGCCGCCGCGGCCGCGTGCGGCTCGCCTTCCGCGACGACGACGCTCGGCAACTGCTCGATCTCGCGCAGCGCGTTGCGCAGCCGGCTCGCCAGTTCGTAGGACTCCTCCTGGGACAGGATCCTGCGGCACGCGATGAGGCCGAAGTCCAGCGAGCCCGCATAGCTCTGGACGGTGATGTTCAGCGCGTTGCCGTGATACGGGATCGACACCGGGTGGTAGCTGAGCATCCGGGCGCCGCACACATAGAGCGGCATCGCGGGTCCCGGCACGTTGGAGATCAGCACGCTGGCGGCCGGCGGGAGCTGCCGCGCCAGCTTCGAGCGCCCGTAGAGCGAAGCCAGGCTCGTCATCAGCCACGGCGAGCCGGTCACCGGCATGTCGACGCCGAGCACGGGCTTCAGTTCCCTCACGACGGCCTTGGCGGCTTCGGAGGAGGCGTGGATGACCTTGAAGCGCTCGGCCGGGTCCTCGACGTCGGTGGCGAGATCGACGCGCACCATCGACACCTGGTTGTTCATCTCGTCGTTGCCCTCCGCGCGCAGGCTCACCGGCACCGCGGCGACCAGGGACTCCTCGGGCAGCAGGTTGCGGTCTTTCAGGAAGCCGCGCAGCGCACCGCTGCACATCGCCATGACGATCGTGTTGACCGTGCCGCCCACCCGCCTGCCGAGCGCCTTCAGCTCCTCCAGCGGCATCGACAGCGTGCTGTACGAGCGCTGGTTGGTGATCGAGTCGTTGAAGATGGTCTTGGGCGCCAGCCCCAGATTCAACGAGCGCTCACCGCGGGTCCTGCTCTGGCTGAGCAGGACCTTGCCGGCGGCGGTGATCGCCTTCGCGGCCGTCGGCAGCAGCTCGGCGGCCTTGCGGTATTGCCGCGCGGTGTTGGCGAGCGCCGCCTGCAGCAGCTCGGCCACGCCGAGCTGGTAGCCGCCCGCCCCGCCCTCGCGCCGGCGCCGCGGCGGCGCCACCTGACGGATCGCCGGCGAGATGTCGTACAGCACCTTGGCCAGTTCGGCACCCGACTTGCCGTCGACTCCGCTGTGATGCATCTTGGTGTACAGCGCCACCTGGCCGCTCTGCAGGCCCTCGATGATGTAGACCTCCCACAGCGGACGGCTGCGATCGAGCAACGTCGAATGCAGGCGGGCGACCAGCGTGTCGAGCTGCTCGGGCGTGCCGGGCCGCCGCAGCGTGAGGCTGCGGACGTGGAAGTTGAGGTCGATGTCGTCGTCCGCGATCCATACCGGCTCGGCCAGCTCGAACGGCATCTGCGCCAGCTTGCGCGTCATCGCCGACGCCAGATGCAGCCGCGCGCCGATCATCGTCTTGGCGTCCTCGTAGTAGTCGCCCTCGTAGCCCTGCGGCAGCTCGAGCAGCATGAGGCTGCCGACGTGCATCGGCGTTTCCGGTGTTTCCAGATGCAGGAACGATGCATCCAGCCCGCTCAGATGATCCATGGGTTTCCTCGGTGTCGGTCGATCGGCTCGGGCGAAGGCCGAGACGAAGAAGGCGCCCGCTCAGGCTGCGGCGCCCGCGCGCCTGCGAGCCTCCTCGTCCACCAGATCCTTCTTGGACAGCTTGCCGACGGCCGTCTTGGGCAGTTCCGGCCGGATCTCCAGCGCCTGGATCATCTCGTGCTTGCCGAGCTTGTCGCGCAGGAAGGCCTGGAGCTGCTCGAGCGTGAACGACCCGGCCCCCTTCTTCAGCGCGACGAAGGCCTTCGGCGACTGACCGCGGTAGGGATCGGGGATGCCGATCACGCAGGCCTCGCTGACCGAAGGGTGCAGATAGATCGCCTCTTCCAGCACGCGCGGGTAGACGTTGTAGCCGCTGCACAGCAGCATGTCCTTGCAGCGGTCGACGATGAAGACATAGCCGTCTTCGTCCATGTAGGCGACGTCGCCGGTGCGGAACAGACCGTCCGACGTGGTCGACTCGGCCATGGCCCCGGCGTTGTTCCAGTAGCCCTTCATCACGTTCGGGCCCGCTATGCACATCTCGCCCTTCTGGCCCAACGGTACGTACTTCATCGGATCTTCCAGCGACAGCATCCGCAGCGTGACGCGCGGCAGCGGGATTCCGCAGGAGCCGGCCTTGCCGCCGCCGAGCGGCGTGAACGTGCCGGTGGGCGAGGTCTCGGTCATGCCCCAGCCCTCGGAAACCGGAACGCCGGCGACCTCCTGGTAGCGCTGGGCGACTTCGATCGGCAGCGGCGCGCCGCCCGAGCCGCAGAATTTCAGCGTGCGCAGGTCGTGCCGCGGCGTTTCCGGATGGTCGATCAGCGCGGTGAACATCGTCGGCACGCCGCAGAAGACCGTGATCTTCTTGTTCGAGATGTCGTCGAGCGCGGCCTTGGGGTCGAAGCGCGCGTGCTGGATCAGCTCGGCGCCGATCCTCAGGCCGAACAGCATGTTGACCGTCAGCGCATAGATGTGGAACGGCGGCAGCACGCACAAGAAGCGCTCGGCGCCGTCGTCGAGCACCGGAGGATCGCCCCGGGTCGACTCGACGTACTGGGCGGTGGCGGCCGTCAGGTTGCCGTGCGTGAGCATCGCGCCCTTGGGCAGTCCGGTGGTGCCGCCGGTGTATTGCAGCACGGCGACGGCATCGGCCGGATCGGCGATGGGGTGGCGGACGTACTGCCCGTTGTTGTCCTGCAGACTGGCGAAGGCGACATGTCTCGAGTCCCAGGCCACTTCGGCGAGCTGCTTGCCGACCTTCATCCGGGCGGCCACCTGCTCGGGCGCGGGCGTCAGTTCAGCCATGTTGCCGACGATCAGCTTCTTCAGCCGCGTGCGGCCCAGCATGCCGGCCATGTTGGGGTAGAGGCCGGCCAGGTCCAGCGTGAACAGGAAGTCGGTCCGGCTGTCGTCGATCTTGTGTTCGAGCACCCTGGCCGCATCGAGCGGGGAGTAGTTCACCACGGTGCCGCCGGCCTTGAGGATCGCGAAGAACGCGATCACGCAGTGCGGCGTGTTGGGAAGATAGAGGCCGACGTGCACGCCCGGCCCGACGCCGAGCTGCTGCAGGCCCTTCGCCGCGCGGTCGGTCACCGCACCGAGCTCGCGATAGCTGATGCGTTTGCCCATGAACTCGATCGCCGGCCGGTCGGGCCACCTCTCGACCGTCCCGTCGAGGATCTGCTGTACCGGCTCGGACACCATGTCCAGGTCCCATCGGACACCCTTCGGATAGGACTTGAGCCAGGGCTGTTCGTTCATGCGCCATCTCCTTCGCGTTTCGTGTGCGGATCGTTCGCCCGGCCGCGCACGTCACGGCGGGGGTCGGGATAGATCAGCCGGCGCAGTCCGCTGCGATCGAACCCGGTCCAGCGGCCCTCCGGCTGCGCCAGCCGATCGGCGATCGCGTACAGCACGACGGGGTTGTGGCCCAGACCACAGTGGCTGCCTTCGACTTCGATGTTCTCGGCGTACGGGCCTTCGCGCTCCAGGCATCCCTGCCACGCCACGATGCCGTCGGTGCGACTGAAGATCGCGGTGGTCGGCACCGGCGGCGGGCTCCTCATCAGCTCCCGGGCGGGCCAGTCCCCCACCTTCCGTCCGCTGACCGCCTCGTACAGCTTCCATGCGTTGCTCGCCCGCGGCTCGCCCGCGAAGGGACTGCCCAGCGTGATGACGGTGCGCACATGATCGGGCGCGCGCCGCGCCATTTCGCGGGCGAAGACACCGCCCAGGCTCCAGCCGACCAGGCTCACCTTGCGCTCGTGACGCCGATGCAGTTCGGCCAGGCGCTCCTGCATCGCCTGCTCGACGCCGGGCCGGGGGCCATGGTTGGCGCCCAGCTTCCAGCCGTGCGCGCGCCACCCGCGGTCGCGCAGGAACGCACGCAACGGCGCGGTGGATCGGTCGCTTGCCGAGAGACCGGGCAGTACCATCACCGGATGGCCGTCGCCGGCAGGCGCCAGGCGCAGCAGCGGCGCCATTGCGAAGAACGCCTGCAGTTCCAGGATGGCGCGCACTTCCATCATCAGCAACTGCCGTGAAGGGGGCGCCGCAGCGTCGGTTGCGGGCATGCGAACTTGTCTCCTCCTGTTCGTTGCGTCAATCTTTCCGCCTCCGCATGCTTCGAGAAAGGTGCATTCAGACCGCCAGGCGGTGATTTCGGGACGGCCGCCGCCGCCCGGGAAACTCCGCCTCCGCGGGTATGGGTGCACCTGTATCATCGTCGTGCTTAAGGAGGATCCTCCTCGCTGGACGGCTGCGCCTAGCCGGGGAGATCCATGCAGCACCCGGAGACTCGCGTGGACAACCCGCTGCCCGATTTCGAGCCTCGCCTTTACATGCCCCATCGCATCGCCGCGGTGGTGGACACGCTGGCCGAAGACGGCGTCGCGCCGGCCCGCACCCTCGAGGACACCGGCATCGCGCCGGAAGGGCTGCAGGAGCCTTCGCTGCGCGTGTCTTACGCGCAATGCGCGACGGTGTTCAGAAACGCGCAGAAACTGTCGCCCGACCCCACGTTCGCATTGCGGGCCGGCCGCCGGATGCACCTCACCGCCTACGGCATGTGGGGCTACGCATTGCTCAGCAGTCCCACCTGTGCCGACACGCTCGAATTCGCGGCCAAGTACCGGCGCGTCATCGGGCCGCTGGCGGACATGTCCTACGACCGCCATGTCGGTCCTTCCGTCGTCGAGTTCCATCCCGTGATCTCGACCGATCCGGCCGACGATCTTTATCGGCTCGCGGTGGAGTTCACCTGTGCGTCGCACCTGACGCTGCACGAAGACATGTTCCGCGGCGCCTGCGGCCCGGCGATCCTGCGCGTCGCCGTCGCCTACCCCGCGCCCGCGCATGCGAAGGCGTACCGTCGCTGGCTGGGCCGCCCGGTGCAGTTCGATCAGCCCGCCAACCAGATGCAGTACGACGCCGACCTGAGCCGGCACCCTACGTCCATTCCGGACGCCATCACTCACGCCCTCGTGCGCGAGACCTGCGCGCAGTTCCTGGTCGACGTCGCGCACGCAGGCGGCATGGCGGCTTCGGTGCGTCGCGCGCTGATCGAGCAGATGCCCTGGCGCTTCCCGAACATCGAGGCCATGGCCGCGCATCTGGCCATCGCGCCGCGGACCTTGCGCCGCAAGCTGGAGGCGCAGGGAACCTCGTATCGCGAAATTCTCGCTGCCGTGCGCCGCCACCTCGCGATCGGTTACCTGCGCAAGACACGCCTGACGAACGAGGAGATCTCGATCCGTCTGGGCTACAGCGACGCCGCGAACTTCCGTCACGCGTTCTCTCGCTGGACCGGCAAGACGCCGCACGAATACCGGATGGCCTGAACGGGTCCGGCGGTTCGCCGAACCGCGTGGCCCCTTGACAATCGGCGTGAAATGGGTAAATTTCCCATTTCATGAAGATCACCACCCTCCCCGAGGATCCGCTGAGCGGCTGGCTGCACGATGCCGGCCCGCTGATCAATGCATTCCGCCGCATCCTGCGGCCCCTGGTGCGGCTGGCGCTGTCGCACGGGGTCAAGCACCAGCAGCTCGCCGCGCTGCTGAAGTCGGTGTATCTGGACATCGCGCGCGAAGGCGACGAAGCGGCCGGACGGCCCAACGTCAGCCGGCTGAGCGTGCTGACCGGCATCCAGCGCAAGGAGGTGAAGGCGCTGCTGCAGCAGGCCCAGCCGGGCGGCCGGCCGGCCTGCTCGCATGAAGCCGAGCTGTTCGCGCGCTGGTTGAGCGACCCCGGGCTGACCGGGCCCGACGGCACGCCGCGGCCGCTGCCGCGGGTCGCCGCCGACGACGGGGCCGGCGGCTCGTTCGAATCGCTGGCGCGTGCGGTGACCTCCGACGTACACCCCCGCACGCTGCTCGAGTCGCTGCTGCGGCTGGGGCTGGTGCGGATCGACGAGCGGGACCAGGTCCGTGCGCTGACCGACCGCTTCGTGCCGACCGGCGAGTTCGTCAGCCTGCTCGAGTTCATGCGCGAGCATGTGCACGATCACCTGTGCACGACCGTCAACAACGTCGCCGGCCTGCCGCCGATGCTGGAGCAGAGCGTCTACGCCGACGGGCTGTCGGCCGGCTCGGTCGACGCGCTGCACGAGCTGGCGCGCGACGCCTGGCAGCAGTTGTTCCGCCGCGCGGTGACGGAGGCGCGGCGGCTGGTCGCGCAGGACCGGCAGACGTCGGACGAAGCCCGCAGCCGGATGCGGATCGGCATGTACTTCTATGCCGAAGCGTTCACCCCTTCTTCCTCCCCCTCCTCCCAGTCCAATCCGGCCGCGCAGCGGCGGCCGGCTCCCGGAGAACCAACATGAGAATCACGATGCACACACGTGCAGCGCGCTGGTGCGCGCTGTGGTCGGCCCTGGCGCTGGTCGCCTGCGGCGGCGGTGGCGGAGACGGCAGCGTCGGTGCCGGCGGCACCGGCGGCAGCGCCACGCCGGAGGCGACGGTGGTCGCGCCGATCACCGGCTTCGGCAGCGTCATCGTCGGCGGCGTGCGCTTCGACGACAGCGCCAGCAGCGTCAGCAGCGACGACGGCACGCTGTCGCGCTCGGATCTGCGGCTGGGCATGATGGTGCAGGTGCGCGGCAGCATCGCCGCCGACGGCACCACCGGCGTGGCCAGCAGCATCCGCGCGTTCAGCGAGATCAAGGGGCCGATCGAATCGCTGACCGCCGGCGGCCAGGGATTCGCGGTGATGGGCGTCACGGTACGGGTCGACGCGTCGACCGTCTATGCCAACGTCGGCTCGCTGGCGGGCCTTGCGGTCGGCGACTTCGTCGAGGTCAACGGCCTGCGCGACCCGGCCAGCGGCTCGGTGCGCGCGACCCGCGTCGAGCGCAAGTCGGCATCGGCCGGCGATGAGCTGAAGAGCCGCGGCATCGCGCGCAGCCCGAACCCGACCGCGCGCACGTTCACGCTCGGCACGCTGACCGTCTCGTTCGCCAACGCGCGGCTCGATGGCGTCGGCACGAACGGGCCGTCGGATGGCGATCTGGTCACCGTCCGGGCCTCGCAGCCGCCGGCGGGCGGCGTGCTGGTCGCGACCCGCGTGCAGCGCGAGGACGGCTCGACATTCGACGACGGCGGACAGGCGGAGGTCGAAGGCATCGTGTCGTCGTTCGCGTCGATCGCGTCGTTCCGCGTCGCCAACGTGCCGGTCGACGGATCCAACGCGGTGTTCACCCGCGGCAGCATCGCCGGAGTCGTCAACGGCGCGCGCATCGAGGTCAAGGGCCGATCGAGCGGCGGCGTGCTGCGGGCGACCCAGATCAAGGTGGAAGAAGGCGACGATGCATTCGAGGCCGAGCTGCGCGGCACGATCGACAGCTTCACCAGCATCGCCAGCTTCGTGGTCCGCGGCCAGGTCGTCGATGCCAGCGCCGCCACCTTCTCCGACGGCAGCGCATCCAGCCTCGCGGCCGGCCGCCGGGTGGAGGTGCGCGGCGTCCTGCAGGGCAGCATCGTCAAGGCGACCCGCGTGAAGTTCGACGACTGAGCAACCGGCGGGCGACCCGCAGCGGGTGCGCGTGGCCGCCCCCCTGCGGGCGCGCGGTAGAATTCCGGCAACCAAGGAGAACCACGATGGCGGCCGGAAAATCGAAGCGCGCGTTCCACTGGGACGACCCGCTGCTGCTGGAGCAGCAGCTCACCGAGGACGAGCGGATGGTGCGCGATGCGGCGCGCGCCTACTGTGAAGGCAAGCTGCAGCCGCGGGTGCTCGAGGCGTTCCGCCACGAAAAGACCGACCCGGCGTTCTTCCGCGAGATGGGCGAGCTGGGGCTGCTGGGGCCGACGATCCCCGAGCAGTACGGCGGCCCGGGCCTGAACTACGTGAGCTACGGCCTGATCGCCCGCGAGGTGGAACGGGTCGACTCCGGCTACCGCTCGATGATGAGCGTGCAGAGCTCGCTGGTGATGGTGCCGATCTTCGAGTTCGGCACCGAGGCGCAGCGCCGCAAGTACCTGCCCAAGCTGGCCAGCGGCGAATGGATCGGCTGCTTCGGGCTGACCGAGCCGAACCACGGTTCCGATCCGGGCTCGATGGAGACCCGCGCCAAGGCGGTGGCCGACGGCTATCTGCTGACCGGCTCGAAGATGTGGATCTCGAACTCGCCGATCGCCGACGTGTTCGTCGTCTGGGCCAAGTGCCAGGGCGGCGACTTCGACGGCCGCATCAAGGGCTTCATCCTCGAGAAGGGCATGAAGGGGCTGAGCGCGCCGGCGATCCACGGCAAGTTCGGCCTGCGCGCATCGATCACCGGCGAGATCGTCATGGACGGCGTGCCGGTGCCGGCCGAGCAGCTCATGCCCGGCGTCGACGGCCTGAAGGGCCCGTTCACCTGCCTGAACTCGGCCCGCTACGGCATCGCCTGGGGCGCGCTGGGGGCCGCCGAAAGCTGCTGGCACACCGCGCGCCAGTACGTGCTGGACCGCAAGCAGTTCGGCCGCCCGCTGGCCGCCAACCAGCTCATCCAGAAGAAGCTGGCCGACATGCAGACCGAGATCACGCTGGGGCTGCAGGGCTGCCTGCGGCTGGGGCGGATGAAGGACGAAGGCATCGACTCGGTGGAGATCACGTCGATCCTGAAGCGCAATTCCTGCGGCAAGTCGCTGGACATCGCGCGGGTGGCGCGCGACATGCTGGGCGGCAACGGCATCAGCGACGAGTTCGGCATCATCCGGCACATGGTGAACCTGGAGGTGGTCAACACCTACGAGGGCACGCACGACATCCATGCGCTGATCCTGGGCCGCGCGCAGACCGGCATCCAGGCGTTCCAGTGAGCGGCGCCGCCGCGAACCGCCGGGCCGCGGCCCGGGCGGGGGCCCGTCTGACCGGCAATGGGTGAGCGCTTCTGAGCCACGTCGTGCTGCCGCCGGCGGAGATCCGCCGGGTCATCATCGGCCTGCTGCTCGCGATGTTCCTCGGCGCGATCGACGGCACCATCGTCGCCGTGTCGCTGCTGACGATCGCCGGCGAGCTCGGCACCGCCGCGCTGATGTCCTGGGTGGTGTCCGGCTACCTGGTGGCCTCGACGATCGTCACGCCGATCTACGGCAAGCTGTCCGACCTCTACGGCCGCAAGCGGCTGCTGTCGATCGCGATCATCGTCAGCATGAGCGGCTCGCTGATGTGCGCGCTCGCGCAGACGATGCCGCAGCTCATCGCGTTCCGGGTCATCCAGGGCCTGGGCGGCGGCGGGCTGATCGCGCTGTCGCAGGCGACGGTCGCCGACGTCGCGCCGGGCCCCGAACGCGGCAAGTACCAGGCGTACTTCTCGGGCGTGTTCGCGTTGGCAGCGGTGCTGGGCCCGATGCTGGGCGGCTACCTGTCGCACTACCTGTCGTGGCGCGCGATCTTCTGGATCAACCTGCCGCTGGCGGCGGCCGCGTTCCTGGTCGCGCGCCGCGCGCTGGACAGGCTGCCGGTGCGCGGCGGCCGGCACCAGATCGACTACGCCGGTGCGGCGCTGCTGGCGATCGGCGTGGCGGCGCTGCTGATCGCGCTGACCCGCATCGGCCAGGGCATCGGCTGGACGGCGCCGTCGACCTTGTGGCTGCTCGCGCTGAGCGCGCTGTTCCTCGCCGCCTGCGGCTGGCAGGAGACGCGCGCCAGCGAACCGATCCTGTCGCCGGTGCTGTTCCGCAACCGCACGGTGATGCTGTGCTGCGTCATCGTCGGCCTGAACTTCTTCGTGCTGATCGGCTGCTCGGTGCTGCTGCCGATGATGTTCCAGTCGGTCGGCGGCACCGCGCTCGACGACGTGGCGGCACGGATGCTGCCGCTGACGGTGATGATCCCGATCGGCGCCTTCTTCGCCGGGCAACTGATGGTCCGGCGCGTCGAGTGCAAGACCCTGGTGCAGGCCGGTACCGCCGCCGGCGTGGCGATGCTGATCGCGATCTCGCTGACACCGGCCACGTCGGTCGTGCCGATGGCGCTGTTCATGACGGTGCTGGGCCTGTCGATCGGCATGCCGATGTCGGCCTCGCTGGTGGCCGCGCAGCTCGCGGTGCCGCCCGAGCGGATCGGCATCACCACCGCGACCAACGCGTTCTTCCGTTCGCTGGGCGGCGCGATCGGCGTGGCGATCCTGTCGTCGCTGCTGTGGTCGCAGCTCCGGTCGGCCACGCCGCCGGGGCTGTCGGGCCTGGAGATCCTCGGACACTTGAAAGGTCGGACCGACATCCTGCAGCATTCGTACCAGCGGGTGTTCTGGGTCGCCGCCGGAGCGTCGCTCGCCGCCTGGCTGCTCGGGCTGTGGCTGCCGCGCAAGCTGTGGCACCGGCCTGTGCAGTCGTGAGCATCCGGACGCCGCGCGGCACGACACCCGTGCGCCACCGCAGCCCTCAGCAGGAGACGCCATGACCATACACGGACTGAACCACGTGACGATACGCTGCCGGCCGCGCGACCTGCCGGCGCTGCACCGGTTCTATACCGATGCGATCGGCCTCGCGCCGGGCTGGCGGCCGCCGTTCTCGTTCGACGGCTACTGGCTCTATCCGCCGGCGGGCCGGACCGCGGCGATCCACATCGCCGCCACCCATCCGGACGAGGCGGCGCTGGCCTCGCCGGCGGCCAGCGGCTTCGATCATCTGTCGTTGACCAGCGACGGGCTCACCGAGTCGAAGGCGCATCTGCAACGGCTGGGCATCCGGTTCGATCAGGTGCCGGTGCCGGGGGCCGAGATCATGCAGCTCTTCCTGCGCGATCCGATCGGCACCAAGATCGAACTGACGTTCGTCGGCGAATCGTGACGACAGCGGTGACAGCGACGATGACGACAACCGTGACGGCGGCGCTGCGCGACGAGATCTGCCGGATCGGCGAGAGCCTGCACCGCCGCGGCTACACCGTCGGCACCGCCGGCAACATCAGCGCCCGCACCGACGACGGCTGGCTGATCACGCCGACCGATGCCTGCCTGGGGTCGCTCGATCCGGCGCGGCTCGCCCACGTGACCGCCGACGGCCGCCAGCTCTCGGGCGACCGTGCGTCGAAGACATTGGCGCTGCACCGGCGGATCTACGAGGCCAGCCCGGCGACCCGCGGCGTCGTGCACACCCATTCGACGAACCTGGTCGCGCTGACCCTGGCCGGCGTCTGGCGCCATGACGACGTGCTGCCGCCGATCACGCCGTACCAGGTGATGAAGGTCGGCCACGTGCCGCTGATCGCCTACCGCCGCCCCGGCGACCCCGGCGCTGCCGACGAAGCCGCCAGCCACGCCGGCCGCGGCCTGCGCGCGGTGCTGCTGGAGCGGCTGGGACCGGTCGTCTGGCACGAAACCGTCACCCAGGCCGCCCATGCGCTGGAGGAACTCGAGGAAACCGCGAAGCTCTGGATGATGCTGCGCGCGAATCCGCCCGAGCCGCTGCCCGAAGCGGCGATCGACGAGCTGCGCAAGGGGTTCGGGGCGCGCTGGTGAGGCCTCGGCCTCAGTGCTTGGTGCCGAAGATCCGGTCGCCCGCGTCGCCGAGCCCCGGCACGATGTAGGCGTTCTCGTCGAGCCGTTCGTCGAGCGCCGCGACGTACACCGGCACGTCGGGATGCTGCCGGCCGAACACCTCGACGCCTTCGGGCGCGGCCACCAGCGCCAGGAAGCGGATCGACGACGGCGGAACGCCGCGGTCGCGCAGCACCTGCACCGCATGGGCCGCCGAATTGCCGGTGGCCAGCATCGGGTCGCAGACGATGACGGTGCGGCCGGTCAGCTCCGGCAGCCGCACGTAGTACTCGACCGGCTGGTTGTCGTCACCGCGGTACAGCCCAAGGTGCCCCTGCCGCGCCGACGGAATCAGCTCCATCAGCCCGTCGGCCATGCCCAGCCCCGCGCGCAGCACCGGCACCACCGCCACCTTCTTGCCGGCGATCACCGGCGCATCCATCTCCGCCAGCGGCGTCTCGATCCGCTCGGTGGTCAGCGGCAGCTCGCGGGTGATCTCGTAGCCCATCAGCAACGTGATCTCGCGCAGCAGATGGCGGAACGTCCGCGTCGACGTCAGCCGGTCGCGCATGTGCGACAGCTTGTGCTGGATCAGCGGGTGATCGAGGATGAACAGGTTCGGGAAACGCGGGTCGGTGCGCATGGCGGGGTTCCGCAGAATGTGTTACTCGATCCCGTCGCGGCGCGTGCCCCTGGCTCGCGACATCCTAGTCCGAGATCGGCTCGTGCTCCGTCACCGCCCAGATCGCCCAGTCGCCGTTCTGGCGGCGGACGTTGTAGGCCGCGTGAAAGGTGCGCAGCGACCGGTTCTGGCCGATCGTCGACCAGGCAACGTTGGCCACCGCGAACTCGTCGCCCAGCAGCAGCGTCGAGCGCACGGTGAACCGTTCGACGCTGACCGAACGCGATGCCTGCCGCTCGATCAGCCGGTGGCAGTATTCCTCGAGCTGCTGGCGATCGGCGATCAGCCGCTGGTCGTCCGGAGTGGCGATCACGCACGGCAGCGCATGACAGGCCACCAGGGTATCGACATGCTGCCGGCGGCAGCCGTCGAGATAGACACCGAAGAACTGATGGATCGTCGTCGCCATTCGTAGCCAGTCATCGCCAGGGCCCGGCTCAGCCGGGCCGCCTGATCATGAAATCGACGGACGCCGGCCGCCCGTCGAGCGCAAGTGTAGAGGCCTGGCGGGGCGCTGTCGCGACCACCCGGCCGCGGCGCACCACCACCAGACGGGCGGCCCGCAACCGGATCGCCTCGATCGGGTCGCGCGCCTGCAGCAGCACGAAGTCGGCGAAGCAGCCCGGTGCCACGCCGTACCCCTCCAGACCCAGGATACGCGCCGGCGCTTCGGTGACCGCGGCGAAGCACTGACGCATCGCCGCCTCGCCGGTCATCTGCGCCACATGCAGACCCATGTGCGCGACCTCCAGCATGTCGGCCGACCCGAGACTGTACCAGGGGTCCATCACGCAGTCATGGCCGAACGCCACCTCGACGCCGCCGGCCAGCAATTCCGGTACCCGCGTCATGCCGCGCCGCTTCGGATAGGTGTCGTGCCGGCCCTGGATCGTGATGTTGATCAGCGGATTCGCGGTCGCCGACACCTGCGCCTCGGCCATCAGCGGAATCAGCTTGGACACGTAGTAGTTGTCCATCGAATGCATCGACGTCAGGTGCGACCCGTTGACCCGGCCCTGCAGGCCCAGCCGCTGCGTCTCGTGCGTCAGAGTCTCGATGTGCCGCGACAGCGGATCGTCGGTCTCGTCGCAATGCATGTCGACCCGCAGCCCGCGGCGCGCCGCCTCCTCGGCCAGCAGCCGCACTGATTCGCGGCCGCTGTCCATCGTGCGCTCGAAATGCGGAATGCCGCCGACCACGTCGACCCCCAGGTCCAGCGCCTTCTTCAGCAGATCGAACGCGCTGTCGGTGCAGCCCGGCTTGTCGCGCGCGGGGTCGTAGCGCAGTATCCCGTCCTGGGGAAACGCGACGAGCTGCAGATCGAGCCAGGGCGCGACCTTCCTCCTGACCTCCAGCAGCGCCTCGACCGCCAGCAGCCGCGGATCGCAGGTGTCGACGTGGGTGCGGACCGCCAGCAGTCCGCGAGCGACCGCCCAGTCGCAATAGGCCATCGCCCGTTCGATGATCGCGTCGGCGGTCAACGTCGGCTTCAGCTCGCCCCACAGCGCGATGCCCTCGAGCAGCGTGCCCGAGCGGTTGACCCGCGGCAGCCCCCACGACAGGGTCGCGTCCATGTGGAAATGGGCATCGACGAACGGCGGACTGACGAGCTGGCCGGCCGCGTCGATCCGTTCGCGCGCCTGTGCGCCGCGCGCCGCGAGGCCGGCACCGACCTCGGCGATCCGGTCGCCGAGCACCGCGATTTCCTGCCCCTCGCGGCCGTCGGTCAGGCGGGCGTCGGTGATCAGCAAATCGAACATGGCAGCATCCGGAGCACCGGCCCTTTGTTACCGCCTGGCCGGCGATACGTCGGCCCCCGCCCCAGCAGCACGTCACCGCTCGCCCCGGCC
>DAISWF010000128.1:0-12974 GCA_036826495.1 Burkholderiaceae bacterium
ATTCGACCGCCAGCTCGCCATCGGGCACCGGCAGCGATGGCGCCGCGGCCGCGCCGGGCCGGCGCACGCCCGGTCCGCCGGCACGGCCGAGCGCCGCGGCCTGCTGGTCGAGGAACGACAAGGCGATGCCCGCGGCGCCGGGCGCCGAGCCGGCATCGATGGACGCAGCCACCGGCCGGCCATCCGCCAGCCCCGGCACCTCGGCCAGCAACGTCGTCCGCGCATCGCCGGCACGTACCGCCGGATGCTCGAGGATCGCCCGCAACTGCGCCGCATTGGTCGGCACGCCGGCGATGTGGAACTCGTCGGGCGCGCGCAGCGTGTGATCGACCGCCGACTCGTAGGTCCGCGACGAGTTCGACTGCACGATCAGCTTGGCCAGCAGCGGATCGAACTGCGGCGGCGGCGCAAGACCCAGATAGCCGCAGCCATCGACGCGCACGCCGGGACCCGACGGCTCGCGATAGGCGCTCAGCACGCCGGTGCCGGTGGCCACGACGCGCGCCTGGATCGCATAGCCGCGCGGCTCGCCGACCTGCTGCTGCTCGCCCAGCCCCAGCGATGCCAGCGATTCGCCGGCGGCGATGCGGAACTGCAGCTCGACCAGATCGACGCCCATCACCTGCTCGGTGATCGTGTGCTCGACCTGGATGCGCGGATTGCACTCGATGAAGAAATGCTCGCCGGACTGCGGATCGACGAGGAACTCGACGGTGCCGGCGTTGCGGTACTTCGCGGCCCGCGCGAGCTTCAGCGCGTCGTCGAGGATGCGCTCGCGCACCGCCGCCGCGAGGTTGGGCGCCGGCGCGATCTCGACCACCTTCTGGTTGCGAAGCTGCACCGAGCAGTCGCGTTCGCGCAGATGGATCACGTTGCCGTGGTGATCGCCGAACACCTGCACCTCGATGTGCCGCGGCCGCGTCACCCGCTTCTCGAGGAACACCGCGCGATCGCCGAACGCCGCCTCGGCCTCGCCCTGGCAGCGGGCGAACGCCTCGGCCATCTCCTCGGGCCGCGCCACCGCCCGCATGCCGCGTCCGCCGCCGCCGGCCGCGGCCTTCAGCATCACCGGGTAGCCGACCGTCGCGGCGACCTCGCGCGCCTGCTCGACCGATGCCAGCGGCGCCGACGCACCGGCGATCACCGGGATCTTCAGCTCGCGGGCGAATGCGCGCGCCCGCACCTTGTCGCCGAACAGCGCCAGCGATTCCGGCTCGGGGCCGATGAAGCGCACCCCGGCCTCGGCGCAGCGCCGCGCGAACGCGGCGTTCTCCGACAGGAAGCCATAGCCCGGATGGACCGCATCGCAGCCGGTGTCGACCGCCGCCGCGACGATCGCCTCGATGTCGAGATAGGCACGTACCGGATCGCCGCCGCCGGCCGGCAGCTCGACGGCCCGGCCGACCATCTTCGTATGCAGCGACAGCGCATCGATCGGCGCATGGACGCCGACGGTGTCGACCCCCAGCGCCGCCGCGGCGCGGGCGATGCGGATCGCGATCTCGCCGCGATTGGCGATCAGTACCTTATTGAACATCTTCGGTCTCCTTGTTCCATTGCGCCGTGCGCAGGTCCACGCGCGGCAGCCGGGTGGCCAGCCAGGCGCCGAGCGCGGCCATCGCCGCGACCGCGCCGAATGCGATGCGCAGCGCATGATCGATCTGCGGCGGCGACAGCGCGGCCAGATCGATGCCGGCGGCGGCGCGGTCGCGCAGGTCGGTCTTCAGCAACGCGAACGCCAGGCCGCCGAACAGCGCGGTGCCCAGCGATGCGCCGCACGAGCGGGTCAGCGCCACCAGCGCCGCCGCCACGCCGAGCCGCTCGCGGCCGGCCAGCACCTGCATCGAAAGCTGCGCGTTCGGCATCACCGTGCCCAGACCGACGCCGGCGATGCCCATGCAGAGGGCGGTGCCGGTCATCGACGGCGGCAGCAGCGCCAGCAGGCCCAGTGCCGACGCGGTGGCCGTCAGTCCGAAACGCGGCGTCGCCGAGGGCGTGCCGAGCCGCAGCGTCACCCGGCTGTTCATCGTCGAGCCGGCCACGACGCCGAACGTCAGCGGCAGCATCAGCCAGCCGGCGGTGGCCGGATCGGCGCCGAGCGCGCCCAGCAGATAGATCGGCAGCAGGAACACCAGCGCGAACAGGCTGGCCGCGAAACAGACCACCGTCGCGCAGATCGTCGGCACGCCGGGCCGGCGCAGCAGTTCCAGCGGCAGGAACGGCGACACGCGCCGGCGCTGCTGGCGCCACAGCAGCCAGCCCACGACGGCGCCCGTCATCAGCAGTGCCGCGCTGGTGACCGACAGCCAGTGGAAGCGATGCCCGGCCAGGCTGAACCACGACAGCAGGCTGGTGGCGGTGATGACGAACAGCACCAGGCCGACCGGATCGGCCGGCAGGCTGCCCGCGCGGGCCTGGTGGCGAGCCGGCAGCCGCCACATCCGCCACGCGGCGAGCGCGCACAGCGGCAGATTGCCCCAGAACAGCCACCGCCAGCCCAGGTGATGGACGATCAGCCCGCCCAGCACCGGACCGCCGACGCTCGAGGCGGTGAAGATCATCGCGAACCACCCCTGGTAGCGCGGCCGGTCGGCCGGCTTGACCAGCTCGCCGATCAGCGCCTGGCTCAGCACCATCAGTCCGCCGCCGCCCAGCCCCTGCAGCACGCGCGATGCGATCAGCGCTTCCAGCGAGCGCGCCAGCGATCCTGCCAGCGAGCCCAGCGCGAAGATCGCCAGCACCGCCAGCATCGCGTTGCGGCGGCCGAACCGGTCGCCCATGCGGCCGTGGATCGGCGCGGAGATCGCCGCCGTCAGCAGATAGCCGATCGCGATCCACGAGGTATCGCCCAGGTTGCCGAACTCGTGCGCGATCGTCGGGGTCGCGGTGGCGAGCAGCGTCTGATCGACCGCGCCGAGGAACATCGGCAGCATCACTGCGCTGAACAGCGCCAGGAACTCGCGGGAACGGTAGGTCTGCATCGATGGGTGAAAGGCCGCGCAGCGGCGACGGATGGGGGCGCTGACCGCCCGACGGGATGGGGCGCTGACCGCCCGACCGCGATTGTCGCCGCGATGCGGAATTTTCGCAGCCGACATCGGCTCGCCGTCGGGCACGGCCGCCGGCGGACCGCAAACTGTTTCACCCTACCAAATTCTGTGCCCGGCGCGCATACTGGCCGTACATCGTCAACCGTAAAACGGGAGGAGACAATGATGGAACTCAAGCAGCGAGCCGATCAGTTGCTGGCCGGTGCCGTCGCCACCGGGGCGGTGCCGGGCGTGATCGCAATGGCCTGCGATCGCGACGGAACCCTGTACGAAGGTGCGTTCGGCGAACGAACGCTGGGCTCCGGCAAGCCGATGACCCTGGATACCGTGGTGTGGATCGCGTCGATGACCAAGGCGCTGACCTCGATCGCCGCCGTCCAGCAGGTGGAGCGCGGGCTGCTCGATCTCGATGCGCCGGCCGCCAGGGTGCTGCCGGCGCTCGGCGAGGTCAAGGTGCTGACCGGCTTCGACGCATCGGGCAATCCGACGGTGCGCCCGCCCAAGCGCCCGATCACGCTGCGGCACCTGCTGACCCACAGCGCCGGTTTCAGCTACGAGATCTGGAACACCGACATCCAGAAGGTGCAGGCGGCGCACGGCATTCCAGGCATCACCGAATGCAAGCGCAAGTCGCTGACCACCCCGCTGATCGCCGACCCCGGTGAACGCTGGGAGTACGGCATCAACATCGACTGGGCCGGCCTGATGGTCGAGCAGGTCACCGGCAAGAAGCTCGGTGCCGTGCTGCGCGAGAACCTGTTCGAGCCGCTGGCGATGACCCACACGGCGTTCCGGATCACCGGCGCGATGCGCGAGCGGCTGGCCGGCATCCATCTGCGCGGCCCCGACGGCAAGCTCGCGCCGTTCGAGTTCGAGATCCCGCAGGAGCCGGAGTTCGAGATGGGCGGCGGCGGCCTCTACAGCACGATGGGCGATTACCTGCGGTTCGTCCGGATGATCCTCAATCACGGGCAGCTCGATGGCGAACGGGTGCTGAAACCCGAAACCGTCGTGCAGCTCGGCCTCAACCACATGGGCAATTGCCGCGTGACGTCGCTGACGGCGGCGATCCCGCTGACCAACGATGCCGAATTCTTCCCCGGCACTCGCAAGACCTGGAGCCTGGCATTCCAGGTCAACCTCGACCCGGTGTTCACCGGCCGCCCGGCGGGCGGGCTGATGTGGGCGGGCCTGGCGAACTCGTTCTACTGGATCGATCCGCTCAACGGCCTGGGCGGCGTCTACGCGACGCAGATCTTCCCGTTCGCCGACGCCGGCTCGGTCGAGACCTACTACTCGTTCGAATCGGCGGTTTACGGCAGCAGGCGCTGACCCGCGCATCGGCGGCGCGGCGGGCAGGCCGCGTCGTCGGTCCGTCTTCTCCATCGGGCGCATCGCACGCATGCGCTTGCACCGCTTGCAGGGGGCGCGGGCATGCGCATTGCCCGATCCGATCGCAGGATCCGGCTGTTCGGATCTATGGATTGGATTGGAGACCCCCATGAAACTAGTCAGGACATTCGTCACCGTCAGCAGCCTCGCGTTCGCGTCACTGGCGTTCGCCCAGCAGGGCACCACCACCAGCAAGCCGCCGGAACCGAGCCGCCAGGGCGGCCAGACCGCGCCCGCCAGCCCAGGTTCGCCGAGGGACTCGATGAACCAGTCCGATCAGCGCACGATGCAGGACCGCCGCGCGACGCAGGACGACAAGGATCGGAAGTCGGGCTCGCGGGATCGCTCGGGCAGCTCCGCTTCGAAGGACACCACGCCGTCCGGATCGGGCAGCAGCATGGGCGCCGCCCCGTCGAACAACAGCTCGTCCAGCGCGCCGGCCGCTCGCACGCCGAAGGGCAGCGCGACGCAGTAACGTACGACGTGCGTCACCTCCGGCCCCCGTACGAACAGTACGGGGGCCGGTATGCACACAGGGCGCCGGCTGCTCCGGCGCCCGCCATGCTGACTCAGCGCGACGACGGCATCGCCAGGATCTCGAGCGCCTCCTTCAGCACCTCCAGCCGCAGCGACACCATCCTGATGCCCGCCTTCAGCACCAGGTGCTGCAGCCTGCGTTCGCGCGTGTCGAGCCGGTCGGCGAACGCGCGCGCCTCGTGCGCGAGATAGATCGCCAGCCGTTGCTGTTCGCGCTCGATGCGCGCCTGGATGTCGCGATCCAGTCCGGCCGGCCCGGTGGCCGCCTCGGCACGCAGCCTAACCATCAGTTCGTCGCGCGCGATCCGCGGCTCGTCGCTGCCCTCGGCGATCCAGCGCTTCAGTTCCTTGCGACCGGCCGACAGCACTTCGTACGAACGCTGACGGCCGCGGACGTCCTCGACCGGCGTCGACTTCACCCATCCCGCCTCCTCCAGTCGTCCCAGTTCGCGATAGATCTGCTGATGGGTCGCATGCCAGAAGTAACCGATCGAACGGTCGAAACGTCGCGCGAGATCGGCACCGGTGCTCGGGCGTTCGATCAGCGAGGTCAGCAGCGCGTGAGGCAGGGACATGGATGACTGCGGGGACGGAGCAACGATGGCAGGACGGCATCTTGCCCGAATCGCCGGAACGCCGGAACGCCGGTTATCGTGCGCCGACTCCGCGCTTGTCGCGGCAGGCCGGCACCCTCAGCATGACCTCCAGCCCCGAGGTCGCCGCCGAGTTCGTCCGCAAGGAACAGGAGAAGTGGCGCGGCATCGCCGCCGAGACCGGCATCAGGATGGAGTGATCCCGTGCCTGCGGTGCCACTGCTGCAGCGACTCCTCGGGCCAGTGGTCGCAGTGCACGTGGCCGCGCCCCTTCGGCACATCGACCCAGTCGGCCGCGTATGCCAGCGCCGCCTCGACCACCTCCGGCGGCCGCGGCAGCGGCGTGTCGATCGCCGACGCATGCGGATGGACCAGCTCCGGCCAGCGCGGGTCCCACAGCCACAAAGGGCTGCCGCACAGCGAACAGAAGTGCCGCTGCGCCTTCGAACGGCGCGTGCGCTGCCCCGGCTCGCGGATCAGCGCGTGATAGATCGACAGGTGCTCGCGGCCCCTGACCTTCAGGCTCGCCGCATCGCCGCCGAGATTGATGCCATAGCCGCCCGACCCCGCGGTCTTGCGGCAGATCGAGCAATGGCAATGCATGAACGGCGCCGGACTGTCCGATTCCAGCGAGAAGCGGATCTTGCCGCAGTGACAGGAGCCTTGCAGACGCATCGCGACCTCCGGGGAAGGATGGCGGCCCACGATACGGCAAGCCGGATGCCTGGTTCAAGCCGCATGGTTCCAAGCTTCTTACGTCACGGCAGCGAGCCGCGGCGATCACCGGCTCGGCGCGCCGGCGGGGGCGTTCGTGCGGACCTTGCGCGACCTGAGCGCGTCGCAGCTCCAGGCCGGTCGAGCTCCCACACCGCGCCCGTCTCGAAGCTGCCGGTCAGGAAGTCGAGCAGCGCCCGCACCTGCGGCGGCGTGTAACGGGTAGCCAGCGTGATCGCATAGAGCCGGTCGCCGGGGGACGGCGACAGCCGGAAATCGCCGAGCACCGCGCGCAGCCGGCCGCGCCGGATCGCGTCGGCGGCGATGTAGGCCGGCATCAGGCCGACGCCCAGACCGGCCACCAGCGCCTCGCGCAGGAACGTGAAGTCCGGGCACTCGAGCCGCGAAACCACCGAGACCCGGCGGTGCTCGCTGCCCCGCACCATCTCCAGCGCCATCCGGCCGCGCTGGCCCAGCCAGACGTGGCCCGCCAGATCCTCCGGTACCGCCGGCGTGCCTCGCTCACGCAGATAACGCGGGCTCGCGCAGACGACCCAGTCGACCCGCGCGAGCTGCCGCGCGACGGTGTTGGGGCCCGGCTGGTCGCTCAGCCGCAGCGCGACGTCGATGCCCTCGCCGATCAGGTCGTTGACGTTGGTCTTCAAGGTCACGCGCAGATTCACTTCCGGGTAGCGGCTGCAGAACGCGGCCAGCAGCGGCGCGAGGAACTCGCGCCCCAGCATCGGCGGGCAGCTCAGGCTCAACGGGCCGCGCACCGACGAACGCAGGTTCAGCAGTGCCTTCTGGGCGTTCTGCACCTCGGCATCGATCACCGCGCAGCGCTCGTAGAACAGCGCGCCGGTCTCGGTCAGCTCCATCCGCCGCGTCGTGCGCCTGAGAAGCTGCGCGCCGACCTCGCGCTCCAGATTGCGGATCCGGCGGCTGACGTTCGAGCGATCGATGCCCAGACGCCGCGCGGCATTGACGAAACTGCCGGCATCGACGACGGCGGCGAAGAACATGAAACTGTTGACGTCCAGAAGCGCCTCCGGGCCGGCCGCCGATTGATGCGCCGAGCGCACCAAAGAATTGCACCGGTGCAGTCTTGCATGCGGCGCGGGCGGGTGCAACCATCGGGGACTCCCCGCGCATCAATCGGGGACGAATCTCGCCAAAGAACGCTGCGAGTCGCTGCGAATAGACATGAACACGCCGGCACGGCCGGCGGCACGGAGGAGACCCTGGATGTTCAAACCGAGACACCTGATCGCGCTGGCGGCGCTGTCGCTGTGCGCCGCAACGGCTTCCGCCCAGTATCCGGCCAAGCCGGTCAGCCTGGTGGTGCCGTTCCCGGCGGGCTCCACCACCGACACCATCGCGCGCGTGCTGGCGCAGCATGTGTCGAACTCGCTCGGCGGGCAGGTGATCGTCGAGAACCGCCCCGGCGCCGAAGGCCAGCTCGCCGCGCAGGAGGTCCAGAAGGCGCCGCCCGACGGCTACAAGCTCACGCTGGCCACCTCGGGCAACCTGTCGGTGCTGCCGGCGCTGCGCAAGTCGCCGCCGTATGACGTGGTCGCCGACTTCACGCCGATCGCCGACATCGGCCGCTATGCGTTCTTCTTCTACGTGCATCCGTCGGTGCCGGCCCGGACCTTCGCCGAGTTCATCGAGCATGCGAAGGCGAACCAGGGCAAGCTCAGCTACGCGACCGGCAACAACACCGGCGTGCTGACGATGGGCCAGGTGAAGGCGCAGTTCGGCCTGGACATGACGCAGGTGCCGTACAAGGGCGAGCCGCCGGCGATGGTGGACCTGGTGGCCGGGCGGGTGCAGGCGATGATCGGCACCTCGATCGGCATTCCGTACCTGCGCGAGAACAAGCTGCGGATGCTGGTGCAGCTCCTGCCCCGGCGCAGCCCGCTGGTGCCTGACGTGCCGGTGCTGAACGAGATCGGCCTGAAGGATCTGCCGGTGCAGATGTGGGCGGCGGTGGTCGGCCCGGCCGGCATGCCGCGCGACGTGGTCGACAAGCTGAACAAGGCGTTCAACGATGCGCAGGCCCATCCTGAAGTGCAGTCGAGGATGGAACAGATCGGCTTCGCGCTGTCGCCATCGACGCCGCAGGCGCTGGGCACGCTGATCCGCGAGCAGGCCAGGGCGTATCAGGAACTGACGCGGATCATCGGCATGACGCCGGAATGAATGCAAGCACCCTCCCAAGGAGAAGACGATGCTCGAGAAAGACCTGCTGAAAGGCCAACGCATCCTGATCACCGGTGGCGGCACCGGGCTGGGCCGGGTGATGGGCGAACGGATGCTGCAGCTCGGCGCCGATCTGATCATCTGCGGGCGCCGCAAGCCGGTGCTCGACGACGCCGCCGGCGAGATGATGCAGGCGCATGGCGGATCGGTGACCGCGATGGCCTGCGACCTGCGCGATGCGGACGCCGTCGACGCGATGGTCGGCGAGATCTTCCGCACCGCGCCGCTGACCGGCCTCGTCAACAACGCCGCCGGCAACTTCATCAGCCGCACCCAGGACCTGTCGCCGCGCGGTTTCGACGCGGTCGCCAACACCGTGATGCACGGCACCTTCTACGTGACCCATGCGGTCGGCAAGCGCTGGATCGACCAGGGCCTGAAGGGCAGCGTGCTGTCGATCATCGTCACCTGGGTCTGGACCGGCTCGCCGTTCGTCGTGCCCTCGGCGATGTCCAAGGCCGGCATCGACGTGATGACCAAGTCGCTGGCCGTCGAATGGGGACGCTACGGCATCCGGCTGAACGCGATCGCACCCGGGATCTTCCCGACCGAGGGCGCGACCGCGCGACTGCGGCCGAAGGAGGAAAGCCACACCGCCGAGACCACCTCGAACCCGATGCGCCGGCTCGGCCAGATGCCCGAGCTGGCGAACCTGGCCGCCTTCCTGATCGCGCCCGGCTGCGAATGGCTGACCGGCCAGACGATCGCGATCGACGGCGCGAACTGGCTCGCCAACGGCGCGTACTTCACGCAGTACATGGACTGGCCGGCCGAGCGCTGGGCGGCCGAACGCGAACGCATCAAGGCGGTCAACGCGCGCGACAAGGCGCTGCGCACGACCAGGCCCGCCGATCCGGCATGACCGCGACCCTGCGTTTCGGCGACGACACGCTGTCGCCCGACCGGTTGCTGCCGCGGGTGCGCAGGGTCGCCGGCGGCCTGCTGGCCCTGGGCGTGCGCGACGAGGACGTGGTCGCGCTGGTGCTGCGCAACGAGCCGGCCGCGATCGAGATCACGCTGGCCTGCAACCTGATCGGCGCCTATCACTGCCCGATCAACTTCCATTTCCGCGAGCAGGAGCTCGGCTACATCCTGGCCGACAGCGGCGCGACGGTGCTGTTCATCCATGCCGACCTGCTGCCGGCGCTGGCGGGCGCGATCCCGTCGGCCTGCCGGGTGGTCCGCGTCGAGCCGTCGGCGTTGACGCGGGCCGCGCACCGACTGCCGCCGCGAGCGGCTGCCGATGGGGCCGGGGGGGCCGGGGGGGCCGATGGGGCCGACACCGTCGCAACGACCCGCAACGCCGATGCGGCGGCCGACGCCATCGACCCAGACGACGCGCGGCAACCCGGCAGCATCCGCGCCGCCTCGCCGCCCGAATACGAATACGAAGCCTGGCTCGGCGCCCAGACCCCCTACGACGGCCCGCCGCACGTCGCGCCGGGCCGCTTCGCCTACACCTCCGGCACCACCGGCCGCCCCAAAGGCGTCAGACGGCTGCGCGAAACGCTGCACCCCGAGCAGCCCCGTCTGCTGGCCGAGGTGGCGCGCGCCAGCTTCGGCTTCGAACCCGGCGCCCGGGTGCTGCTGCCGGCGCCGCTCTACCACGGCGCGCCGAACCTCTATGCGATCCAGGCGATGCAGCTCGCCGAGCGGCTGGTGCTGCTGCCGCGCTTCGACGCCGGAGCCACGCTGCGCACGATCGAATCGGAACGGATCACCCATGCCTATCTGGTGCCGACGATGTGCGTGCGGCTGCTGGCGCTGCCCGAGGCGGTGCGCCGCCGCCACGACCTGTCGTCGCTGCGCTTCGTCACCGCCACCGGCTCGCCGTTCGCGCCCGACGTCAAGCGCGCGATGATCGGCTGGCTCGGGCCGGTGATCCGCGAGGCCTATGCCTCCAGCGAGCTCGGCGTCACCACGCTGATCGACGCGCACGAATGGCTGGCGCGGCCCGGATCGGTCGGGCGGCCGCTCGGCCAGGCGCAGGTGCGCATCGTCGACGACGAGGGCCGCGAACTGCCGGCCGGGCGGATCGGCAACATCCACGCGCGACAGCCCGCCTATGCGGACTTCACCTATCACCGGCTGCCCGACGCCAGGCGCGCGATCGACCACGGCGGACTCGCCTGCGTCGGCGACATCGGCTATCTCGATGCCGACGGCTACCTCTACATCTGCGACCGCAAGAGCGACATGGTGATCTCCGGCGGCGTCAACATCTATCCGGCCGAGATCGAAGCCGCGCTCGCGACGATGCCCGGCGTCGCCGACAGCGTGGCATTCGGCGTGCCGGATGCCGAGTACGGAGAAACGGTGTTGGCCATCGTGCAGCCCGAGCCCGAAGCGGCGCTGGACGAAGCCACGGTGCTGAACTGGCTCCGATCCCGCATCGCCGCCTACAAGCTGCCCCGCCGGATCGAGTTCACCCCGCGGCTGCCGCGCGAGGACAGCGGCAAGGTGATGAAGCGCCACCTGCGCGATCCGTACTGGAAGAAGGCCGGGCGGCGGATCTGAGGCCCGCCCCGGAGAAAACGACCTTAAGCCCACTGCCGCGAGATGAAGCTGGTGCTGGCCAGCAGCACCTGCACGCATTCCACCAGATTGTTCTCCATCCGATGCCGTGGCCCGGCGATCGCGATGGCGAGCGTTTCGCTGCTCACCGCTAGAAAGGCGGACACCGCCCACACGTCGGGCACGTTCTCGCCGCGCGTGACGAAGTAGCCGCGGCGCCGGCTTTCCAGGATGTCGTCGATCAACGCCTGCGCGTCGGTCAGCGTGCTGCCGGTGACCGCGGGCAGCGGCCGGCCGGCGATCTGCGCGCGCATCTCGGTCTCTTTCAGGCTGCCCAGCAATGCCTTGCCGATGGCACTGGAGTGCAGCGGCTTGAATTCGCCGGGCCGGGCCGAGTAGCGGATGGCGTGCGGGCCTTCCACGACCTGCAGGTAGATCACGGCGTCGCCCTGGCGCTTGCCCAGGATCACCGTTTCGCGCGACACGTTGCGCAGCCGCTCCAGCATCGGCAGCAGGCGCTCGGCGAACGGATCCTTCTCGTGGATGTCGCGCGCGATGTCGTGGAAGCGGCGCGTGGGATACAGCGCGCGCGGCCGCGCCAGCGAGTAGAGATAGCCGCGCGCGGTCAGCGTCGCGACGATCGCGTGGCAACTGCTCTTCGGGATCCCGGTGGCTTCGGCCAGGTCGGTCAGCGACAGCGGCTTCTGCACCTTGTGGAACGCTTCGAAGATGTCGAGCACGCGTTCGACCGCGGTCACGGCGACGCCGTTCGCGGACGGTCTGGCCGCCAACCCCGGCTCAGCCGATGGCCCTTCTCGTTCGATATTTCGAACATCTCGTTCGGTATTCACTGCTGAAGATCCTCTTTCCGATAGATTGTTCGAAATATCGAACTCCAGTTCTGTACGAAGAACGACGGGTGAATCTAGCATCCCGTCCATGCAAGCACCAGATGCCCTCACCGAAGATCCGCCGGCCCATATCAGGATCGAAGCGCGCCCGAACGGCGCGGTCTGGATCACCGTCGACCGCGCAGCCAGGCACAACGCCCTGGCCCGGCCGGTGCTGGCCGAGCTCGCGGCCGCCGTCGCGGCGGCCGGGGCGCGCGACGACGTCCGTTATCTGGTGGTGACCGGCGCCGGCGAGCGCTATTTCGCCGCGGGCGGCGATCTGCGCGATCTGGCCGACGTGCGTGACGAAGCGGAGGTCGCCGCGATGACGGAGCAGGCCGGCGCGGCGCTCGACGCGATCCGTCGCTGCCCGGTGCCGGTGCTCGCCTGCCTGAACGGCGATGCGATAGGAGGCGGCGCGGAACTGGCGCTGGCCTGTGACATGCGGCTGCAGGCCGCGCACGCGCGCATCGGCTACATCCAGGCCAGGCTGGCGATCACCTCGGCCTGGGGCGGCGGGCCCGATCTGTTCCGGCTGATCGGCCCGGCGCGGGCGATGCGCATGATGAGCCGCAGCGAGCTGATCGATGCCGAACAGGCGCTCGCCTGGGGTCTGGCCGACGCGGTGATCCGCGACGGCCCGCAGGGAGAGGACATCGCCGCCTTCACCAGCCCGCTGGACCACTGCGCGCCCCAGGTGCTGCGCGGCATCAAGGCGCAGGCCATCGCCGCCCGCCGGGGGCTGGACTGGGCCGGGCATCGCGCGGTGGAACGGCAGCACCTCATGCGCACCTGGCTGCACGACGACCACTGGGCAGCCGCCGACAAGCTCCTGAGCAAGGGTTCCCGATGAACGCAAGAGACTCGCACCCCGCCCCCGTGCCGCCCGATCCCGAACTGGGCCGGATCAGCCGCAGCGGCATCGCCGTGTCGATCAGCGTCGATTCCGGCGCGGTGGATCCGCGGCGCGTCGGCAGACCCGGTGCGTATCCGTTCACGCGCGGCATCTTCGCCGACGGCTA
>DAISWF010000128.1:12984-15801 GCA_036826495.1 Burkholderiaceae bacterium
GGCAGCCCGGGTGGTTATCCGTGCGCGGGGGGGAGCTTCCCGGGTGGTTTCCGGGGCCGGATGTGGACGATGCGCCAGTACTCGGGCTTCGGCACCGCCGAGGAGTCGAACGAGCGGTACAAGTTCCTGTTGGCGCAGGGCCAGACCGGGCTGTCGGTGGCGCTGGACCTGCCGACGCAGTGCGGCTACGACCCGACGCATCCGATGGCCAGGCCCGAGATCGGCAAGGTCGGCGTATCGCTGTCGAACCTGAGCGAAGCCGAGATCCTGTTCGACGGCATCGATCTGTCGAAGATCTCCACGTCGTTCACGATCAACGGCACGGCGGCGATCGTCTATGCGATGTATCTGGCCGTGGCCGACAAGCAGGGCGTGCCGCGCAGCAAGCTGACCGGCACGATCCAGAACGACATCCTCAAGGAGTACGTGGCGCGCGGCACCTGGATCTTTCCGGTGCGGCCTTCGATGCGGCTGATCGCCGATAGCATCCTGTATTCGAACGACGTCACGCCGCGCTTCAATCCGATCAGCATCGCCGGCGCGCACGTGCGCGACGCGGGCGCGACGGCGGCCGAGGAAATGGCGTACACGCTGGCCAACGGGCTGGCCTATGTCGATGAACTGCGCCGCCGCGGCGGCGACGTGGAGAAGTTCGCCAAGCGGCTGTCGTTCTTCTTCTACGTGCACATGGATTTCTTCGACGAGATCGCCAAGTTCCGCGCGGGACGCCGGCTGTGGGCGCGGTTCATGAAGGAACGCTACGGCGTGCAGGACCCGAAAGCGCAGCACTTCCGCTTCGGCGTGGTGTGCGGCGGTTCGTCACTGGTGGCGCCGCAGCCGTACAACAACGTGGTGCGGGTGGCCGTCGAGACGATGGCCGCGGTGTTCGGCGGGGCGCAGTCGATCTTCACCTGCGCGTTCGACGAGGCTTTCCAGATCCCCACCGAGTTCTCGGCCGAGCTGGCGGTACGCACGCAGCAGATGATCGCCTACGAGAGCGGCATCGGGCGCACCGTCGATCCGCTGGGCGGCAGCTACTTCCTGGAGCAGCATACCGATCGCATGGAGGAGATGATCCTGCAGGTGATGGGCGAGATCGACGCCTACGGCGGCGTGATCCCGGCGATCGAGGACGGCTGGATGCAGCTTCGGCTGGCCGAGCGCGGCCTGGAACGAAAGCTCGATACCGACGCCGGCAAGAACGTCATCGTCGGACAGAACCATTTTCGCAAGGAAGACGAACGGATCGGCGTGGGCGAGGTGTTCAAGCTCGATCCCACGGTGGCCCGGCGGGCGCTCGAGAAATTCCAGCGCGTGCAGGACACGCGCGATCAGGCCGCCGTCGACCGGGCGCTGGCCCGGCTCGCGGCAGCCGCGGCGAAGGACCACGAGAACGTGATGCCCTTTCTGGTCGACTGCTGCCACACCTACGCCACCGTGGGCGAGATGGTCGATTGCCTGAAGCGGGAGTGGGGAGAATTCAAGGAGCCGGTGAATCTATGACGCAGACTCTGCAACGGCGGCCGCTGGCCGGCAAGCGCATCCTGATCGGCAAGCCCGGGCTGGACGGCCACGACATCGGCGCCAAGATCGTCGCATTGACCTTGCGCGATGCCGGCGCCGAGGTGATCTATACCGGCCTGCGCCGCAGCCCGCAGCAGATCGCACAGGTGGCGGTCGACGAGGGCGTCGATGCGGTGGGCCTGAGCATCCTGTCGGGCAGCCACAAGGAGCTGGTGACCGACGTGATCGCCGAGCTGCGCACGCGCGACGCCGGCGACGTCAAGGTGTTCGTCGGCGGCACGATCCCCGGCGAGGACCATCAGACCCTGCACGCGATGGGCGTGGCGGCGGTGTTCACCGCCGACATGCCGCTGGACACCGTGGTCGCGCAACTGGCGGCGAAGCTGGCATGAGCCGCCGGGCCGCTCCCAAGGCTCATGGCCCCGCAGCGCGCAGCGCGGAGGGTGACCCGATGAGCGGTCCGCTGGCCGGCATTCGCATCATAGAGGTCGGCCACATGCTGGCCGGGCCGTACTGCGGCCTGCTGCTGGCCGACCTGGGCGCCGAGGTGATCAAGATCGAGCCGCCCGACGGCGACATCGGGCGGCGCGTCAGCCCGCATTTCGTCGGTCCGCACAATGCGTATTTCGCCAGTCTGAACCGCAGCAAGAAGAGCGTAGTGCTGGATCTGGCAAGCGCCGGCGGCCGCGGCGAGCTCGAATCGATCGCCGCCGGCGCGCACGCGCTGATCACCAACCTGCGGCCCTCGGCGATCAGGAAGCTGGGATTGACCTACGAGAGTCTGCGCGCCTGCAATCCGCAGCTCGTCTGCGTCGCGCTCACCGGCTACGGACTGCAGGGCCCCTATTCCGAGAAGCCCGCCTACGACTACGTGATCCAGGCCGCTACCGGTGTGATGTCGCTCACCGGCGATCCGTCGGCCCCGCCCACCAAGGCCGGCTATTCGGCGGTGGACAACTCCGCCGGCATCATGGCCGCGCTGGGGCTGCTGGCCAAGATCGTCGAAGGTCGCGGCGGCCAGGTGGATGTCGCGATGTTCGACGTGATGATGTCGCAGCTCAACTACCTGGCGGGCGCGACGCTGAACGCGGGCGAGGTGCTGCAGCGGCTGGCCAACTCGTCGCATCCCTACATGGTGCCGGCGCAGGTGTTCCCTACCAGGGAAGGATGGCTGACGCTGTTCATCACCCACGACAGGTTCTGGCGGAAGTTCTGCGACGAGATCGGCCGTCCGGAGTGGGCGGGTATCGAGCCCTTCGCGACGATGGAAGGTCGGCGCGCGAATCGCGACAG
>DAISWF010000129.1:0-15773 GCA_036826495.1 Burkholderiaceae bacterium
CCGTCCTGCGGCAGACCGGCGACCTCGCCAAGCTGCCCATCGGCCGCCGCGTCGTCGTCATCGGCGGCGGCATGACGGCCATCGATGCCGGCGTGCAGTCGAAGCTGCTCGGGGCCGAAGATGTCACCATCTGCTACCGGCGCGGCAAGGAAGACATGAACGCTTCCGGCTTCGAGCAGGATTTGGCCGCGGCCAACGGCGTCACCATTCGCCACTGGTTGCAGCCAAAGCGGGTCATCTCGCACAATGGCAAGGTCACCGCCATCGAGTTGGAATATACTGCGATGAAGGACGGCAAGCTTGCCGGAACCGGCGAACTCCTTACGCTTCCGGCAGACCAGGTGTTCAAGGCGATCGGCCAGACCTTCGTTTCCGCAGCCCTGAACGGCAGCGGCGCATCGATCGAAAGCAGCGAGTCGGCGCGCCGCTGCAGCAGCTCGGCCACATGCAGCAGGTCGGTCATCCGCCGTTCGCCGTCGGGCTGGGCGAGCAGCCGCGCATCGACCCCTTCGCCGGTCATCCACTGCTGGAACATCCGGCCGAAGCCGCGGGTCAGCCACAGCTCACGGTAGGCCAGCCAGCGCTCGGCGATCGCCAGCAGCGCCGGCTCGTCGTCGGCCAGCGCATCGATCGCGGCGGCGTCGTACCCGACCAGGCCGGTGGCCAGTGCCGACAGCAGATGCCCCTGGTGCGCGGGATCGCCGATCGCCAGCAGCACCCGTTCGAGCTCCTCGGCCTCGGCGGTCTGGAACACGCCGATCTGCGACAGCTCCACCGAATCGATGCCGAGCGCGGCCAGCGCCCGCCGCACCCGCGCGCCTTCGACATGGGTACGCACCAGCACCGCGATGTCGCCGGCGCTGAGCGGCCGGTCGCCGATCCGCAGCCCGCCGGCGGCCGAGCGTGCCAGCAATCGGTCGATCTCGGCGGCGGCGGCGCGGGCCGCCAGCGCCTTCGCCTCGTTGCGGTCGTGCCAGACGCCGGGTTCGGCGGGGGGCAGCGTCCACACCCGCAGCGCGGCGGTCTCGCCGACATCGATCAGCGGCGGCCGTTCGCGCTCGCCCTTCTCGATCGTCGGCACGCCGAGCTCGATGCCGAACACCCGACGGTTCATCGAGAACAGCGCATTGCAGGCGTCGATCAGGGGGCGCGTCGAACGCTGGTTGCGGCGCAGGGTCAGTTGCGCATCGGCCTGCTGCTGCGCCTGCAGGTACACATGCAGGTCGGCGCTGCGAAAGCTGTAGATCGCCTGCTTGGGGTCGCCGATCAGGAACAGCGGCCCCTGCGGGTAGATCGCCGACAGGATGTCGTACTGCAGCGAGTCGGTGTCCTGGAACTCGTCGACCAGCGCGAGCGGATACTGCCGGAACAGCTCGCCGGCGAGCCACGGATGATGGCCACCGGCCAGCGCTTCGCGCAGATTGAACAGCATGTCGTCGAACGTCAGCAGCCGGCGCGTTCGCCGCAGCATGCGAAGCGCGGCGCCCCCTTCATCGATCAGATCGCGCAGCAGCCGGATCCGCAGACCGACCGCGACCGCATGGATCTCGCGGATCGCGTCGAGCCAGGTCTGTGCGGCATCGAAGAACGGATGCTGCGGCGTCGTGCGCTGCCGCTTGGTCGCATCGGCCAACGTGCCGGCCGCGAAACGGTCGAGCGTCGCGGCATTGCGCACGTCGATCCGCGCGGCGCCCAGCGGCTCGCCGAGCGCCAGCACCTGCTGCCACAACCGCGCCGACTCGTCGATCAGATTGGGCTTGTAGCGGTTGCCGTTCAGCTCGGAGAGGCTGGCGTGCAGCACCTCGTCCGGCGGGCGCGGGCCGGCCTGCCAGGCGGCGTGCAAGTCCGCATACAAGGCCGCCGCGCGGCCGGTGTCGACCGGCTGCAAGGTGTCCAGCGCGTCCGGATACAGCCGTACCGCCAATGGACGGCCGATCTCGCGCGCCAGCAGCTCGGCCCAGCGCGCCGGCGAATCGTTCCTCACCAGCAGCAGCTCGGCCAGCGGCGGCCAGATCGGTTCCGCGGCGATGCGCCGCCGCCAGAAATCGGCGACCACCTGCAGCCGCCCGTCGGCATCGTCGGCCACCGCCTCATGATCGAACGGCAGGCCGGCGGCGAACGGCACCCGTGCGAGCGCCCGCTGGCAGAAGCCGTGGATCGTCACGATCGCCGCCTCGTCGAACGCCGCCAGCGCGGCATCGAGCCGGTCGCGCAGCGCGCGGCGGGTCAGGCCGGTGGTTAGTTCGGCGTTCTCGATCAGAAGGCGGCTGATCTCGTCGGCCCGCGCCGCCGCGCCGGCGGCGTCCGCCTCGGCAGCTCCGCGACCTGCCGGATCATCGCCGCGGCGACCTGCCGGATCGCCGCTGCTGCGGCGGCCCGCCGGACTGCTCGCGTCTTCGTCCGCCTCCATCCATCGCCGCGTCTGCACCAGCCGCGCCCTCAGTCGCTCGCGCAGTTCCGCGGTGGCCGCGTTGGTGAACGTCATCACCAGCACCTGCTCGACCGTCAGGTCGCGTTCGAGCAGCGCCCGCAGATAGAGGATCGCCAGGTTCCAGGTCTTGCCGGTGCCGGCCGATGCCTCGATCAGCGTGATGCCTTCGAGCGGGCAGCCGAACGGGTCCAGGTCGACGAAGCCGGGACCGGCGATGCCGGGGACGGCCGTGCCGGACGCCGGTGCGCGGTGGCCGCCGAGACGGTGGGAGGCCGGGGCGCGGTTCATGGTTCGATCCGATGGTCGCGCAGCGGCCCGAACACCGCCTCGGCATGCTCGATGAAGCGCGCATCGAGCGGATCGGCGACGCCGCGCAGCGCCAGCCGATAGGCCGGATGATCGCGCTCGCCGCGGGCGAAGTCCGACCCCAGCCAGCGGAACTGCGCCCGGCCGAGGTTGCGGTCCTCGTCGACATAGGCCCAGCTCGTCCGCGGGAAGAAATGCAGCGGCGCGATCAGGCCGGCACGGTACAGCGACAGCAGCCGCGTGAGCTCGCCGCGGGCATCGGCGCAGCGGGTGTATTCGAAGCCGCCGCCGTCGGCGCCGAACCAGCGGGTGCGCATCGTCGCTTCGGGCACATCGGCCGCGCACAACATCAGATGGGCCAGCCAGTGCTCGAGACGGTCGTCGACCAGCGCGCTGCCATCGCGATAGCGCAGCAGCCCGCCGGCACGCAGATCGCCGAACACCGTCGAAAGCTGCCAGCGCTCGCCGTCCAGCACCGCCTCGACGACCACCGGCAGCGGCGGCAGCACCGGTTCGGCCAGCCCCGGCGCGATCCGCGCGGTCAGCAAGGTCAGCCGGTCGATCGTGTTGTCGATCAGCCGGCTGCCCAGCTCGCCGGCCGGCACCTCGATGCCGGCCCGCGCCGCCGACAGCAGCCGGTTCCGGTCGGCGCCCGCGAGCATCAGCGGCAGCAGCCGCCCGCTCAGCCGGCGCACCGCCGCGAAATCGAGCGCCAGCGGTTCGTCGTCGGCCAGCTCCGGCGCCGGGCGCGGCAGCACGACGCCGAGCCGCCGCAGCAGCGCCGCGCAGGGATTGCGGAAGAACCGCACCAGCGTTTCCAGCGTCACCACCCGCGCTTCTTCGGGCGGCGGCGGCAGCGGCCGGCGGAAGAAGAGACCGGCATCGTCGGAAGCGAGCCGCACCGTCTCGTCGCCGAGATCGTCGGCCGCGTCGAGCTCCGCATCGTGCAGCTCGACGGCGGCGGCTGGCGCCGAGGCCACGACGTTCGATGCAATCGATGCCGGTCCATCCGCCGAAGCAGTCGACGCCGACGCAGCCAGGACCGATGCGGACGGCGACGGCTGTGATGCCTGTGCGACGGCAATGCGCATCACCGCCGCCCGCCCCTGCTGACGCGCGACCAGCGCCCGACAGTACGACTCGTTGAACGAGCGCCGCCGGCGATCCTGCGGCCGCGCCGGATCATCGACGAATGCGTCGAGCGAGAAGGCCGCCAGCGGATGATGGACGATCAGCCGTTCGACGGTGCCGCCCGTGCAGATCCGGCCGACATGGTCGAACAGCTCCGACACCAGCACCGACGGCGGCATCGCCGAGTTGTCGCGTGCATGGCGGCCGGTGTGACTCAGATAGAGACGGTCCCGGGCCGACAGCAGCAGATCGAGGAACAGCGTGCGGTCGTCGTCGCGCCGCTGACGGTCGCCGCGCAGCGGGAAGCGGCCGATCAGGTCGAACTCCAGCGGCACCTGAGGATGCGGGAATGCGCGGTCGTCCATGCCCAGCACGCAGATCACGCGATACGGCAGGCCGCGCAGTCCGCCGATCGCCGCGAAGGTGACCGCTCCGCCCGGCACCGCGCCGCTGCCCGGTTCGTCGAGCAGCGCGATCAGCGTCTGATGGACGATGGCGGTGTCGAGCGGCGTACGCAGCTCGGCGTCACGCGTGGTCTGGTGCCAGCGGCCGATGCCGGCCCGCAGCTCGCGCAGCCCGTCGGCATGGGCGGCGTCGACCGCGAACAGCGCATCGCAGGCCCGCAGCAGCCGCGCGCGCCAGCCGTCGGCATCGGCCGGCATGCGCCACTCCTCGCGCAGGCCGCGCAGCACCGCGACGAACTCCGTCAGCCGCCCCAGCAGCAGCGCCAGTTGCCCCTGCGGATTCGCGGCACCCAGCCAGCCGCCGAACTCCGCCGCCTCGCCGCAGGCGTAAGCAACGTAGAGACGCCGCAGCCCCTCGTCGAAACTGGCGCGCCCGCCGGCCGGCAGCTCCAACTCCGCGCGCTGCTGATCGGCCAGCCCCCAGCGGATGCCGGCCTCGTCGAACCACTCGCGCAGCCGCTCGAGCTCCTCGGCCGACCAGCCGAAACGCCTGGCGACCGGCGGCTGCTCCATCAGCTCGAACACCGCGCTGGCCGGCAGCCGGCCCGGCAGCAGCCGCATCAGCGAATCCAGCGCGCGCAGCAGCTCGTTCGCCTGCCGCCGCGGCAGGCCGGCGATCGTGAACGGGATGCGCCGTGCGGCCGGCACGCTGCCGAACACCGCGTCGATCAGCGGCGCGGCCTCGGCCAGCTCGGGCAGCAGCACCGCGACGTCGGCCGGCTGCAGCCCGGGCAGCTCGTCGAACATCGCCAGCAACTGATCGTGCAGCACCTGCAGCTCGCGCATCAGCGAATGGCAGACATGCAGCTCGATGCTGCGGTCGGACGGGTCGGGCGCGATCGATCCGTCGGGCGGCTCCTGCAGATCGAGGATCGCATCCTGCAGCCGCGCGAGCAGCGTGCCGCCGCCCGCCGGCTCGAAGCGGCTGCCGGTCTCGACGATGACCCCCTCGTCGTTCAGCAGCGTGTCGATGTGCGACTGCGTCTGCCGCCCCCAGGCCGCCAGCAGCGGATGGCCGACCTCGTGCAGCGCATCGCGCCCTTCGCGCCGCAGGTAGCTCAGCCGGCGCGGCTCGACGATCTCGAACCAGTATTCGCGACATGGATTCAGCGCGAAGTAGCCGATGTCGGTGAAGCGGGCGAGCCCGCGCAGCATGTCGAGGTACAGCGGCGGCAGCGCCGGCAGCGCGAACACCGACAGCCGCGGCGGCAGCGCGACCCCGGCGCCGGCGGCCAGCGCTTCGAAGAATGCCGCCGACGGATGCCGGCGGCCGGCGCCGGTGGCGCGCGACACCCGCCGCCACAGCTCCGCCTGCCAGGCCTCGTCGGCCACCGACACCGCGTCCCCCGGCCCGGCCGGCACCGCGCGCCGCCCGTCCAGCCAGGCGGCGAGCCAGCCGGGCCGATAGGTGATGAGCTGCTCGAACAGCGCGGCGACCCGCTGCGCCAGCGCCAGCCGCATCGGGGGATCGGCCTGCCGCAGATAGCCGGCCAGCCGCGGATGCGCCTCGGCGAGAGCCGGGTCGGCCAATTCGTCGAACAGCCGCCACTGCAGCCGCGCCGCGTCGAACGGCGACTGCTCGGCAACCGGCACCACCTGGCCGATGACCCGCCACAGCCAGCCGGCCAGGAACGCGAACTCGACGTTCGCGCAGACGCCCTGCCGCTCGGCGATCGCCAGCTCGATGCGCCGGCGCACCGCACTGCTGGGCACGATCACCTGCACCGGCTCGAACGGGTCGGCCGGCAGATCATCTAGGCGGTGCAGGAACCGTTCGAGCAGCAGCTCGAAGCGGTTCGCGAAGGTCAGTTCGAAAGTGGGCATGTGGTCAGGGAGAACTCTGCCCGGGCGGCAGACCGGATGGTAGCCGGTCGCACCCGACCGCCGTCCGTACGATCGTCGAGTATCGGGCTCCGCGGGCTCACCGGGTGAGCCCGCCCGGTCATCGCCCCATCACCGCGACGACGATGGTCAGCACCCCCAGCCACAGGTTCACATGCACCAGCCGGCGCAGGCCGCCCATCGCCGCCCCGCCCGCCGGCCAGTCGCCGCGGCCGGCCGCGGCGGCCAGCCGTGGATACAGTCCGCCGCGGATCACGCCGTAGATCACCGTCATCACCACCGCGATGCCCATCATCAGATGCAGGTTCAGCGGCGCCAGCTTCCAGCCGATCGCCGCCATCATCGCGAGGCCACTGATCCACAGCAGCACGATCGCCGGCGTGACGAACGTGAAGAAGCGGCCGAGCACGCCGGCCAGCAGCGGCAGCCGCTGCGGCGGATCGAGCTTGGCGGCCTCCGGCCGCAGGCAGTGGTGCGCGAACACCATGCCGCCGACCCAGACGACGACGGACAGCAGATGCAGCAGCAGCCAGAACGAACGCATCACGGCAGTGATCCCTTCAGGGGGGTGGTCCCTTCACGGCGCGGGTTCGTTCAGAACCGCGAGCCGGGTTCTTCGAGGAACGCGATCTCCTCGGCGGTCGATCGCCGTCCCAGGATCTCGTTGCGGTGGGGAAAGCGCCCGAAGCGCTCGATGACCTGCTGGTGCTTGAGCGCCCATTCGTAGCCGTCGCCGTCACCGGTCTCGCGCTTCAGCTCGTCGAACAGCCGCAGCGACTCCTGCTGGTCGGCCGCCGACTCGGAATGCTCGAACGGCAGATAGCAGAACGAACGCTGTGCCGGCTGGTAACCCTTGTCCCAGCCGCGCTCGACGATGCGACGCGCCATCGCCAGCGCCCGCGGATCGCCGGCGAACGACGTGGGCGTGCCGCGATGGATGTTGCGGGTGAACTGATCGAGCGCGATCAGGTAGGCCAGCGCGCCCTGCGGATCGTCGCACCAGTGCTCGCAGCCGCCGTCGAGCGCCGCCCGCACCGTCGCGCCGAAGCGTTCGCGTATCTGCGCATCGAACGCATCGCTCTTCGTGAACCATTCGGCGCGCGGCTTGCACCAGTCGGGCGAACCGGGCTCGCCGAACCAGAACGCCAGCACTTCGTCGGGACGGGCAACGGTCATCGGAACAACGCCTCTTCGATCCGCCGGGGATCGGGCGACGTGCCGTAGAGGACCGGATCGAGCAGCGCCAAAGTCAGCACCAGCCGTTCGAACTCCACCGCGAACCCGTCGATGATCACCTGCGGATCGGGGCACAGGCCCGCGTCGGTGATCAACCCGAACTGAACGCCGCCATCGTACGACAGGATCGATACCCCCATTCCGACATCGCCGGACTGCGGCACCCAGAACATCATCCGCGACAGGCGCGCGCCGGCCATGTAGAGCGGCTGCTGCGGCCCCGGCACGTTGGTCATCACCGCGGTGGCCTTGCGCGCCAACGTTTCCAGCACGAACGACTGCACCGTCCGCGGCGTGTTGCCGACCACCGCCAGCAGGCCGAACGCCAGCACCGCCTGGTAACCGCCCTTCAGCTCCTCCATCCGCCGGTGGACCTCGATCAGCCGGGCGATCGGATTGGCGATGCCCACTGGCAAGGTCAGCGGCACCAGCCCGAAGCGGTTGCCGAGATCGCCGGTCTGGTCGAGCGGCCGCAGGTTCACCGGCACCATCGCGCGGATCTCGCAACCGTCGACCCGGTCGCCATGCGTGAGCAGATAGTCGCGCAGCGCGCCGGCCACGCAGGACAGCAGTACGTCGTTGATCGATGCGCCGAGCGCGCGGCTCACCAGCTTGACCTCGGTCAGCGGCAGCGGCTCGTTCCAGGCGATCACCTTGCGCTCGCCGGGCACGCCCTTCAGGCGCGTCGCCGAATCGTCGGGCATCAGCGCGATGCTCAGCGCATCCTTGACGACGCGGCCGCCGGCCCGGCCGTAGCCGCTGAGCCGCTCCGGCTGCGCGATGACGCCCAGCGCCTTCTCCCACACGGTGCCGGTGGCCTGGATCGCGCCGATCGCGCCGCGCGTGAGCGGCGTCAGATACGGCTTCCACGGATTGGACTGCACGGCGTCCTCGTCGAGCAGGTCGCCGCAGTTCCCGTCGTCCGGTTCATCGCCCTGCCCGCCGTCGCCGTCGGCCGGCTGGCCGTCGCCGCGATCGGTCAACGTCATCAGCACGCCGATCAGCGCGATGCCGTCGGCGATGCAGTGATGGATCCGCACGATCAGCGCGCTGGTGCCGCGGTAGTTCTGCACCAGATGGAACTGCCACAGGGGCCGCGCGGGGTCGAGCGGTTCGCAGGCCTTCTCGGCGACCAGCGCCTGCAGCGTGACATCGTCGCCGGGCGCCGCCAGCTTCACCGACTGCAGATGATGATCGAGGTCGAACTGCGGGTCGTCGACCCACCAGCTTCCGGCCGCATCGGTGACCACCTTCTGGCGGAAGCGGGCGAACTTCAGCAGCCGCCGGCGCAGCAGGCCGCGCAGCTCCGCCGGCCGCATCGGGCGGTCGAACACGTCGACGCCGACGATCATCATCAGGTTGCGCGGACTGTCCATCCGCAGCCAGGCGGTGTCCACGCTGGACATCCGTTCGCGCGCCATTGCGCCTCCTCTCTCCCGGGCGTGCCACGGCGCACGGGTCGCAGTCCCTATAATACCGGCGCCCCACACCGGAGGACGATCATGGCCGAACTGACACAGCGCTTCGAGCAGGCGGTGAAGGATTCCAAGAACCTGGCCGAGCGGCCGGATAACATGACCCTGCTGAAGATCTACGCGCTGTACAAGCAGGGCAGCGCCGGCGACGTCGAGGGCAAGCGGCCCGGCTTCACCGACATGGTGGGCCGTGCCAAATGGGATGCATGGAACGAGCTGAAGGGCACGAGCAAGGATGACGCGATGCAGCAGTACGTCGACCTGATCGAGGACCTGAAGGGCTGAGCTCCGGCCTTGCGCGGGCGCCGGTCACTCCGGCTTCACGCCCGCGTCGGCCAGAACCCGCGCCCACAGCCGGATGTCGGCGCCCATCGTCTGCGCCAGGCCGGCACCGTCCTGCGGGTCGGGATCCAGCCCGATCTGCACGAACGCCGACTTCACGTCGGGGCGTGCCAGGCTGGCCATCGCGGCCGCCTCCAGCGCATCGCGAGCCTGCGCCGGAATGCCGGCCGGCGCCAGCAGCCCCACCCAGGGCACGATCGCGAAGCCCGGCATCGGACCGCTCTCCTCGATCGTCGGGATGTCGGGCGCGAGCACCGTGCGCCGCTGCATCGTCAGGCCCAGCGGCCTCAGCTTGCCGGCCTTCACCTGCGTGACCGCGTTGCCGACGTCGACGAACGAGAAGTCGATGACGCCGCCCAGCAGGTCGGCCAGCGCCGGCGGGTTGCCCTTGTAGGCCACCGGCTGGGCGGTGAAGTTGCCCATCTTCGCCAGCAGCGCCGCCGACGCCAGCATGCCGGCGGTGCCGTGGCCATAGCTGAGGCGCCCGTTCTGGCTGCGCGCATAGGCCAGGAACTCCTGCAGGTTGCCGGCCGGAAAATCGGGCCGCACCATCAGCACGAACGCGGTGACGCCCATCTTGGCGATCGGCACGAAGTCCTTCACCGGGTCATAGGGCAACTGCTTGTACAGGCTCAGGTTCGCCGCATGGGTGGTGCTGGCGGTGACCAGCAAGGTGTACGGGTCGCCGGCCGCCTGCTTGACCTGGGTCACGCCGAGGATGCCGTTGGCGCCGGGCTTGTTCTCCACCGCCACCGGCTGCTTCAACTGCTCGCTCATCGCCCTGGCGAGGATGCGCGCGGCGCTGTCCGATGCGCTGCCGGCCGGGAACGGCACGACGATCTTCAGCGGCCGGCTCGGGAAGTCCTGCGCCTGCGCGGGTGCGGATACCGTCAGCGCTACCGCGGCCACCGCCGCCGCGGCGAAGCGGATGCGCGAAAGCCGATCGATGATCCATCCTCGCCGGTCTGCTGCCATCGTCATGTCTCCTGCTGCAAGTTCTTGGGGAGTGACCCTAACGGCCGGTCCAGCGCGGCGGCCGCTTCTCGACGAACGCGCGCGGCCCCTCCTGCGCGTCGCTGCTCAGATAGACGTGGTCGAACAGGTGGCGGGCCGCCTGCAGGCCAGCCGCGCGCCCCATGTCGCCGGCCAGGTAGACCAGCTCGCGCGCCGCGCGCACCGTCAGCGGCGCATTGCGGGCGATGCGGCCGGCCAGCGCCTTCGCCTCGTCCATCAGTCGTTCGGCCGGCACCACCGCATTGACGAAGCCCAGCTCGTAGGCCCGCCGGGCCGTCAGCGGCTCGCCGGTCAGCAGCACCTCCATGACGATCCGCTGCGGCAGCATCCGCACCAGCGGCGCCGCCCACGGCATGCCGCGGCCGACCCTGGCCTCGGTGATCGCGAACGCCGCATGCTCGGCGGCCACGCACAGGTCGCACATCTGCGCGAGCAGCCAGCCGCCGGCGTAGGCGATGCCGTTGACGGCGGCGATCACCGGCTTGCCGATCTGCACGTTGTCGCCGAGCACCGGCACCAGGTTGCGCGGCGGCACCGTCATCGCGGAGCCGGACATCTCCTTCAGGTCCATGCCGGCGCAGAACGCCTTGTCGCCGCGCGCGGTCAGGATCGCGACGTTCAGCGTGTCGTCGCGATCGAACCGCTCGAACGCCGCGAACAGCCCCTCGCGGACCAGCCTGCCCAGCGAATTGCGCTGCGCCGGCCGGTCGATCGTGATGATCGCGATGTCACCGTCGACCTCGAAATGCAGTTCCTCGTTCATCTCGCGCCCATCCGTCAGAAGGGACCCTCACAAGGGACAAATACAAGGGACAAATACAAGGGACAAACACAACGGACGATCAGAAGGACAGCATCCGGTCGAGCCGCTCGCGGGATTCGAGCAGCTCTTCCATCATCTCGCGCACGACGTTGCGCACCGAGGTCTCCTCGGTCATGTCGGCGACGATCTGGCCGACCGGGTAGGTCAGGAAGTCTTTCGCGCCGACCCGCTCGGCGCGCGTGCGGCCCTGCCCCCACCACAGCACCGCCTGCAGCGGCGCCGGCAGCGGATCGGGCGCATCGGGCCGGTCCCAGGCGTCGGTGAACGCATTGCGCAACGTGCGGCACGGCTTGCCGGTGACCGAACGGGTCAGCACCGCATCCTCGGGCCCGGCCTCGAACAGCTTGGCCTTGATGTCGGGCGGCACCTCGCTCTGCTTCGTCTTCAGCCATACCGAACCGCACCAGACGCCCTCGCAACCCAGCGCCAGCGCGGCCGCCATCTGCCGGCCGCGCCCGACGCCGCCGCCGCCCAGCACCGGCAGCGGCGCGACCGCGTCGACGATGCGCGGCCACAGCACCAGCGACGTGACGTTGCCGGTATGGCCGCCCGCCTCGGTGCCCACCGCGATGACGAAATCGCAGCCGACGTCGCGATGCCTGACCGCATGGCGCGGCGAGCCGGCCAGCGCCGCCACCCGGATGCCGCGCTCGTGCGCCCGCCGCACCAGCTCGGGCGACGGCGAGCCGAGCGCATTGACGATCAGCCGGATCGGATGCTCGAGCGCGATGTCGATCATCGCCGCGCTCTCTTGCGGCGTGAAGTTGAACTGGCTGACCAGCTCGGTCTCGATGTCGCGGGCCGATTCGGGCGGCAGCGGCGGCACGCCGGCCTCGTCGAGCAGCCGGCGCACGAAGGCGAGCTGCTCTTGGGGGAACAGCCGCTCGGGGTCGTACTTGTTGCCGCCGAAATCCTGATACGAGCTGGGCATCAGCACGTCGATGCCGTACGGCCTGCCGTCGATGTGCTCGTCGATCCAGCGCAGTTCCTCGCGCACCCGCGCCGGGCTCATCCGCGCCATGCCGAGCACGCCCATGCCGCCGGCCCGCGACACCTCGACGACCACGTCGCGGCAATGTGAGAACGCGAAGATCGGCACATCGATGCCGAACATCTCGCACATCCGGTTGTTCAAACGAAGGTCTCCGTCAGGCTTGCCGTGCGGCGGCGCATCGGCTATCGTTCATCGAGCGTTCCGATATCGGAACGATGTTTCTGATAGAGGAAATTCTGGAAGCAACCGGCACCATCTGTCAAGAAGCGGCCGCCACCGGGGCTCGGCATGACTCCGCCTAGCGGGCCGCGTTCGCCGCTGCGGGTGATGCAGATCGTCGAGACGCTGGCCGAGCATCCCGACGGGCTGACCTTGACGCAGCTCGGCGAGCGGCTGGGCATTCCGAAGACCAGCCTGCACACCCATCTGAAGGTGCTGCTGGGTTCGGGCCATCTGACGGCGCAGGCGGCGCGCTACCAGCTCGGCCCGGCGGCGCTGCGGATGGGCAGCCTGATCGCGTCCGGCTCGAGCGTGCTGCGCGCCGCGCGGCCGGTGCTCGAACGGCTGGTGCGCGACACCCATGAGAGCGCACTGCTCGGCGTGCTCGATGCCGGCACCGGCGAGGCGGTCTACATCGAGCGCCAGGAGGGGCTGCACCCGGTGCGCTACGCGCCGCAGATCGGCATGCGCCGCCCGCTCTACTGCACCGCGTTCGGCCGGATGCTGCTGGCGTTCCAGCCTGAGGCGTGGATCGATCGCTACCTGACCGCCAGGCCGCTGCCGTCGATCACCCGGCACACGGTGATCGACCCGGCCGAGCTGCGCCGCGTGCTGGCGCAGATCCGCAAGGCGCGGGTGGCGATCACCGCCGAGGAACACACGCTGCATGCGGCGGCGGTGGCAGCGCCGGTATTCGACCGCGCCGGCGCGCTGATCGCCGCGATCGGCGTCGCGCTGCCGGCCGAGCGGCTGCGCGCGACGCGGCGCGAGCTGATCGACAAGGTCGGCGGCGCCGGCCGAGAGGTGTCCTGGACGTTGGGGGCGCCCGGCTGAAAGGCGCGGCAGCCCGCTACACGAAGTACTTCTCGAAATCCTCTTCCACCCGCCGCTCGATCCGCGGCTTCAGCGCCGACAGCAGGAAACCGAGCTTGGCCTGCAGCGACACCTGGTCCTTGGTGACGGACAGCCGGCCGGTCACGCCGCTGCGGGTGAAATGCAGCACGTTGCCCTGCCATTCGGTGGTCAGGTCGAAGTGCTCGGCCAGGTCGTCGGCGAGCCGCTGGGCGGCGACCTTCGCCTTCTTGAGCCCGATCTTGTGCTTGCGATGGATGTCGATGTCGGCCATGCGATGTCTCCTCCTGTGGCGGCCTGCTGTCGTGACCGCCGGCCGGGGCGGTTCCCGTTGCGGCGTCGGCTGTCAATTCGCCGGAACCGGCGTCGGCAGCGGTTCGCCGCTCGCCCAGGCGATCAGGTTGCGGGCGGCCAGCATCGCCATGCCGACGCGGCTCGTGCGGGTGGCGCTGCCCAGGTGCGGCGTCAGCACGACGTTGGGCACCGTCAGCAGTTCGGGCGCGAGCGCCGGCTCGTTCTCGTAGACGTCGAGGCCGGCGGCGGCGATCGTGCCGGCCTTCAGCGCCGCCGCCAGCGCCACGTCGTCGACGATGCCGCCGCGGGCGATGTTGATCAGGGTCGCGGTGGGCTTCATCGTCGCCAGCTCGGCCGCACCGATCAGATGGTGGGTGGCGGCCGAATACGGCACGACGATCACCAGGTGGTCGCTTTCGCGCAGCAGCACGTCGCGCTCGACGCGGGTCGCACCGAGCTCCGCCTCGTTGGCCGCCGGGCTGCGGTTGCTGTACAGCACCTTCATCGAGAAGCCTCTGGCGCGCCGGGCGATCGCCGAGCCGATCCGGCCCATGCCGAGGATGCCCAGGGTCGCGCCGTGCACGTCCTCGCCGAGGAACTGGTCGAACGCCCAGCGCTTCCAGTAGCCGGCGCGCAGCCAGTGCTCGGATTCGCAGACGCGGCGCGCGGCGGCCATCAGCAGCGCCCAGGCCATGTCGGCGGTCGCCTCGGTCAGCACGTCCGGCGTGATCGTCAGCGGGATGCCGCGGCCGCGCAGGTGCGCCAGGTCGACGTGGTTGTAGCCGACCGAGCCGGTGGCGACGATCCGCAGATCGGGCGCCGCCGCCAGCAGCGCGGCATCGATGCGGTCGGAGGCGACGACGAACAGCGCCTGCTTGTCGGCGACGCGCCGCCCGAGATCTTCGGCCGACCATTCCTCGTCGGCCTGGTTCGATTCGATGTCGAAGTGCTCGGCCAGCGCCGCCAGCACTTCGGGGAACACCTTGCGGGTGATCAATAGTCTGGGTTTCATCGTTACAGGTAGCGTGGGCGCGGCCGGCGGGCGATCGGCGGACTCAACCGCCCTTGGCCGCCGGCTTGGCGATCTCGAACACCTGGCGCAGGTACGACAGATAGGCTTCGTCGTCGCACATGTTCTTGGCCGGCGTGTCCGACAGCTTGGCGACCGGCTGGCCGTTGCAGCGGACCATCTTCATGACGATCTGCAGCGGCGTGTAGCCCAGGTCGTTGGTCAGGTTGGTGCCGACGCCGAAGGCGAGCTTGGCACGGTCGCGGAACTGCTCGTAGAGCCGGATCGCGGTCGGGAAGGTCAGGCTGTCGGAGAACACCAGGGTCTTGGATTTCGGATCGACCCGGTTGTTCTCGTAGTGCCGGATCAGCCGCTCGCCCCATTCGAACGGGTCGCCCGAATCGTGGCGGGCGCCGTCGAACAGCTTGCAGAAGTACATGTCGAAGTCGCGCAGGAACGCGTCCATGCCGTAGACGTCCGCCAGCGCGATGCCCAGGTCGCCGCGGTACTCGCGGGCCCAGCTCTCGAAGCCGAAGGTCTGCGAGTCGCGCAGCCGCGGCCCCAGCGCCTGGCAGGCCTGCAGATACTCGTGCGCCATCGTGCCGAGCGGCAGCACGCCGTACTTCATCGCGAACTCGACGTTGGAGGTGCCGGCGAAGTTGATGCCCAGCTTCTCCTTGCAGGTGATGATGACCTCCTCGTGCCACAGCCGCGAGAAGCGGCGGCGGGTGCCGTAGTCGGCGATCCGCATCCCCTCCAGGTCCGGCCGGCTGGTGATCAGCGCGATCTTCTCGTCCAGCCGCCGGCGCCCCTCGGCATAGTCGGGCAGCCGGTAGGTGTTGCGGAAGTAGATCTCGTTGACGATCGCCAGCACCGGGATCTCGAACATGATCGTGTGCAGCCAGGGGCCGCGCACCACGATGTCGATCTCGCCGGCCTTGGCGGCCGACGGCGTCACCGTGATGTACTTCTTGTTCATCTGGAACAGCGCCAGGAAGTCGACGAAGTCGCTCTTGATGAAGCGCCAGGTGCGCAGGTACTCCAGCTCCCGCTCGCGAAAGCGCAGCGAGCACAGATGCTCGATCTGCTCGTTGATGTCGCCGATGAACGGCACGAGGTTGATGTTCTCGTTGCGGCACTTGAACCGGTACTCCACCTGGGCGCCCGGGAACTGGTGCAGCACGGCCTGCATCATCGTGAACTTGTAGAGATCGGTGTCGAGCAGCGAAGTGATGATCATGGCGATGGCAGTGGCAGCGCGGCCCCCCGCCGGGGCGGCGCGGCCCATTATGTACCAGGCATGCTGATCACGTCGACCGGCCGCGGGTGCCGCCCCGGTGT
>DAISWF010000130.1:0-15761 GCA_036826495.1 Burkholderiaceae bacterium
ACCGGCCTCTGTGGCGGGAACGGCCCCTGCGCTCGGTCGCCACCCTGCCCCGCCAGGATGCGCTCGGCTTCCTCGCGTTCGCCGCCCGGCACCGGCTGCGGCTGGCGACCACCGAGTACCCGCTCGCCGACGCGGCGCGGGCGCTGGACGATCTGCGCGCCGGACGCATCGCCGGCGCGGCGGTGCTGCGGGCGTGAGCATCCACCGCATCCGGCCGCTCGAGGCAGACGCGCTTCTTCCTCGAGGATCCGGCCGACCACCGGCCGCTCGCTGCGCGAGGCGAGCGAGCTGCAGCCGGGGCGCAATACGGCCTCGGCAGCGTCAACCCTCCGCCCCCGCGGCCGCGTCGGCGCCGATGAGCCGCCGGAACGCCGGCCACTGCTCGATCAGAGCGGCCATCGCCTCGTAGCCGCTCGCATCGGGGTGCAGCCCATCCACCAGGCACCGCCGTACCCAGTCATCCGCTGCCAGCAGTCGCGCGAACAGGCCGAGATAGTCGACCCCGAATTCGGCCGCGAGCCGCCGGTATGCCTCGTCGTAGGCGCCGATGACGGCATTGGAGCGCCAGCGGGTTTCGCCCGATTCGAGCGTCAGCGGCTGCCGGGCTTCGTCGATCGGCGCGGGCCCTATCCACGCGCAGGGCCACAGCGTTCTGGCCTGCATCAGCAGTCGGCGGGCATTGGCCAGCGACTGCTCCAGCGGCACCCGCGCCTGACCATCGGCTTCGGAAGCGTCGTTGACGCCGAATGCGAAAACCACCGCGCCCGGTGCGCCGGCCGGCAGCCGCGCATGGCATTCCGCATACCAGCGTGCGGCGATATCCGTCGACGTATCGCCGCGCACGCCGAGGTTGTACACGGTGAGATCGATTCCGCGTCGATGAAAGGCCGCGGCCACCCTGCCGGGCCAGCCGAGCTTGCACGGATCGCCCTGCCCGGACGTGAGGCTGTCGCCGACGAAACACAGCCGCATCGGCGATCAGGCCTGCTCGGACAATGCGAGCATCTCGGCGCGCAGGTCGGACTTGCCTTCGAAGCCGATGCCGGGCAGCGCCGGCAATGTCACGTGACCGCCCCTGACCTCGACGCCGTCCGGAAAGCCGCCGTAAGGCTGGAACAGGTCCGGATACGATTCGTTGCCGCCCAGCCCCAGGCCCGCCGCAATGGCCAGCGACATCTGGTGACCGCCGTGCGGAATGCAGCGGGCAGCCGACCAGCCGTGCTCTCCGAGCGCGCCCAGGATGCGCAGATACTCGACCAGGCCGTAGCTGAGCGCGCAGTCGAACTGCAGCCAGTCGCGATCGGGCCGCATGCCGCCGTAGCGCAGCAGGTTGCGCGCATCCTGGAACGAGAACAGGTTCTCGCCGGTGGCCAAGCTGCCGGCATAGTGCTCGCCCAGGCGCGCCTGCAGCTCGTAGTCCAGCGGATCGCCAGCCTCCTCGTACCAGAACAGCGGATAGTCCGACAGCGCCTTCGCGTACCGCAACGCGGTGTCGGTATCGAAGCGTCCGTTCGCATCGACGGCGAGCTGCTGCCCGCTGCCCAGCAGCGCCAGCACCGCCTCGACACGCGCCAGATCCTCGTCCAGCGAGGCTCCGCCGATCTTCATCTTCACGACGGTATAGCCGCGATCCAGATACATCCGCATCTCGTCACGCAGACCGTCGAGGCCCTTGCCGGGGTGGTAGTAGCCTCCTGCAGCGTAGACGAACACGCGCGGATCGGCGCGACCGCTGCCGTACCGGCGGGGCAGCAGCTCGTGAAGCGGCTGGCCGGCGATCTTCGCCACCGCATCCCAGACCGCCATGTCGATCGTGCCGACCGCCACCGAACGCTCGCCGTGGCCGCCGGGCTTCTCGTTGGTCATCATCGTCGCCCATATCCGATGCGGATCGAGGTTCTCGCCGGCGTCGTCCAGCAGCGTCTTCGGATCCGCCTCGAGAATCCGCGGACGGAACCGCCGCCGGATCAGATCGCCCTGACCGTAGCGGCCGTTGGAATTGAAGCCGTAGCCGATCACCGGTCTGCCATCGCGGATCACGTCGGTCACCACGGCCACCAGGCTCAGCGTCATCTTGGAGAAATCGATGTACGCGTTGCGGATGTTCGATCGGATCGGGCGGGTCGATTCCAGGATGTTGACGATCTTCACGGTCGGTCCTATTTGCGGATGCCGGCGGTTTCGGCGAGCTTGCGGTAGAGCTTGTACTGATCCTGGGCATAGGCGGCGAACTGCGCCGCTTCCAGGTGCGAGGGAATCTTCCCGAGCGCCTCGGCACGGGCGGCCATCTCGCGTTCGCCCATGATCTCCCTGAACGCGGCGTTCCACTGACCGACGACGGCGGCCGGCAGCCCGGGCGGGCCGGACACCGCGGTCCATCCCGCCACCTGGAGATCCGGAAAGCCGGCTTCCCGGGCGGTGGGAACGTCCGGAAGCTGCGGCACCCTGGCCGACGCGACGACCGCCAGCGGCCGGATCAACCCGCCGGACAGCAGCGGCAGCACCTCGCTCAACTGATGGCCGACGAGTTGCACATGTCCGCCCGCCAACGCGGTGACGGTGGGGCCGCCGCCGTTGAACAGCACGCGATTGGTGGCGGCCAGGTCGATGCCGCTGCCGATGAACAGCTCGGTGATCGAGAACGTGCCGATCGAGCCGACGCCTCCCGCTCCCCACTTGAAGCCGGTGGGGTTCGTCTTCACCGCCTTCACCACGTCGCCCAGCGTGCGCCAGGGCGCATCGGACTTGACGGCATAGACGACCGGCTCGAGATACAGCCGGGCGATCGGCGTGCGGGCATCCCACGCGAACGGCAGGTCGCCGCGGGCGGCGCCGAGCATGGAGTTGTTGGAATGCGCATCGAGCAGGATCGTGTAGCCGTCGGGCTTCGCCCGCAGCACATGATGCGTGCCGGGAATGCCGGAACCGCCGGGCTGGTTCACCACGTTGAGCGGCTGCTTCCATTTCTGCGCCAGGTACGGGCCGATCAGTCGTGCGGTGGAATCCGATGAACCGCCCGGCGCGAAGGCCACGACCAGATCGACCGGCCGGACCGGATAGCCGGACTGGCCGAACGCCGGCAGCATCGGCGCGGCGAACAGCGCCGACAACATCGGCAAGGCCGCCCGGCGGCCCGGACGCGGTATCGATTGCTTCATGGATGTCTTCCTCCCGTGTGGATGTGTCGGACAGTTCCCGGCGTCACGCGGCGTCGCTGACCATCTGCGCGATCGACCGGCGCGCCTTGAAGCGCGCGACGATCGCGATGCCGGTCGATATCGCGGCGAGCACCAGCAGGCCGAGCGCGATCGGCCGCTCGACGAAGATCGCCGCGTTCCCGCCCGACATGCTGAGCGACTGCCCGAACGACGATTCGACGATCGGCGCGAGAATCAGGCACAGGATCAGCGGCGTGGTCGGATAGTCGAGCTTGCGGAACAGATAGCCGAGCACGCCGAATCCGAACGCGACCCAGACGTCGAAGAAGCTGTTGCGCACGCTGTAGCTGCCGATGAACCCGAAGATGATGATCAGCGTTCCGAGGATCGGGTACGGAATGCGGATCAGCCGGGCCCACATTCCAACCAGCGGCAGGTTCAACAGCAGCAGCAGCACATTGCCGATGTACATCGCGGCGATCACCGTCCATGCGAAGTCGGCGTGCTTCTCGAACAGCAGCGGGCCGGGCTGCAGCCCGTACATCATCAGTCCGCCCAGCAGCACCGCCAGCGGCGCGGAGGACGGAACGCCCAGCGAGAACAGCGGTATGAAGTTCGCCGAGCTGGTGGCGTTGTTGGCCGCCTCGGGCGCCGCGACGCCTTCCAACGCGCCCTTGCCGAAACGCTCGGGCTCGCGCGCGATGCGCCGCTCGAAGTCGTAGGCGAGGAAGGCCGAGGCCGACGGCGACGAGCCGGGCAGCAGGCCGAGCACGAACCCGATGGCGCCGCCGCTGAAGATCGGGCGTATGCACGAACGCAGCTCGGCCCAGGTGGGCATCAGCCGTCCGACCTTCTGGATGTAGACCTGCCCGCCCCGCTTTTCGATGTTCGCGAACACCTCGGCGAACGCGAACAGCCCGACGATGACGCTGATGAACTCGACGCCTCCGGTGAGATGGACGCTGCCGAACGTCAGGCGGCTGTCGCCGGTCAGGGGATCGAGGCCAACGAACGAGATCATGAAGCCCAGCAGGCCCGAGATGACGCCCTTGAGCAGCGAGCGCCCCGCCAGACCGATCACCACGCTGAGCGCGAGCATGACCACCGCGAAGTACTCCGGCGGGCCGAACACCAGCGCCACCTTGGCCAGCAGCGGGGCGAAGAAGGTCAGACCGACCACGCCCAGCGTGCCGGCGACGAAGGAACCGATGGCAGCGATCGCCAGCGCCACTCCCGGACGCCCCTGCAGGCCGAGCTGATAGCCGTCGAGCGCGGTGGCGACCGACGATGCCTCCCCGGGCACGTTGATCAGGATGGCGGTCGTCGAGCCGCCGTACATCGCGCCGTAGTAGATGCCGGCCAGCATGATGATCGCCGGTTCGGGACCGAGCACCGCGGTCATCGGCATCAGGATCGCGATACCCGCGGTCGGACCGATACCCGGCAGAATGCCCACTGCGGTCCCGGCGAAGGTTCCCAGCGCGCAGAACAGCAGGTTGGTCGGATCCAGCGCGCGCATGAATCCCAGCCACAGCAGATCCAGGGTTTCCACGGCTCGCGGTCTCGATTCCGGAACGCGCCGTCAGAACGCCGGCAGGGACACGCCGAGCGCCCCGAACCCGACGGTGGCCAGCCCGGCGATCAGCGCACCGATCGCGATGCGGGTGAGCCAGCGGTACCGGCTGATCCGCGACAGCATCGCCACGACGAATACGAAGGTGGCCGGAAGAAAGCCGACCACCGCGATCGCCGCGATATAGAGCGCGGTCACCGAGCAGCCGATCAGCACGTTCATCGAGCCGTCGCCGGACGGCCACTCCGGCGCGGCGGCCGCCGGCAGCAGCCTGGCCAGATGGCCGCCGATGAGCAGCAGCGCACACACCGCGAGGATCGCCGCCAGCAGGACCGGGAAGGTTCCCGATCCCACCGGCAGCACCTCGAGCCGCCGCGCGTCGAACATCACCACGGCGCTGAGGAGCAGCAGGAGCAGGCCGGCGCCGATGTCGTAGCGCTTCATGAACCGGCGCGGTAGGCGCCGCCTGCCCGTTTCGACAGCAGCTCGTCGAGGAACTTCACCCCGGCGGGATCCATGTCGGCGCGCGGCCGCGGCTCCGGCAGGAAATGACCATGGACGTCGGTGCCGCGCACCAGCATCGCGCTGTCGCTGGCCTCCTTCACCTGGCGGGCGGACGGCTTCACGTAGCGGACCGCCAGACCGATTCGGCGGTCCCTGCCCTGGTTCGGCCGCGAACCGTGGATGATGCGCTCGTGATGAAGAGAGAATTCTCCCGGCATCAACGTCACGTCCCAGGCGGTGCGCTCGTCGACCTCGACCGCCACCTCCTGACCACGCGTCAGCATGTTGTTCTCCGCTCGCGTGTCGTTGTGCTCGACGATACGGGTATGCGACGCCGGCACGACGCGCATGCAGCCGCTTTCGGGCGTGCTGGGCGTGAGCGCGATCCAGGCGGTGACCACGTCGTCGGCCTCCAGCCCCCAGTACTGGGCATCCTGGTGCCAGGAGATGAACTTGCCGTCGCCGGGATTCTTGATGAAGAACGACGTCGACCAGCACAGGATGTCCGGTCCGAGCAGCGTCTGCACCTTGTCGAGCACCGGCTCCAGACGGATCAGCTCGTCGACGAAGGTCAGCGCCAGATGGGACTTCTGTCGCAGGACCTCCGCACCGCGGCTGCCGTACTGCCGCTCGAAGGCTTCGAGCCGGGCCCGATAGGCGGATGCCCGTTCAGCGCTCATCGCAGTGAAGGGAAAGCAGATTCCCTCGCGCCGATAGGCCTGTACCTGAGCGTCGGACATTCCGCGCTCGTCGACACCGGTTTCTGCAACTGCGTCCCGATGCGTTCGATCCATCGACGTCTCTCCTCCTGAAGTCCGCGGTCGATCGTTCTCTCGACCGGGAGCGAATGTTGCACCGGCCTTCCCGTTCGGGTCCAATACTCGATTCGCATAGAACTATTCCGACGATGGACACCGGAACGAAGCCGCTGCACTTCGGCTGGCTGAAGGATTTTCTTGCGCTGGCCGAAAGCGGCAACTTCTCTCGCGCGGCCGAAGAACGCACGATCGCGCAGCCCGCGCTGAGCCGGCACATCCGCGGCCTCGAGGAATGGGTGGGAACCGAGCTGATCGATCGCAGCACCCATCCGGTGGCGCTGACGCCCGCCGGCGTGCGTTTCCGCAAGGACGTGGAAGGGCTGCTCGAACGTCTCGAGACCGCGCGCAACGACGCCTGCAAGGAAGAACGCATCGCGCGCCGCAGCCTCAGCTTCGCTGCGACCCATGCGTTGTCGATGGCGTTCTTCCCGCGTTGGCTGGGCACGCTGGAGTCGCACCTGCCGATCGGTCCGATCCAGATGACCTCCGATCACTTCCGCGCCTGCGAGGAACTGGTGCTGCAGCAGAAGGTCCAGTTCCTGCTCTGTCACGGTCACGACCAGGTGCCGACGCGGCTGGTCGATGCCGACTTCGACTACCTGCAGCTCGGCCAGGACACGCTGGTGCCGGCCTGCACCGCCCGGATGGCCGCCGCCGTCGGCCAGGCGATGGCCGACGGCGGCGGCACCGAGGTACCGGTGATGCTCTACAGCATCGACTCCGGACTGGGGCACATCTTTCGCAACCGGGTGCCCGCGGTCGCCGGCCAGGAACGCTTCCGCACCGTGTTCACCGCCCACCACGCGGTGCTGCTGAAGGCGATGGCGCTGGACGGTCGCGGCGTCGCCTGGCTGCCGCTCAGCCTGATCACCGAGGAGCTCGCGCTGCGCAAGCTGGTCGTGCTCGGCGATGCCGCCTGGCAGGTGCCGCTGCAGATCCGGCTGTTCCGGCAACGTGAACGGATGGCCGAGCCGGCCGAAGAGCTGTGGGCGTTCATCACCCGTTCGACGCGCGATGCATCGGCGGTCCGCAAACCGCCGCGGCCCCGCCGCGCGAAGATCACGCGCAATCCCTGAGATCCCGATCGGCGGCTCTTCGGCAGACCCCGCCGAGCCGTGCTGTAATGTCTGCCAACCGCGGACGCCCTGCCGGCCGCGGCGCCGCCGGTCGTCCGCACCGTCATCCCCCCATACCATTCCCGAATACCATGACCGATTCCGCCGACTCCCGCGATTCCGCCTACGTACCGCCGAAGATCTGGACCTGGAAAAAGACGAGCGGCGGCCGCTTCGCGAACATCAACCGGCCGATCGCCGGCGCCACGCACGACAAGGAGCTGCCGGTCGGCCGCCATCCGCTGCAGCTCTATTCGCTGGGCACCCCCAATGGCGTCAAGGTCACCGTGATGCTGGAGGAGCTGCTGGCGCTCGGTCATGCGGGCGCCGAGTACGATGCCTGGCTGATCCGCATCAACGAGGGTGACCAGTTCGGCAGCGGCTTCGTCGCGGTGAATCCGAACTCCAAGATCCCGGCGCTGATGGACCGCAGCGGCCCCACGCCGATCAGGGTGTTCGAATCGGGCGCGATCCTGCTGTACCTGGCCGAGAAGTTCGGCGGCGCGTTCCTGCCGGCCGCTGGCGCCGAGCGCGCCGAATGCCTGTCATGGCTGTTCTGGCAGATGGGCAGCGCGCCCTACCTGGGCGGCGGCTTCGGGCACTTCTACGCCTATGCGCCGACCAAGATCGAATACGCGATCGACCGCTACGCGATGGAGGTCAAGCGGCAGCTCGACGTGCTCGACCGCCGCCTCGCCGAAGTGCCGTACCTGGCGGGCGAGCACTACACGATCGCCGACATCGCGGTGTGGCCCTGGTACGGCGCGCTGTGCAAAGGGCTGCAGTACGGCGCCGGCGAGTTCCTGCAGGTGCACGAGTACCGGAACGTCGTCGAGTGGACCGACCGCATCGCGTCGCGTCCGGCAGTCAAGCGGGGGCGGATGGTCAACCGGATATCGGGCGATCCGGCCAGCCAGCTTCACGAGCGGCACGACGCCAGCGACTTCGAGCACCGCACGCAGGCCAGGCTGCAGGGAGCGGGCTGAACGATACCGTCTCAGGTCATGCCGTTGCGCCGCGCCAGCTCCATGAACAGCCCCGAGTGATCGAGGTCGGCGTCGCCGTGCTCGACGCCGTCGGCATACAGCCGTTCGAACAGCGTGCAGATCGGCGCGTCGAAGCCGATCTCCTGCGCGGTGGCGAGCGCATTGCGCATGTCCTTCAACTGCACCGTCATCGCCGCGCGCTTGACGAAGTCGCGCTCCACCATCCGCTGGCCATGCAGCTCGAGCACTCTGCTCGAGGCGAAGCCGCCGGAGATCGCTTCGCGCACCTTGGCCATGTCGGCGCCGCCGCGCTCGGCGAACAGCAGCGCCTCGGCGACGGCGCCTATCGTGATGCCGACGATCATCTGATTGGCGAGCTTGGCGGTCTGACCGGCGCCGTGGCCGCCGACATGGGTCACGCGGCCCAGACAGTCGAACACCGGCGCGGCACGCGCGACGTCGGCCGCCTCGCCGCCCACCATGATCGCCAAGGTGCCGTTCTCGGCGCCCACGGTGCCGCCCGACACCGGCGCATCGAGGTGCGCGACGCCGCGCTGCGCCAGCCGCCCGGCCTGCGAGCGGGCCTCGGCCGGCCGGGTCGACGCCATGTCGATGACCAGCGCGCCGGCGGGGATCGCATCGGCCGCCCCCTGCGCGAACAGCACCTCGTCCATCACGCGGCCGTTCTCCAGCATGCCGACGACGATCTCGGCGTCGCGCACCGCATCGGCGGGCCGCTCGGCGACGCGCGCACCATTCGCCCGCAGCCGCTCCGCCTTGTCGCGGCTGCGGTTCCATGCCGATACCTGATGCCCGGCCTCGCACAGCCGGCGCGCGATCGGAAAGCCCATGAGGCCGGTGCCCAGCACGGCGATTCTCATCATTCGTTCTCCATCGATCCGACGGATGATGCCCGCGCCTAGGACGAGGCGCCGGCGATCACCCCGTCGGCCCGCAGCGCCTCGATCTGCGCCGCGGTGAAACCATGTTCGGTCAGCACCTGCTCGGTATGCTGGCCACGGACAGGCGAGACGGCGTTCGGCCCGCCGCTTTGCAAGGGCGCGATGCCCGGCACCGTCGTCACCGGCACCGGCGATGCGGTGCCCGGCTGCGCCAGCCACTGGATCGACCCGGTGGCCTGCACGTGCGGCTGGGCGATGTAGGCGGCGTAGTCGTTGATCCGCTCGTGCATGATCTGCGCATCGGCGAGCTGGCCGGCCAGCCGCTCGCTGCCGAGGCTGGCGATCCGCGGGCGCAGGACGTCGTACAGCGCCTCCTGGTTCGCATAGCGCGCAGCGGGATCGGCGAAACGCTGATCGACGGTCAGCTCCGACAGGTCGAGCACGCCGCACAGCTTGACCCAGTCGCGGTTCTGCACCGCCAGCAGCATGATCCATCCGTCCTGCGTGCGGAACACCCCCTGCGGCACCGCGCCCGGCCTTACCGCGCCGCCCTCCAGATGCGACTGCATCAGCCGCACCGACTGCAGCGCCGCGGTCGCCTGCATCAGGCTGATATCGTAGCGGCGGCCCAGCGGCTCGTCGCGCCGCGCATACAGCCCGGCCGACCCCGCCTGGAACGCATAGAGCGCCGCCGCCATGTCGGCGACGATCACCGGTATCCGGTGCGGCGTGCCGTCGGCGGCGCGGTTCTCCATCACCAGCCCGGTGTAGGCCTGCAGCACCGGATCCATCGCCGGCCGCCCCGACAGCGGCCCGGTCTGACCGAAGCCGGAGATCGACAGATAGAGCAGCCGCGGCGCCCGTGCATGCACCGCTTCCCAGCCGAAGCCCAGCCGCTCGATGACGCCCGGCCGAAACCCCTCGAGGAACACGTCGGCGTCTGCTATCAGCCGCCACAGCACCGCCTTGCCGGCGTCGGTCTTCAGGTCCAGGGTCACGCTGCGCTTGCCCAGGTTGCCGATGATCGAGAACGCGGTGTGGTCGCCGTAGCGCGTGCCCAAGGTGCGCGCCCAGTCGCCCTCGCCCAGGGTCTCGACCTTGATCACGTCGGCGCCGTGCTGCGCCAGCAGCATCGAGCAGTAAGGGCCGGCGATGCCCTGGCTCAGGTCGATGACCTTCAGACCCTTGTACGGAGCGGCATAACTCATTGGAAGCAGACCACGCGGTCGTGCACGAACGGCGACGGAACGAGGGAGTCTAGCAGCCCGTCGAACGCTGCCTGCGACCCGATACGGTACTCACCCGAAGGGCCCGTTTCAACCCCGACAGACTCCTAGCGCCGCGCCCCCGCTCGCAGCCGCCGGACGATCAGCGCGCGCAATGTCTCCGCCGGGCCGGACAGACGCTTGCCGCGGACGGCCACGCAGCAGATCTCCTGCTCGGCCTCCGGTTCGACCAGCCGGGCGATCCTGAATGCGCGATCGCGGGTCGGCGGCACGCTGAGCGCCGGCATGATCGCGATGCCGAGGCCGGCTTCCACCATCGTGAACATCGTCTGTAGCTGGCGGACGTCATAGCGGGTCGTGAAGGGCGTTCCCGCTACCCGGAACATCTGCTCGATCATCTGGCGGATCGACGTTTCGATCGGCAGGGAGATCTGCGGATAGGTCATCGCCTGTCGCAGGGTCATTCGGGCGCCGCGAGGCGACGGCATCCGGCGGGGGATGACGACCACGAACGGATTGGTGATGATCGGCTCGAACTGCAGGTCTCCGAAGCCTTGGATCCGCGGACCGATCGCGAAATCGGTCTCGCCGGCCACCAGCCGGGCATAGCCGTCCTTCGCGAAATGCTCCTTCAGCGTCAGCAGGACACCCGGATAGAGTCTCTCGTACTCCGCGAGGATCGCCGGCAGCTTCGCGCAAAGCATCGCCGGCGACGAACCGATCGCCACGCGGCCCCGTCGAAGCTGAGACTCCTCGCGCAGCTCCCGCACGGTCGCGTCCAGGTCGGCCATGACCGTCTTGCATCGGGACAGCAGCATCTGCCCCCCATCGGTCAGCGAGACCCTGCGAGTGGTGCGATTGAACAGAGGCACCTTCAGCTCCGCCTCGAGCTGAGCGATGTGCGCGCTGACGGCAGACGGGGATCGATGCAGGTGCTCGCCGGCCAGCCTGAAGCTGCCGAGTTCGGCAATGGCGACGAACGTTTGAATCCGCTTCAGGTTCAACGTGATCATGGGCAGACACCGCCTTCGATTGTGCTGAATTTCAACACGATCGTTCCGATCTTTTCGATTGTATACGCGATGCAGCCCGCCTAATCTTCTCCGGATCCAGGAGAGCAGAGGTCGTGACCGACGAAGACATCGCCTACGCGGGCATCGGAGAGCTGCGCGACCTGATGGCCGCGCGCCAACTGTCGCCGCGCGAACTGGTCGAAGCGACCTTGTCGCGCATCGAGCGCTCGCAACCGGTCCTCAACGCCTTCATCACCGTTTGCGCGGACGAGGCGCGGCGCGACGCCCGGAGAGCCGAGGAGGCCATCCTGCGCGGCCAGACGCTCGGCCCGCTCCACGGCATTCCATTCACGGTCAAGGACAACATCGCGACCGCGAAGGTCAGGACCACCTTCGGATCGCGGATCTTCGAGCACCACGTGCCTGAACGCGATGCGGTTGCCGTGGCGCGGGCCAGGGCCGCGGGAGCGATCCTGGTAGGCAAGACGACCACTCCGGAATTCGCGTTCCTGGGAATGACCGAGGCACCGTTGTTCGGCCGCACGGCCAACCCATGGCGACCGGACCGCACCTGCGGAGGGTCCAGCGGCGGCGCCGGCGCAGCGGTCGCGGCCGGTCTGGGTACCGTCGCCATCGCAACCGACGCCGGCGGCTCCATCCGCATTCCGGCCGCCTGCAACGGCGTCGTCGCGATCAAGCAGAGCCTCGGACTGGTCCCTCACGACTGGGCCGACGACGTGTTCGGCAACACCCAGTATGTGAGCCCGATGGCACGAAGCGTGCTGGACGCTGCGATCCTGCTCGATGTGATCGCCGGTCCGGATCCTTCGGATCCCCATACCCTGCATCGTCGGCCGGATTCCCATGCGCAAGCGGCACGATCGGGCGGAGATCTGCAGGGCGTGCGGATCCAGTGGCGGCCGTTGCTCGGGAATGCCGTCGTCTCCGAGGACGTCATACGGAAGTGCGAAGCGTCGCTGGCCCGGGCGATTGCCATGGGCGCCCGGGTGGACGGCTCCGATGCGCCATTCGAGAACCAGGAGCAACTGATTGCCCGGATCAATGCCAGCTCGCGGCGGGCGCAGTACGGGGCGCTGCTGAAGCAGCACCGCTCGATCATGTGTCCGAAGTTCGTCCGACAGTTGGAGAACGTGTCCGCCCTGTCCGCCGACGATCTCTGGCAGGGGCTGTTTCAGCGCACGCGGCTGTTTCATCACGTACAGAGCTGGTTCGACGGTGCCGACCTGATAGCGATGCCGACGCTCGCCCGCGGCGCGTTGCCGATCGATCAGGACTTCTTCGGCCCGATCGAGATAGACGGGAAGCTCACCGATACGCCCCGTCGGGCCTGGTACCCCTACACGATTCCGTTCAATGCGACCGGTCACCCTGCGCTGACGATTCCCTGCGGCCTCGATCGAGACGGATTGCCGGTCGGCCTGCAACTGGTCGGACCGATCGGCAGCGATGCCCGGTTGCTGCGCATCGGCGCGCTTCTGGAGAAGGCAGCGGATCCGATCGGCCGGCCGCCGCTGCCGGGCATCGATGACCCCGGGTGTGTCTCCCGTTCCTGAGGAAAACCATGATTCGTCGAATGATTCGCCCACGCCGACGCGCGCTCGTGGCCGCCGCGATGCTGGGACTGCTGCCGGTGCCGGGCGCGGCGCAGGAGTATCCGTCGCACGAGGTCCGGCTCATCGTGCCGCAGGCACCCGGTGGCGCATCGGACGCGCTGGCCCGGCTCATCGGAGTGAAGCTGACCGAACGCTGGGGGCAGACCGTGGTGGTGGAGAACCGCCCCGGCGCCAACGGCAACATCGGCACTCAGGCGGTCGCTCGAGCACCCGCCGACGGATACACGCTGCTGCTGACCTACGGAGGGGCGTACTCGACCAGCCCCGCCCTCTATTCGAAGCTTCCGTGGGCACCGCAGGACTTCACCGCGGTCGCGCCGATCGCCTCGCTGCCATTCGTCATGGTGGTGAACAGCAAGCTGCCCGTCCAGGACCTCCCCAGGTTCATCGAATTCGCGCGTTCCCGCAGCGAGACGCTGAACAACGCCTCGCCGGGAAACGGCTCGATCAATCATCTCCTCGGCGAGCTGTTCAGCCGCTCCTCGGGCGTCAGGATGACCCACGTGGCTTATCAGGGAATCAGCCAGGCACTCACCGATCTGATCGCCGGCCGGGTGGATGTGACTTTCTCCAGCGCCGAGTCGGTGTCTCGGCACGTGGCCGCCGGCACGCTCCGACCCCTGGCCGTGACCAGCGGAAAGCGCTCGGAGATGCTGCCTTCGGTACCGACGATGGCCGAGCTCGGGATCAAGGATATCGACGTCGCGCCGTGGTTCGGCATCCTGGCGCCGGCGGGAACACCCGCCGACCGGATAGACAAGATCAACCGCGACGTGGCTGCGGCGATCGCCACACCGGAGATCCGGGAGCGGTTCAAGACCCTGGGGGCCAATGCGCTGACCCTGTCGCCCCGCGAGTTCGATTCGCAGATCCGCGACGATCTCGCCCGTTGGCGGCAGGTCGTCCAGGCCGCCAACATCAAGCTGGATTGACCTTTGGAACGAGGAAGCCGATGCAGATCGAATGCGTGGCCCGTCCCCGGGATGTGCTGGGTGAAGGGCCGATCTGGAACGAACGGGAGCAGACGCTCTACTGGTGCGACAACATCGCCGGCAAGGTGCATCGCTTCGATCCCGCGACCAGACAGATGAAGACCTGGGACACTCCCGAGGAGATCGGTTCACTGGTCTTTCGCGAGAACGGCGGCATCGTTGCCGCGATGAAGCGCGGCTTCTCGTTCGTCGACCTGGACGCCGGCCGCTACGAACACGTGGCGGATGCCGATTCCGGACCGACGAAGTGCATGAACGACGGCAAATGCGATCGGCGCGGGCGCTACTGGTGCGGGAGCATCAACCGGGACGTGAAGACGCCGGATGCCGGCCTGTACCGGCTCGACCCCGACCTGACGGTGACCCAGCATGCCAGCGGCATCATCGCCTCGAACGGGATCGCCTTCAGTCCGGACGATCGAACGATGTACTACGCGGATTCGCGGGCGAACACGGTCTGGGCCTACGACTTCGACATCGAATCGGGGTCGCTCGGCAACCGCCGGGTCTTCCTCTCCACCGACGGGATGGAGGCGAAGATAGACGGCGCGACCTGCGACATCGACGGCAACTACTGGTGCGCCCACATCTACGACTGGGACATCGCCTGCTACAGCCCTCAGGGCCGCTTGATCCGGAAGGTTCGAATGCCCGTCCGGCATCCGACGATGTGCACCTTCGGCGGAGCGGATCTCGACGTCATGTACGTGACCTCGGCCACGCGGATGGCACAGCCCGCCGATCTGCAGAGCCAGCACGAGGCCGGGAATCTCTTCGAAATCCGCGGTCTCGGGACGCGCGGGCTGCCCGAGCCGCGTTTCGCGGGGTGACGCCGGCCGGCTACAGCGCGTTCAGCGGAATCTTCAGGTAGCGGACGCCGTTGGACTCCGGCGGCGGCCAGTCGCCGGCGCGCATGTTGACCTGCACCGCCGGCAGGATCAGCACCGGCATCGACAATGTCGCATCGCGCGCCATCCGCATCGCGACGAACGATTCCTCGTCGATGCCGTCGTGCACATGGACGTTGTGCGCGCGCTGCTGCGCGACGGTGCTGACGAAACACAGCTCGCGGCCGCCCGGCTGATAGTCGTGGCACAGATAGAGCCGGGTGTCCGGCGCGAGGCTCAGCACCCGGCGGATCGAACGGAACAGCGTGCGTGCATCGCCGCCGGGGAAGTCGCAGCGCGCGGTGCCGTAGTCCGGCATGAACAGCGTGTCGCCGACGAACGCGGCCGACGGCTGCCCGGGAACGTCGTCATCGACCACGTAAGTCATGCAGGCCGGCGTGTGCCCGGGCGTATGGATCGCCCGGGCCCGCAGCCCGCCGATCGTGAACGCCTCGTCGTCGACGTACAGATGATCGAACTGGCTGCCGTCGCGGGCGAATTCGTCGCCGGCATTGAACAGCTCGCCGAACACCTTCTGCACGACGGTGATCCGGTCGCCGATTCCGCTGAGCCCGCCCAGCCGCCGCTTCAGATACGGAGCGGCCGACAGATGATCGGCATGCACGTGGGTCTCGAGTATCCATTGGACCGTGGCGCCGAGCTCACCGACCCGCGCGACGATCCGGTCGGCGCCGGTCTGCGACGTGCGGCCGGACTTCGGGTCGTAGTCCAGCACGCTGTCGACCAGCGCGCACTGGCGGGTGACCGTATCGAGCACGATGTAGCTGATCGTCGAGGTGTCGGAATCGAAGAACCCCTCGACCTGCATCCGGCCGGCCGCACTGCTGCCCATCCTGCTCCCCTGGTTGCATGGACCGTCCGTCGCGGTGCGGGCCGGCCGCCGGCCCGCACCGCCGCGAGCGAATTGGCGACGGCCTGCTCGGTGTCATTGT
>DAISWF010000131.1:0-7306 GCA_036826495.1 Burkholderiaceae bacterium
CGTGAACTTCTCGAGCGACGCGGCCTTCAGCTCCTCGAGCTTGGCGGTGGCGGCCCCCCCCGGGTCGGCATCCTCCTCCGCTTCCTCGTCGAGGTCGGCATCGCTCAGCGCCTGCGCCGGCTGCGGCGCGGCGGCACGGAAATCGGGCTCCTCGGCATTGGGATCGATGAGGCCGTCGACCACCTCGTCGATGCGCATCGAGCCGGCCGAGATCTTCTCGGCGTGCGTCAGGATCTCGTGGATCGTCGTCGGGCAGGCGGAGATCGCGGTGACCATGTGCTTGAGGCCATCCTCGATCCTTTTCGCGATCTCGATCTCGCCTTCGCGGGTCAAGAGCTCGACCGAGCCCATCTCGCGCATGTACATGCGCACCGGGTCGGTGGTGCGGCCGAACTCGGAATCGACGGTGGACAGCGCCGCCTCGGCTTCCTCTTCCGCATCTTCATCGGACGAGGCGACCGGCGTGTTGTCGTTCATCAGCAGCGTTTCGGCATCGGGCGCCTGGTCGAAGACCGAGATGCCCATGTCGTTGAACGTGCTGATGATCGACTCGATCGCCTCGGCGTCGATCACGTCTTCCGGCAGGTGGTCGTTGATCTCGGCATAGGTCAGGAAGCCCCGTTCCTTGCCGAGCTTGATCAACTGCTTGAGCTTGTTGCGGGTGGCCTCGCGATCGGCCTCGGTCAGGCCCGGACGGCCGCCGAATTCCTTCAGAAGCTGCTTTTCCTTCGCCCGGTTGCCGCGCTTGGCCTTGACCGGCGCGACCGGCACCTCCGGCACGTCGGGGATCACCTCGGCGTCGGCTTCGACCTCTTCGAACGTGTCGGCCGAATCGTCGACCGAGAGGTCGGCGTCGTCGCCGTCGCCTTCAGTCGGACGGGCAGCCTTCTTCGACGGCCGGCCCGGCTTGCCGCCGGCCGGCTTGGCCGCGGCCGCCTTGCCCTTGGCAGGCGCCTTCGCGGCCGCGCCTTTCTCGGCAGCGATCTTGTCGGTGGCCGCCTTCTCGGCGCCACCCTTGGCTGCCGCGCCCTTGTCGGCAGCACCTTTGCCGGCCGGCGCCTTCGGGGCAGCCGCCTTGCCGGCCGCCGCCCGGGGCGCAGGCGCCGTCGCGGTAGCCGCCAGCCGGGCCGCCTCGGCCGCCGATTCGGTCACCTTGGCCGCCCCCTTGGAGGTTGCCCGTTTGCCATCGCTTCGTTCGATCTTCGCTTCCGCCATATCTCGCTTGTCGGCGACGCGCCGGAGCTCGGTGCGGGCATCGCGAGCCACCGGCTCCAGCGATGCCTTGACCGGCCGGCCGACGGCCGCCTCGTTTCGGTCGGCCGCGCGAGCGGCCTTGAGTGTACGTTCCGCGGGCCGGGCAACCGCCTTGCCCGGTGCACGCGACACCGGTTTGGCGGCCACATGCCGGGCTCCCGCCCCCTGCTGTTTGCTAGTGACCTGTTTGCTGGATTCCTGTTTGGCGGCCGGTTTGGCGGCGCTCGCGGCAGGCGCCTTCACCGTGGATTTGCGGACGACGGCCTTGCTGACCGTCTTCGACGAGGCTTTCGCCGTTGCCCTGGTCGCCGCCTTGCCCGTCGTCTTGACCGCCGCTCCCCCTGCCGCCGGCTTCTTCGACCCGGCAGCCTTCGCCTTGGCCTTCACATTCGCAGTCTTGACGCTTCGCACGACCGAGCCCTCGCAGCAAATGAACCGGAAAAGTATGGCGGACTGAATCCGGGGAACCCTCTATTATAGCAGGCGAACAGATCCCATGACAGCCAAGCAGACCCGCGTTGCCGCCGGTGCCCGGCACCCTGCTGCGACCGTCCAACTCCGGCCGATGCTGCCGCGATCAGTCCCGCGCGCGCAGCGCGGCCAGCGAAGCCTGTAGCGACTTCAACCGCTCTCGGTCGCTGGCGTCGGCGATTCCTTTCGCTGCCAGCGCATCGATCTGCTGTTTGATGAAACGCTCGCGTACCTGCAGCAGCGCACCGTCGAACTCGCGGCGGGCCTCTTCACCGTCCATCTCGATGACGCCGGCCCGCCCTTCGGCCGCGTCACGCTCGAGCTGGCTCACCGCCTCCGGAAACTGTGACCGCAGGGCCTCGCAGACCGCCGCCAGCGACGCCCCGGCGGGCAGCGCGGCGACGGCGGCCAGCCAGTCGGTCACCGTTTCGGGAAGCATCTGGGGGTCGAACCCCGACTGCACAAGGGCGGGATGCAGCGCCGACAGCAGGCGCAGCCGGCGCCCGAGCTCGGGCGGCCCGGCCGGCGCCCGCAGCCGGCCGGCCGCGTTGCGTTCGAAGCCGCCGCGCTGTCCGTCGCGCCGGAAGCCGGACCGGTCGCCGTCACGCTCGAAGCGGCGGCCGTCGCGATCGCGCCAGCCGCGCCGCTCGCCCGGGTTCGCGCCGCCCGATCCGCGCCATTCCCCGCGCTCGCGCTGATCCCGCCAGCCGCGCCAGCCGCCCTCGGCCGCCCCGCCCGGGCCGGAGTCGGCGTAGCCGCCGGCATCGGGATAGCGGCCGGCGGACGGATCGTCGGCCCATGGCGCGCCCGCCGGCCCGCCCTCGCCCGCGCGCGCCGGCCGGTCACCACCGCCCTGGTCCAGGAACCGCTGCAGCTCGGAGCTGGCCACCCGGCCGAGCTCGGCGACCCGGTGCTGCAACTGGATCCGCAGGGCCGCCTCCTGCGGCAGCGCGCGCAGCAGCGGCCGGGCCTCGGCGAGCAACCGGGCACGACCCTCGGGCGTCTCCAGATCGACCGCGGAAGACAGCTCGCGCAGCATGAACTCGGACAGCGACAGCGCGGAATCGAGCAGCTTGCGAAAGCCCTCGGGACCGTGCTCGCGCACGTAGCTGTCGGGGTCGTGCTCGGGCGGCAGGAACAGGAAATCCAGCCGCTTGGTGTCGGCCACCATCGGCAGGCAGGCCTCGAGCGCCCGCCAGGCGGCCTTGCGGCCGGCCGCGTCGCCGTCGAACGCGAACACCACCCGGTCGACCTGGCGCAGCAGCTTGCGGACATGGTCGGGCGTCGTGGCGGTGCCGAGCGTGGCGACCGCGTTGCCGACGCCGTGCTGAGCCAGCATCACGACGTCCATGTAGCCCTCGACGACGATCGCGCAGTCGTGCTCGCGCATCGCCGCGCGCGACTCGTACAGGCCGTACAGCTCGCGCCCCTTGGAGAACAGCGGCGTCTCCGGCGAATTCATGTACTTCGGCTCGCCCTGGTCGATCACGCGGCCGCCGAAGCCGATCACCTGGCCGCGCTGGTTGCGGATCGGGAACATCACCCGGTCGCGGAAGCGGTCGTAGCGCCGCCGCCGGCCGTCGTCGGCCTGGGTGTCGATGACCATGCCGCCGGTGGCCAGCTCGGCCGCGTCGTAGTCCGGCACCGCCGCCTCCAGGCCACGCCACTGGTCGGGGGCGTAGCCGATGCCGTAGCGGGCGGCGGTCTCGCCGGTCAGGCCGCGGCCCTTCAGGTAGCCGATCACACGCTGGGAATCACGCAACCGCTGCTTGTAGAACTGGGCGATCGTCGACATCAGCTCCAGCAGGTCCGGATCGCGCCGCGCTTGCTGCGGGCCCGAGCCGCTCTCCTGCGGCACGGTCAGGCCGACGCCCTGCGCGAGGTCGGCCACCGCCTCCGGGAACGTCATGCCGGCGTGCTCCATCAGGAAGCTGATCGCCGAGCCGTGCGCGCCGCAGCCGAAGCAGTGATAGAACTGCTTGGACGGCGTGACGGTGAACGACGGCGACTTCTCGCCGTGGAACGGGCACAGGCCGAGGAAGTTGCTGCCGGCCTTGCGAAGCTGCACGTAGCGGCCGACCACGTCGACCACGTCGACCCGCGACAGCAGCTCGACGATGAACGACTGGGGGATCATCGGGCGGGGCCGGCCGGGCGGCTCACACCGTGCGGGTCACGGCTTGCCGCCCGACAACCGTGCCTTCACCAGCCCGGAGACCGCCGACAGATCGGTGCGGCCGGCGAGCTTCGCCTTGACCAGCGCCATCACCTTGCCCATGTCGGCGGGGGCCGGCGCGCGGCCGGCGGCCACCTGGGCCACCGCGGCATCGATCTCGGCGGCGACCTCGTCGGCGCCGGCCTGCTGCGGCAGGTAACCGGACAGCACCTCGAGTTCGAACCGTTCCTTCGCCACCAGATCGGTACGGCCGGCGGCCTGGAACTGGGCGATCGAATCCTTGCGCTGCTTGGCGAGCTTGTCGACCAGCGCGACCACCTGGGCGTCGTCGACGGCGATCCGCTCGTCGACCTCCTTCTGCTTGATCGCCGCCAGCAGCAGCCGGATCGCCGACAGCCGGTCGCTCTCCTTGGCCCGCATCGCGGCTTTCATGTCTTCGGTGATGCGTTCTTTCAGCGTCATGGCACGGACTCCACAAAGCAAAAACCCGCCCGAAGCAGGCTTCGGACGGGTGTCGGGCCGCCGGACGCGCCGCCGCATCGCGACGGGCATCCGACCATCGGCGCCGGCATCCGCAGGTTCACGACACGGCCGGCTTCGGGGGTGAGCCGCCGGCGGCCGTGAACGGATCGGAAGACCGGTGCGACGGCCTCGTCAGTACATCTTCTTCGGCAGCATCTGGCTGCGAAGACGCTTGTAATGGCGTTTGACCGCGGCCGCCTTCTTGCGCTTGCGTTCGGCGGTCGGCTTCTCGTAGAACTCGCGAGCGCGCAATTCGGTAATGATGCCGGCCTTCTCGATGGTGCGCTTGAAACGGCGCAGCGCCACGTCGAACGGCTCGTTTTCCTTGATACGGATCGTCGGCATAAGTGGAAATCACCCCCTTTCGGTAACCGGCGAATGTAGCATATCCGAGCCGGCGTGTCACTGCCGGGCAGCCAGGGTAGTGTCTCGGGTCGACCATACCGGACAGGACGGGGCGTACCACGATGGATTTCGTCATTCCCGGCGCAGCCAATCTCGGTCTCTTCGTCAGCGCCGCCCTGGTGCTGCTGCTCGTCCCGGGACCGGCGGTCCTCTACATCCTGGCGCGCTCCGTCGAGCAGGGCCGCACCGCCGGCCTGGTATCGATCCTCGGCATCCACACCGCCACGCTGGTCCACGTGGCGGCCGCCGCACTGGGGCTGTCGGCGCTGCTTGCATCGTCTGCACTAGCCTTCAGCCTGATCCGTTACGCCGGTGCAGCCTATCTGATCTGGCTCGGCGTCAGGAAGCTCTTCGGCCCGCCGCCGATCGCCGACGCGGCGGGCGTACTGCCGCGTCGCAGCCGCACGCGGCTGTTCCGCGACGGTTTCATCGTCAACCTTCTGAACCCCAAGACCGCGCTGTTCTTCCTGGCATTCCTGCCGCAGTTCGTCGAAGTCGAACGCGGCCACCTGGCGATGCAGATCGCGTTCCTGGGCATGCTGTTCACCGCGATCGGCTTCGTCACCGACAGCTTCTACGCGCTGGCCGCCGGCACCGCGGGCAACTGGCTGAAACGCAGCCCCGGCTACCTGAAGGCGGAACGATGGGTCAGCGGCGTCGTCTTCATCGGCCTCGGCCTGACGGCCGCTTTCGCGGGGAACCAGAGGAAATAAGGGGGAACCCGACTACACTTGCGTCCCTCCGGCCGTCCGCGGCCGGCGTTCGCGGAGTGCAAGTTGATCGTTCTCGGCATCGAAACCTCGTGTGACGAAACCGGCCTGGCGGTGTACGACAGCCGGCGCGGCCTGCTCGCCCAGACCCTGCATTCGCAGGTGGCGATGCACGAGCGCTACGGCGGCGTGGTGCCGGAGCTGGCGTCGCGCGACCACATCCGGCGGGTGCTGCCGCTGGCCGCGCAGGTGCTGCGCGAGGCGGGGCTTGAGCCGGCCGATCTCGATGCGATCGCCTATACCCGCGGCCCGGGGCTGGCCGGTGCGCTGCTGGTCGGCGCGTCGGTGGGCAGCGCGATGGCGCTGGCGCTGGGCGTGCCGGCGATCGGCGTGCACCATCTGGAGGGCCACCTGCTGTCGCCGCTGCTGGCCGAGCGGCCGCCGGCGTTTCCGTTCGTCGCGCTGCTGGTGTCGGGCGGGCATACGCAACTGATGGAGGTGACCGGCATCGGCCGCTACCGGCTGCTGGGCGACACCTTGGACGATGCAGCCGGCGAGGCGTTCGACAAGAGCGCGAAGCTGATGGGCCTGGGCTATCCGGGCGGGCCGGCGATCGCGAAGCTGGCCGAGTCGGGGCAGCCCGGGCGGTTCCGGCTGCCGCGCCCGATGCTGAGGTCTGGCGACCTGGATTTCAGCTTCAGCGGCCTGAAGACCGCGGTGCTGACCGCCGTCCGCAAGGGGCTGGCCGACGAGCAGGCGCGCGCCGATCTGGCGGCGGAGGTGCAGGCGGCGATCGTCGACGTGCTGGTCGCGAAATCGGTGGCGGCGGTGCAGGCGACGACGGTTGCCGCAGACGAAGCTGCACCCCGGCGGCTGGTGGTCGCCGGCGGCGTCAGCGCGAACCGGCGGCTGCGCGAGCTGCTGGCGGCCGAGCAGCGGCGGCACGGCTTCGAGGTCCATTTCCCCGAGCAGGCACTGTGCACCGACAACGGCGCGATGATCGCGTTCGCCGGCGCACTGCGGCTGGCCGCCGGCGAACGGCCGGGCGTGCCGGTGGACTTCACCGTCAAGCCGCGCTGGCCATTGGAGGAACTGGAGCCGGTCGGCTGAACGACTGCCGGAGGCGCGGCGCCGGGGACGTCGGGAGCCGGGGCCGGCGGAGCGCCGAACTCCGCCCGGTCAGCCGGCAGCCGGCCACAGCCAGGCCGCGCCGCGCACGCCCGACGAATCGCCGTGAAGGTTGCGCAGCAGCCGGGTATCCACCCGGTCGGAGAACACGTAGCGGGACCAGCGCTGCGGCACCCGCCGATAGAGCTCGTCGATCGCGCTCAGGCCGCCGCCGAGCACGATGACGTCGGGGTCGACGATGTTGATGACGATGGCCAGTGCGCGGGCCAGGCGGTCGACGTAGCGGTCGAGCGACGCGCGGGCGTCGGCGTCGCCGGCATGCGCCGCGGCGACCAGTGCCGGCGCGGCCAGCATACGGCCGGTGGCACGCCGGTGGTCGGCCTGCAGGCCCGGCCCCGACAGCCAGGTCTCGACGCAGCCGAAGCGGCCGCAGTAGCAGCGCGGGCCCGGTTGCTCCTGCGCCGCCAGCGCGCGATCGGCTTCGTCGCCGAGGCCGGCCTGCGCGATCGGCGGCAGCGGGTTGTGTCCCCACTCGCCGGCGATCGCGTTGATGCCGGCGAGCGGCCGGCGGTCGACGACCAGACCGCCGCCGACGCCGGTGCCCAGGATCACGCCGAACACGACCGATGCGCCGGCGCCC
>DAISWF010000131.1:7316-15726 GCA_036826495.1 Burkholderiaceae bacterium
GACCGCCTCCGACATCGCGAAGCAGTTCGCATCGTTCTCGAGCCGCACCGGCTGGCCGAGCAGCCGCTGCAGATCGTCGGCGAGCGGCTTGCCGATCAGCACCGTAGAGTTCGCGTTCTTGATCGTGCCGTCGCGCAACGACGGCGCCCCCGGGATGCCGACGCCGATCGTCGCGCCCGGCGCCGCCTGCCGGGCCCGGCCGACCAGCGCTGCGATGACCCGCAACGTGCCGTCGTAGTCGCCGGCCGGCGTGTCACGCCGCTCGCGCAACCGTTCGTGGCCCGCATCGTCGAGCGCGATGACCTCTATCTTTGTGCCGCCGAGATCGACTCCGATGCGTGGCATCGTCAGCTTCCGTGTGACCGTGGCCGTGCCTTCTCCGCGCCGGTGTGGGTTTGCCGGTGACCGATGCGCGCCGCGCGCCGCGACCGCTCAGGCGCGCCGACCGGTTCCGCCGTGGCGAGACGCCCTGTCCCCCGCGCCCGCCGGTGACTTGTCTGCGTCGCCCGACGGTTTGCCTGCGCCTGCAGACGGTTTGCCTGCAACCGCAGACGGCTTGCCTGTGACCGCACCCCCGGTGCTCCTCTCGCCGATCCGCCCCTCCTTGCCGGCCAGCAGGTTCGCGATGTTGCGGCGGTGGCGATAGATCAGCAGCGCGCTCATCACGGTGATCGCCAGCGCGGCCGGCCGCATGCCGAACAGCAGCACGTAATAGAACACCGCGAACACCGCCGACACCAGCGAGGCCAGCGACGAGTAGCGGAAGAAGAACGCGACGATGATCCAGGTGACCAGCGTCGCCAGCCCGAGCCATGCGTTGATGCCGAGCAGCACGCCGGCGGCGGTGGCCACGCCCTTGCCGCCCGCGAAGCGGTGGAACACCGGATACAGGTGGCCGACGAAGGCGGCCAGCGCGACGCCGGCCAGCGTCCATTCGCCGAAGCCGAGCTGCGGCGCGAGCCACCTGGCGAGCAGCACCGCAGCCAGCCCTTTCAGCGCATCGCCGAGCAGGGTCAGCACCGCCGCTGCCTTGTTGCCGGTGCGCAGCACGTTGGTCGCGCCCGGATTCTTCGAGCCGTAGCTGTGCGGATCGGGCAGCCCCATCAGCTTCGACACGACGACCGCGAACGACACCGAGCCGATCAGATAAGCCGCGACGATCGCGGCGACGTTCCACAGGTATTGCATCGGGTCAGTCCTTCGGCGTCCGATCAGTCTTTCAGCGCGCAGTCCACCGGCCGGGCGGCCAGCAGCCGGGTCAGCACCGCGGGTTCGATCGACACCAGGTAGCCGCGGCGCCCGCCGTTGATGTAGATCCGCGGCAGCTCGAGCACCGTGCGTTCGACGAACACCGGCAGCGTCTTGCGGGTGCCGAACGGCGAGGTGCCGCCGACCAGGAAGCCGGTGTGCCGGTTGGCGACCTCCGGCTTGCACGGTTCGACCCGCTTGTGGCCGGCCTGCCGCGCGAGGTTCTTGGTCGACACCGTGCGGTCGCCGTGCATCAGCACGATCAGCGGCCGCGCGTTCTCGTCCTGCATCACCAGGGTCTTGACCACCGCATGTTCGTCGACGCCGAGCTGGCGGGCCGATTCGCCGGTGCCGCCGTGCTCGACGTAGTCGTACGGATGCTCGCCGTACGGCACCTGATGCTTCTTCAGGAACTGGGTCGCGGGGGTCTCGGAGACGTGCTGGGCCATCGTGCAGCGCGGGGTCGTGATCTCAGGCGGGAGCATACAGCCGCGGCAGGCGGGTGGGTACGCGCGCGGCCTGCAAGCGTGGTGGGCGCTATGGGCCGCGGCCGCCGTTCGGACGCCGTCGCTGCGCGATCCGCGCCGACCGCGCCGACCCAACCGACCCAACCGACCGCGCCGCCGGCCGGCCGGCCCGCGCGGCACGCTCGACCAGATGATCGACCAGCCGCTGCGAAGCCGGCGGCAGCGCGTCGTAGTCGGTGAAGCAGACGACGAACGTGCGCTCGGTCCACGGATCGGTCAGCGGCACCAGCTTCACGTCGAGCAGCCGGGCGTACTGCTCGCCGATCTGCACCGGCACGACGCTGATCGCGAGATTGGCCGCGACCACCCGGAACGCCGCGTCGAAGTTCGACACGATGACGCGGAACGACACCCGCGCGCCGGCACGCGCGGCGGCGCGCCCGAGCATCAGGTTCACCGCGCTGGCCGGCGGCAGCCCGACGTGGTCGTGCTCCAGGGTCTGCTCGAAGCGCAGCGACCTGCGCCTGGCCAGCGGATGATCGGGATGCACGGCCAGCGCCAGCCGGTCGCGGCGGTACTCGCGATGCTGCAGCCCCTGCAGGTCGGTGCCGTTCCAGCACACGCCGATCGACGCGCGGCCATCGCGCACCTGGCGCACCAGCTCGAGCGAGGTCCGCTCCTCGATGTCGATGCGGATGTTGCGGTGGTCGGGCTGCCGCATGAACGAGGCCACGTCGTCGAGCAGCGACTCGGCCACCGCCGACGCGGTGGCGACCAGCCGCACATGGCCCCGCACGCCGGCACCGAACGACGCGGCATCGTCGGCGATCCGGTCCAGCGTGAACAGCACCTGCCGCGCATGCTCGAGCACCGCCAGGCCGGCCTCGGTCGGATGCACGCCGCGCCGCGCGCGTTCCAGCAGCGGCGTGCCGAGGTCGGCTTCGAGCTGCGCGATGCGCTTGCTGATCGCCGACGTCTCGATGTTGGCATGCCGCGCGGCCCGCGACATGTTCTGGAAGTCGCAGACCGATACCAGCAGACGCAGGGTCTTGAGATCGATGTCGCGCAACAGCGTTTCCGCCAAGAAAAAACGTCCTTTCCAAATTACCACTTCTGCCGTCTTCCGGAAAGCCTGAGAATCCACCATCGCCAGCGCCGACTGGCCGGAAGGAGACCCGCATGCCGTTCGTTCCCGACCAGGTGGTGATCCGCGAGGTCGGCCTGCGCGACGGCCTGCAGAGCATCGGCACGATCCTGCCGACCGAACGCAAGCTGCAGTGGATCCGCGAGGCCCATGCGGCCGGCCTGCGCGAGATCGAGGTCGGCTCGTTCGTGCCGCCGCGGCTGCTGCCGCAATTGGCCGACACCGCCGAGCTGGTCGCGTTCGCGCGCACGCTGCCGGGGCTTTCGGTGTCGGTGCTGGTGCCCAACCTGCGCGGCGCGGCGCGGGCGATCGAGGCCGGCGCCGACCTGATGCTGCTGCCGCTGTCGGCGAGCCGGGCGCACAGTCTGGCGAACCTGCGCAAGACCCCCGACGAGGTGATCGCCGAGGTCGCGCGGATCCGCGCCGCCCGCGATGCGGCCGGATCGAAGACGCTGATCGAAGGCGGCATCGGCACCGCGTTCGGCTGCACGTTGCAGGGCCGGGTCGAACCGGCCGAGGTGCTGCGCTGCCTGCAGGCGCTGCTCGATGCGGGCGCGGACCGGGTGAGCCTGGCCGACACCGTCGGCTTCGCCGGCCCGCGGGCAGTTCGCGAGCTGTTCGGCGCGGCGCGTGAGCTGGCCGGCGAGCGGCTGTGCTGCGGCCACTTCCACGACACCCGCGGGCTGGCGCTGGCCAACGTGCTGGCGGCGCTCGAAACCGGCGTGGCCCGCTTCGATGCGAGCCTCGCCGGCCTGGGCGGCTGCCCGCATGCGCCGGGCGCCAGCGGCAATGCCGCGACGGAGGACCTGGCGTTCATGCTGCAGAGCATGGCGATCGGCACCGGCATCGACATCGAACGGCTGCTCGCGCTGCGCGCCGGGCTGGCCGGCTGGCTGCCCGGCGAGACCTTGCACGGTACGCTGTGGCGGGCCGGGCTGCCATCGAACATCTGAATCCGAGGGAAACGATGAGCGACACCTCTTCCCAGGCGCTGCCGCTGACCGGCGTGCGCGTCGTGGAGTTCACCCACATGGTGATGGGGCCGACCTGCGGCATGATCCTTGCCGACCTCGGCGCCGAGGTGATCAAGGTCGAGCCGCCCGCCGGCGACAAGACTCGCGATCTTCCGGGCCTGGGCATCGGCTTCTTCCGTTCGTTCAACCGCAACAAGAAGAGCGTCGTGCTGGACGTCCGGACCGACGCGGACCTGTGCAGGGCGAAGGCCCTGATCGCCACGGCCGACGTGGTGATCGAGAACTTCCGCCCCGGCCTGATGAACCGGCTCGGCCTCGGCTACGAAGCGCTGTCGCAGGCGAACCCGCGGCTCATCTACGTCTCGCACAAGGGCTTCCTGCCGGGGCCGTACGAGCATCGCACCGCGCTCGACGAAGTCGTGCAGATGATGGGCGGCCTGTCGTACATGACGGGCCCGGAGGGCCGGCCGCTGCGGGCGGGCACGTCGGTCAACGACATCATGGGCGGCATGTTCGGCGCGATCGGCGTGCTCGCGGCGCTGCGCGAACGCGAGCGGACCGGCCGCGGCCAGGAAATCCAGAGCGCGCTGTTCGAGAACTGCGCGTTCCTGTCGGCGCAGCACGTGCAGCAGTTCCTGATGACGGGCGAGGCCCCTCCGCCGATGCCCTCGCGGGTGTCGGCCTGGAGCGTGTACGACGTGTTCACGCTGGCCGGCGGCGAGCAGCTCTTCGTCGCGGCCACCAGCGACCGACAGTTCCAGACGCTGTGCCGCGTCATCGACCGGCCCGACCTGGCCGCCGATCCCGCGCTGGCCACCAATGCGCAGCGCGTGGCGGTCCGGCCGCAGTTGCTGAAGTCGCTGGGCGAGACGATGGCGTCGCAGGACAAGGCCGACCTGTCGGCGCGCCTCGAGGAAGCGGGCCTGCCGTATGCACCGATCACCCGTCCGGACGAACTGGTCGACGACCCGCACCTGCTGCAGAGCGGCGGCATGGTGCCGATGACCACCGACGACGGCGGCATCACCCGGACGATCCTGCTGCCCCTGACATTGGGCGGCCGGCGCCTGGGCGTTCGCAAACCGCTGCCACGGATCGGCGAGGACACCGAGGCGACCCTCGCCGCGCTGCCATCCCGTTCCTGAGCCCCCACGAAACGCACAATCCAGGAGACACGCTGATGACCCCGATTTCGTACCGCCGGCGCCGTATCGTCGCGGCGGGTGCCCTCGCCGCATCGCTGAACGGCGCGGCCGCGTTCGCGCAGTCGACCTCGCCGCTGCGCGTCATCCTGCCGGTCGGCGCAGGATCCGGTGTCGACGTCATCGTCCGCTCGGCCCAGCCCGCGCTGTCGAAGGCGCTGGGCGGACAACCGGTGGTCGTCGAGAACCTGCCCGGCGCCGGCGGCATCACCGGCACCCAGGCGCTGATCAAGTCCCCGCCGGACGGCAACACGATCGCCTTCGTGTCCAACAATCACGCGGTCAATCCGAGCGTCTTTAGGAAGATGCCCTACGACAGCCTGAACGACATCACGCCGATCACCGTCGTCGGCGGTTCGCCGTTCGTGCTGGTCGTGAATCCCGCCAAGGTGCCCGCCCGGACCGCCAGGGAACTGCAGGCCTTCCTGAAGGCCGGGCCCGACCAGTACAACTACGGCTCGTCGGGCAACGGCACCATCATCCACCTGGCGGGAGAGATGTTCGTCGCTGCCGCCGGCGTGCAGATCAGGCACGTTCCCTACAAGGGCATGGGGCCGCTGATCACCGACCTGATCGGCGGCCAGATCGAGATGGGCGTGGCCGCCGTGCCGGTGGTGCAAGGGCATCTGAAGAGCGGCGCACTGCGCGCGATCGGCGTGATGGGCAAGCAGCGCGTGGCGTCGCTGCCGGAGGTGCCGACGATCGCCGAGCAGGGGTTCCCGGACGTCGACGTCGCGGGCTGGTTCGCCGTCATCGGGCCGAAGGGCCTTGCGCCGGCGCAGGTCAGGCGGATCCACGAGGCCGTGGTGGCGGCATTCAACGATGCCGACGTCAAGGCCGCGATGGCCCGGCAGGACAACGTGATCGACCCGACGACGCCGGAAGCGGCGGCGCAGTTCTTCCGGACCGAGCAGGAACGCTATGCGCGGCTGGTGAGGAAGGCCGGCGTTTCGCTGGATTGAAGTGACTGCGGCGCCCGTCCTGGCCAGCGCCGCGCCCGATCCCCGATCAGCCCGCCAGCGGATAGAGCCCGCACACCCGCCCGAACAGCCGCGTGAGCCCCAGCAGCGCATCGATGCTGGGGGTCGCGACGCCGACCCGCCCGCCGAGCTCGCGCACCGCGGCGACCAGGCTGTCGAGCTCCAGCGGGCGGCCGGCCTCGACGTCCTGCAGCATCGAGCTCTTGAATGCGCCGAGCTTGCGGGTCACCGCATGACGGTCCTCCGGGGTCTCGGCTATCGGGCAGCCGATCTTGGCGCCGATCGCCTGCGCCTCGCGCATCGCCGACGAGCAGAAGCCGCGCACCAGCTCGTCATCGAGGATGCGGTCCATCGTCGCGCCGGTGATCGCCGACACCGGGTTCATCGTCATGTTGCCCCACAGCTTGTACCAGATGTCCTGGCGCACGTCGGCCGAGTGATCGACGTCGAAGCCGGCTCCGGCGAGCAGCTCCGCGAGGCGGCTGACGCGTTCGCTGCGGCCGCCGGCCGGCTCGCCGATGATGAGCCGCTGACCCATCTTCTGCTGGACCAGGCCCGGCTCCGGTGTCGAGGTGCTGGCATGGACGACGCAGCCGATCACCCGCGGCAGCGCGATCGCCGCGGCGATCGCGCCGCCCGGATCGACGCTTTGCAGCGGCGCATCGCCGACGCCGGCGATCCCCTGGCAGAACCACCACGGCACGCCGTTCATCGCCGGCAGCACGGCGGTGTCGGGGCCGAGCAGCGGCGCGATGGTGCGGGCGACCTCGGGCAACGCCGGGCCCTTGACGGCGATGACGATCAGGTCTTGCGGGCCTAGTGCGTCGGGGTGGTCGCTGGCCGTCACCCGGCCGGTGACCAACGCTCCGTCGGCGGTGCGCAGCCGCCAACCGTGCTCGCGCAATGCGGTCAACGTGGCGCCGCGTGCCAGCGCGCTGGTTTCGCACCGGCCGGCCGCGGCCAGCTTCGCGCCGATGAAGCCGCCGATCGCGCCGGCGCCGATGATGCAGACCTTCATGCCATGAACCTCGATGTCACGCAGCCTTGCTGCCACAGGACCCTGTTATCACACCGCCCCGATCATGCGCTTCGATGCCCTGTGCCGCGATGCCAGGCCGGCGCGAGTCAGCGGGCCCTGGGTTCACTGCCGGTAGCCGGGGTCGAGCCGGTCGACCTGCCGCACCAGCGCATCGAACATGTCGCGGCCGGCACCGAAGCGTGGGTCGAACTGCAGCGAGTCGGCGGTGCATTTGCGGCGGACCGCCTCCGGCACCTCGATCACCGGGCCCATCGCGGTCGACGCGAGCTGGATCTCGCAGGCGCGGTTCAGCAGCCACAGGATCGCGAACGTGCGCGGCAGATCGTCGCCCCATGCGAGCAGCCCGTGATTGCGCAGGATCACCGCCGGCCGGCCGCCGATCGAACGGATCAGCCGCGGCCCTTCGTCGGCATGGACGGTGATGCCTTCGAAGTCGTGATAGGCGACCTTGTCGTGCAACTGGGCGCTGTAGAAGTTGCTGTACGACAGGCCCGCCTGGCTGCACGCCACCGCCATGCCGGCGGTGGTGTGCGTGTGCATCACGCAGTGCGCGCCCTCCAGGTCGGCGTGGGTCGCGCCGTGGATCGTGAAACCCGCCGGATTCACCGGCCAGTCCGACTCGCCGACGATGTTGCCGGCCAGATCGATCTTCACCAGGTTCGACGCGGTGACCTCGCTGTAGTGCAGGCCGAACGGGTTGATCAGGAAATGCCGCTCGGGGCCGGGCACGCGCACGGTGATGTGGTTGTAGATCAGCTCGGTCCAGCCGATCATCGCGAACACCCGGTAGCAGGCGGCCAGGTCCTGGCGCAGCGCCCACTCGGCGTCGCTGAAGCGCTGGCGGCCCGCGGCCGACTGCGGCCCACGGGCCGCAGCGGTGCCGGCGGTGCCCGTGGTGCCTGCGGGGGCGGCGGGGGCGGCGGCGGTCGTGGCACCGGTGGCGGTGGTCATGGTCGTCAGACTCCCATCCGAGCGGTCTTGTGCACACCGTACGACAGCGCGACGTTCTTGGTCTCCATGTAGAAATCGAAGCTGTAGTCGCCGCCGTCGCGGCCGATGCCGCTGGACTTCATGCCGCCGAACGGCGTCGGCAGATGGCGCACGTTCTCGGAGTTGACCCAGATCATGCCGGCGTCCAGCGCCAGCGACACCCGGTTCGCGCGGCCGACGTCGGCGGTCCACAGATAGCCGGCGAGACCGTAGCGCACGTCGTTGGCGATAGTGACCGCTTCGGCCTCGTCGTCGAACGGAATGGCCGTCAGCACCGGGCCGAAGATCTCTTCCTGGGCGATGCGCATCGACGTGCGGGCGCCGGTGAACAGCGTCGGCTCGACGAAGTTGCCGCCGGCCGGCAGG